>NZ_CP009920.1:1510000-1820000 GCF_000832985.1 Priestia megaterium NBRC 15308 = ATCC 14581
ACCTGTCCTGAACGAACTACCTTTGTAACAGATACTAATTCACTTTCTTCTCTTACGCGGACTGCATCTTGCTTTAAAATAACGTTACTATCAATTTGTTTAACTACTAAATACTGATTTTCTTCTATGAGCGCCTTCAATTCGGTTTCCTGCTCTGTAGTTAAATAACGATTTCCGATTTTGACATACACTGTGACGATCTGATCGGCATCGCCATGCTTATTTGTCAAAAGCTTCGTCTTAAGTTCCGTCAAAAGCTCTGCAAATGAACATGTATCATTGAGATGCAACGTTAATCCATCTTTTGTTCCTTTAATTGTCACATTTTGTTGCTTTTGTTTATTCAAGACGCTCACCTCAACGAATATATAATTTCGACAGAGACTTACTCAATTCCTTTTTTTCGTTTCTTCAATCAGCATTTTTATCCTATCACGAACGAGAAGCGTAATATATGTTCCGATCAGCGTTCATCGATAAATTTAGCAAAATATTGAAAACATCTTTGAAGCGGAAATGCAAAAATGAGTGCAAATATGGCATTTAAAATGATGGTTGCGTAAAATCGCTCTTGCAAGAAGCGACCAATGGTCATATCAGATATATTAATAATGCTATTAATTCCATATACATAAAACTCAATAATGGCTACAGCTAATAGCGACATGCAGATTACGATAAGCGTATTTTGCTGAAAAATCTTCATTAGTTTTGATACGATATAGCATACGGCCGGTAATCCAAGCGCGTATACTCCTAAGACATCCGTAAAGGCAATATCGTACATGAATCCAAGGATTACCCCATATAGCATCGCTTGCTTTGGGTGATAATACACTGACATAAAAGCCAGTACCACTACAACAAAGTGAGGCGATAGAATCCAGTCTCGCCATGGTGATGCCATGGCGACAAAATTAACAAAGATACTTTCAAACATAAAAACGACAAGCACGAGAATAGGAAGGACAAACCGCTTCATCAGTTAGCCTCCTCCGCCCCTAAATCGTCTTCAGCAGCGGGCGCACTTCTTTTAGCTACAACTACGTTATCTAAGTCATACAAGTCAGCAGCAGGTTTGATATAAGCTTTTTTCGTTAATCCATATTCATCAGGCTCAATTTTTGTGATAACGCCAATTGGAAGATTGCTAGGGAAAATGCCGTCTTCTTGTCCTAGACCAGACGTTACTACTTTTTGCTTTTCTTTAATATCAGCATCAAATGGAATACGACGCATAACAAGCGCCTGTTCTTTATCATCATAGCCTTCAATTAAACCAAATACTTCTTTTTTAGCCTGAATTTTAGCAGATACACGGTTTGTACGATCTGATGAACTAATTAACTGCACAGTAGATGTGAACTTAGATGCATGCTTCACTTTACCAATCAGCCCTTCAGGAGTCATAACAGCCATATTTTCCTGCACATTATGAACCGTCCCTTTATCAATGGCAATTACCTCATGCCAACGGTCTGGATTACGAGCAATAACTGTTGCTTCGATTGGGTTGTATTGACTTAAATCCGTTTTTTTGTCGAGCTGTGCTCTTAATTTTTTATTTTCTTGCTGCAAAGCGTTGGCTTTCGTTTCTAATTGCATGCGTTCGTCTAAACGGGCTTTTAATACCTCGTTTTCTTCGTATGTACGCTTTAAGTCACCTACATTCTGAAAGAAACCCGCTACAAATTGTGCGGGTTCATTAAAGGTAGCCTGAACAAGACCAACCGTATCTTTGACAAACTGTTCAGGCCACGTTACATTTTTACGACCATTTAACGAAAAACCAATCAATGCCACTAATACAATAATACTGACTAATAAAATAACTAAACGTTTATTTAAGAAAAATTGTGGCACGATCTACACCTCTTAATATTTAGCGATATGAATCGCTTGTACGATTTTTAAATAAATCAATGTGTTCTAACGCTTTACCAGTTCCAATTGCAACACAGTCAAGCGGATCTTCTGCGATGACAACCGGCATATTTGTTTCTTCACTAATAACTTTATCTAAATTACGTAGCAATGCGCCACCGCCTGTTAATACAATACCGCGATCCATAATATCTGCCGCAAGTTCAGGTGGTGTTTTTTCTAATGTACTTTTTACTGAATCTACAATAGAAGCCACTGTATCTTTTAGCGCTTCTGCAATTTCTTCTGCTGAAATTTCGATTGTTTTCGGTAGACCTGTTAGTAAGTCACGTCCGCGAATTTCCATGTTTTCAATACCTTCTGGAATTCCGGCAGAACCGACTTCTACTTTTAATGCTTCTGACGTACGCTCACCGATCATTAAATTGTAATTCTTGCGAATATATTGAATAATCGCTTCATCCATCTCGTCCCCAGCGATACGGATTGACTGACATGTTACGATTCCTCCTAAAGAAATAATCGCAACTTCTGTTGTTCCTCCGCCAATATCTACTACCATACTTCCCGTTGGCTCCCAAACCGGTAGATTGGCGCCGATTGCTGCAGCAAACGGTTCTTCAATTGTATACGCATCACGCGCGCCAGCCTGACGAGTCGCATCAATAACGGCACGTTTCTCAACAGCTGTAATGCCAGAAGGTACACAAACCATTACATACGGCTTACCCGCAAACAAACTTTTTGTTTTTTGAGCTTGATTGATGTAATATTTCATCATCGTCGCAGTTGTTTCGTAATCTGCAATAACTCCATCTTTCATTGGACGAAGGGCTACTACGTTCCCAGGTGTACGACCAATCATATTTTTTGCATCGTTACCTACCGCAACGATTTGTTTTGTATCAGTTTGCAAAGCCACAACAGACGGCTCACGCACAACAATTCCTTTTCCTTTTACATAAACGAGCGTATTTGCAGTACCCAAATCTATTCCAAGGTCTCTAGTACCGATTCCAAACATGTGTCTCTTCCTTTCTCTTACCAAAATGCAAAGGTAAAAATTCCATAATTCAATTTCTTCATTTCATAAGTAACATTTTTTATTTTCTATACTTTTTTCATAGATGTCAACGCCAAATATTGTATGATAAAAAGTCATACTTTGTCTATTAATAACGAATGATTGTAAAGAACTTGTCATTTAAAATCATGACTACTATTATAACCCAAGGATTTTAAAAAGCATAGCCTTACATGTATCCTTTTTCTTTTAAACTAATATATTTTCGATCTCCGATAATTAAATGATCTAACAATTCAATTCCTATGATAAATCCGCACTCTTTTAAGCGCTTCGTTACCTCTATATCTTCTCTGCTGGGAGTAGGGTCGCCGGAGGGATGATTATGAATACAAATAAGGGATGCAGCTGAACGACGAAAGGCTTCTTTAAATACTTCTCTTGGATGGACAATAGATGAATTGAGGCTTCCGATAAAAATGGTTTGCTTGTGGAGAACTTGATTTTTCGTGTTGAGGTATAAACAGACGAAATGCTCTTGAGACAGCACGCGCATTTCTTCCATCACATAATTAGCTCCGTCTTCAGGGCCATGAACGGTATATCGCTGACTAGATTTCCGCTGTACAATCCTCTTACCTATTTCAATAGCCGCTATAATTTGAATTGCTTTTGCAGGTCCGATACCTTTAATATTCATCATTTCATCAAGCGATGCATGCTGCAAAAGTTGAAGACCTTCAAAATGCGTTAATATGCGATTGGACAGCTGAAGAACAGATTCATCTTTGGTTCCAGTGCGCAGCAAAATAGCAATAAGCTCGTGGTTAGAAAGACTAGAAGCACCCATTGACATAAGGCGCTCTCGAGGTCTTTCATCTTGAGGAAAATCTTTAATTAACAATGATTGATCCAATTTCGCCACTCCTTTTTAGTAAACGAAACCGTATTGTTTTAGCTCACGTATTGTTCGGGAGAGCGGCAAGCCCACCACGGAGAAATAGTCTCCTTCAATTTTTTTAACTAGCGCAGCACCGAGACCTTGAATTCCATAAGAACCAGCCTTATCCATAGGCTCTCCTGACTCTACGTACTGTACGATTTCATCTTGTTCAATCGGCCAAAACTCTACATCTGTTTGTTCATAAAACGTATGAACTTTTGCATTTGATACGAACGCTACTCCAGTTAATACCTGATGTTTTTGACCTGACAGCATCGTAAGTGTTTCAATCGCTTCTTGTTTCGTTTTTGGCTTTCCTAAAATACGATTGCCATATACGACAACTGTATCGGCACCTAGGACAATATCCTCTTTATGATGCGAAGCGACGTCCACTGCTTTTTGCCTAGCTAAATCCATTACTACCTCGGACGGAGTGTATAATGGATTGACGATTTCTTCAATTGTACTAACGTGAACGGTAAAGGGAATGTGAAGCTGCTGAAGTAATTCTTTTCGACGAGGAGAGCCTGAGGCTAAAATTAATGTTTGTTTCATACATCTCACCTTTGCATTTTGATTTAAAAAAGAAGGACACACCGTTATTTTAGCAATTTCATCCCCAAATGACAATAAACAAGTGAGGCAGCATTACACTACCTCACTTGTTAAGACGTTACAAGGCTTTCATACTGCTGAAGAGCTTTTAACACGTATCGCTGAGCAAGCCAAGCATCTTTACTGCTTTTATTGTCTTCATATGAAGAAAGAGAAGCAGCAGCTTTTTGAAGGGTGCTCACCATGGTTTTAATGTCTTCATTTGACGCTTCTTTCTGAACTTTTGTCAGCTCTTTTTTCAGAGATTTGATATCGGCTACCCGCTGTCCTTCAATCGCTTTAACAGATTGATCTAAGAGATTAGCCATAAACGGCTGCGCTGTGGTTATAACCGTTTGATCTTTTTTCCCTAATTCGCTAGTGGGCTTAATTTCATAAGACTTTACATATACATCTTTACCTTGTTGTTTATACGTTTTACTAAGTGCGTTCGCTTTTTCTTCTCCAGTGGCAGCACCAACGACAAGAGAATAGGTTTTAGGTGAAAAGATCTCGCCTGCTTCGTTCTCTTCTTTCCATTTATCCATTGCTTTATTTGCAGCAGTTTTTGATGAAAAAGCACCTGCTTGAACAATGTAAAAGGAAAAAGGTTCTAAAGTAGAAACAGCAGCTGATGTCCCCTTCGATTCCTGTTCGTTTTTCTTTTCAGCTTTACCAACACTTTCAGTGGCAGACGCTGTTTGAGAAGTTTTTTCTTCTTTCGTTTGCTCACTTGTTTGTGCTTTGCTTACAGGCTGTTCGCTTCCTGTCATCATTTTCACGCCAACCATACCGATGCCGCTGCCTATTCCAACTGCTAGCAGTACAATCACAGCTGTTCGTTTGATCACACCGCCGTTTACCGTTTTAATCGAAACATTTTTAGGATGTAATCGCGGCTTTTTCTTTTTTTCATTTCTTACATCTTCAATAAATACCACTTTATTTTCTTCCACATGAGAATCTTTGGATGCCGGCTCCGGAAGAACCCATGTAAATTCGTCTTTTTCTGGCGCTTGTTCTTCCTTCTCATCCTTGGATTGACCATTGATTTTAATTGAAATTTTTCGTTCCTGCTTGTCCACTTCCCCACCGCCTTTAGTTAACGTAGTCTTAATACCGGTTGCAAGCTGAGGTAAACCGACATAAAACATACACTTTTTTCCATGCTATCATAGAAGAAAAAAAAAATAACAAGACATTTGTCGTCTTGTTACAAAAGGTTTTCGCTATTTAGTTACAGAAATTTCAAATTTGTCGAAGATTTGAAGCTCAATAAAAATAGTTGCTAACATACCAATCTATCAATTCGTTTCCATGAAAATAAGCAGCGATTGTCCCTATAAAAATAAAAGGAACGAAAGGAATTGGTACACCTACCTTTGCCTTTTTCATTAATAACGCTCCTATGCTAACGGTTCCGCCTATTAATATAGCTAAAAAAAGCGATAGCAAAACAAGCTTTACTCCAAGCACAATACCAATCAAACCATACAATTTAATATCTCCTTCTCCAAGGCCTCCTCTGCTGAGAAATGCGACTAGAAAGAGGAGAAAAAATGCTATTCCTCCTCCCATTAAGGAATCACTCCACGAAGTTAATGGAATGAAAAGACGCTCAAGAAGAAAGATAGGCAAAAAGAAAAGCAGTACCTTATTTGGGACAATCATATAAGCTATATCTGAGACAACTATAATTGTTAAAAAAGAAACAAAGGTTAATATGACAATCAGTTCTAACGTCATATTCAACCTAAAAAAAGCATATACAAATAAACTTCCTGTCGAAAATTCTACGAACGGGTAGATGAAGGAGATTTTTTTGCGACACATACTACATTTTCCTGCATTTTTAATGTAGGAGACTATGGGAATTAACTGTTGTGGAGAAAGAACGTATAAACAGTGTGGACAATGAGATCTTGGAGATAAAATAGATTTTTTCTGAGGAATTCTAAGGCCTGCTACATTATAAAATGAACCTAGAGTGAGACCTGAAACAAATAGATAAAGGTAAATTAAACTCATACGACTCCTTCCATTTCAGGGGTACAGAATATTAACTGTAGATTTTCTTTTGAATGAGGCAATGTATCTTTTCCTTTTAAATAGCTGCCAATAAACGGAATGAGAAAAGCTGCTAGAAGACCTATTATGATAACCAGTATGATCACTTGCATTAGAGAAAGTCCTTTATTCTTCGTGGACAGTTTATCCATTTCCACACCTCTCCTTTATTGATTAGTATCAAACAGCTCCTTGATTAATACACTGAATCATAATACCCATAAAAGTCATATTCTGTATGCCTCCTTCCTTAAAACACACCTTTTATAGGTAATAAGGATTATACCACTAAAAAACAATAACAGCATAAAAAAAACGTCTGCAAAAGCAGACGTTTTTTAATAGTAAGGAGCCATAAATAAGTAGACAATTACACCTGTAAGACTTACATAAAGCCAGATTGGCATTGTCCATCGCACAATTTTTTTATGTTTTTCAACTTGCATTGTCCATCCCCACACAAGTGCAAACAGTGCCAGCGGAACAATAATCGCTGCTAGGAAACTGTGTGTGATCAAAATAAAGAAGTAAATGGGACGAACGATTCCTTCTCCACCGAACGTGGCTGTTTCTGTGGAGATGTAGTGGAACGTTAAATATGAAACTAAAAAGAGCAGTGTGGAAGTGAATGCTGCTAAAATAAAACCTTTATGAGCATTAATATTTTTCCTGAAAATTGAAATCAACGCTGCAACTAAAAAAATAAACGTAAAACTATTCAAAATAGCATTTAACCGTGGAAAGATAGTCAAATCAAAACTTACTTTTCCTTGATAGCCAATATTCGAAAAGAATAGCAGTAAAATAATAACATTCGCTATCACTGAAAAGGTAAGAATAATACCGGTAAAGTTTTTATTACTTTTCGGTACAATTTTTTCATTATTCTTACTCATGTTAACAATCTCCTTATTTAGTGATGTACATGTTTATTATATATCACTTACCTAGGGGGTGAAAGTGACAATACTTTGAACTTAGTGCTTACTTATTATCCCTATTCCTTCCTTACATTGTGTTAAAAGCAGCAAGATTCCACTTGCTGCTTTTGCTCATTTGAGAAGAAAAGCCCGCACTTCTGATATAAAATACAGAGACCCTGTAATCACGACCATGTCTTGTTCACCTGTCGCCTTTTCCTTTACGTAAGCAATTGCTTTTTTCCAATTCTCGTCCATATGCTTATTATGATGAGTACTCATCTCATAAAGCTCCGCGGCTGTGCGAGCACGAGGAAAGTCAAACGACGTAAATGTAATACTTGCAGCGATTGTTTCAAGTTCTTGGACCATTCGATCAGCGCTTTTATCATTTAAGCAGCTGAAAACTAAATGAATGTTTCGATCTTCATAATGAAGGCGTAAAGTAGATAACAGGCTATCAATGCCTTCTGCATTATGAGCCCCATCAATAATCGTTAAGGGATGCTCATTTACTATCTCAAAGCGGCCGTTCCACTTTGTATGCTGAATCCCTTTTATCATTTGCTCTTTGGAGATAGAAAGCTTTTTCTTTTCTTTTAAATAACAAACGGCCATGAGAGCCAAAGCTGCATTTTTAACTTGATGATAGCCAAGCATATTTAATTGCAAGTGTTTAAATGTGCCATACGGCGTTTTTAACGTAAAGCCTTCTCCATTTGCTAAGGGCTCATAGTTTTCAATTTTAAATTCTTTTCCTAACACAAATAACGGAGCCTGCTTCGAATTTGCCTCTTCTGTAATGACGTCAAGCGCCTTTACCTGCTCGGCACCCGTAATAATAGGGACTTCTTTTTTAATAATCCCCGCTTTTTCTGCTGCAATTTCTTCTACCGTATCACCTAGTATCGCCATGTGATCAAATCCAATGTTTGTAATAACACTCACCATAGGACTCACAACGTTTGTTGAATCATATCGTCCCCCAAGACCTGTTTCAAACACAGCATAGTCAACTGAATCATGATAGCCGAAATAAAGAAAAGCCATGATTGTAATCACTTCAAATTCCGTTGCTGACCCTAAGTCCGTATGTTCTAGTCGCTCCACTACAGGCTTTACTTCCTGAACAAGAGCGGTCATTGCTTCATTTGAAATAGGCTGTCCATTCACGCTAATCCGCTCATTAAATGTTTCGATATAAGGGGAAGTAAACGTTCCAACTTTATACCCTGCTTCTTCTAACATGTTTCGCAAATAAGAAACAGTAGAACCTTTACCATTCGTCCCAGCAACATGAATAGCATTTATATTTTGCTGCGGAAAATCAAGCTGCTCTAGCATCCATTCCATTCGTTCTAACCCCGGCTTGATTCCAAAGCGAAGTCTGTTATGAATCCAATCAAGCGCTTCTTCATATGTCGTTATCATCTTTTATTCACCTTTCTTTTCCATCGCTATTATTATGTAAAGAAAAAGCGTCGCTATACAAGCCACGCTTTTTCTGTTCATTCATTAACCCATTGATTATCCGCGTAATTCAGCAATACGAGACTGAACAGCTTCACGTTTTTCAACGTAATCTTGCTCTTTTGCACGCTCTTCTTCTACTACTTTAGCAGGCGCTTTTGCAATAAAGCCTTGGTTGTTTAATTTCTTTTGTACACGTTCTACTTCTTTGTTTAACTTGTCGTATTCTTTTTCTAAACGTGCGATCTCTTCTTCGATATTAATTAAACCTTCAAGAGGTAAAATTAATTCTGCTCCTGTTACAACAGCACTCATCGCTTTTTCATCTAATGAAACATCGGTTGAAATCACAAGCTCACTTGGATTACAGAAACGTTCTACATACGCACGGTTCTTTTCAAGCTGGCTTTGAATATTTTCATCTTTAGCTTTAATAAATAATTTTACTTGTTTGCTCATCGGCGTGTTCACTTCAGCACGAATATTACGAACAGCACGGATAATATCTACAAGTAAACGCATATCGTTAGCAGCTTCTTTATCCGAAAGCTCAGCGCGTACTTCCGGCCATTTAGCTACTGTAATTGATTCGCCTTCATGCGGCAAGCTTTGCCAAATTTCCTCAGTAATAAACGGCATGAATGGATGTAAAAGTCGCATTGTGTTATCAAGTACATAAGCTAAAATTGAGCGCGTTGTCTTTTTAGCTGCTTCATCTTCTGCGTAAAGAGGAAGTTTAGCCATTTCAATGTACCAATCGCAGAAATCATCCCAAATAAAGTTATAGAGAATGCGTCCAACTTCACCAAATTCATATTTGTCAGCTAATTTTGTTACGTGCTCAATCGTCTCATTTAAGCGCGTTAAAATCCATTTATCGGCAACGGATTTTTCGCCTGATAAATCAAGCTCTTCAAATGTGATGCCATCCATGTTCATTAATGCAAAACGAGAAGCATTCCAAATTTTATTTGCAAAGTTCCACGTCGCTTCGACTTTTTCAAAGCTGAAGCGTAAATCTTGTCCCGGTGAGCTTCCTGTAGATAAGAAGTAGCGAAGAGAATCCGCACCGTATTTCTCGATTACTTCCATTGGATCTACGCCGTTACCAAGTGATTTACTCATTTTACGACCTTCAGCATCTCGGACAAGACCGTGAATCAGTACATCGTCAAACGGACGTTTACCCGTAAATTCAAGACCTTGGAAAATCATACGAGATACCCAGAAGAAGATAATGTCATAGCCTGTTACAAGCACATTTGTTGGGTAGTAGCGTTTGAAATCAGCTGCATCCACATCCGGCCAGCCCATTGTTGAGAACGGCCATAGCGCTGAGCTGAACCATGTGTCTAATACATCTGAATCCTGTTCCCAGTTTTCGATATCTGCTGGAGCCTCATGATCTACGTATACCTCTCCAGTTTCTTTGTGATACCAAGCTGGAATGCGGTGTCCCCACCAAAGCTGACGCGAAATACACCAGTCGCGAATATTTTCCATCCAGTGTAAGTATGTCTTTTCAAAACGATCAGGTACAAAGTTTACTTTTTCTTCTTGTTTTTGAAGATCTACTGCTTTATCTGCTAACGGCTGCATTTTTACAAACCATTGAGTTGATAAATAAGGTTCAACAACGGCACCGCTTCGTTCACTATGACCTACTGAATGCATGTGGTCTTCAATGTTGAACAATACGCCGTCTTCTTGAAGGTCTTTAACAATTTGCTTACGACAAGCAAAACGATCCATTCCTTCATATTTACCTGCTTTGTCATTCATCGTACCGTCTTGATTCATCACTAAAATACGCTCTAAATTATGACGGTTTCCAATTTCAAAATCGTTCGGGTCATGAGCAGGCGTAATTTTTACCGCACCAGAACCGAATTCCATATCAACATAATCATCGCCTACGATAGGAATTTCACGCCCTACAATCGGAAGGACAACCTTTTTGCCGATTAAGTGCTTATAGCGATCATCTTCAGGGTGAACAGCTACAGCCGTATCTCCTAGCATCGTTTCAGGACGAGTTGTTGCGATTTCAATATGTCCAGAACCATCTGCCAACGGATAGCGCATATGATAAAACGCACCTTGTACATCTTTGTAAATAACCTCGATGTCTGAAAGAGCTGTTTTTGTAGCTGGATCCCAGTTAATAATATATTCTCCGCGATAGATTAACCCTTTTTTGTAAAGCGTTACGAATACTTCGCGCACTGCTTTAGAAAGGCCTTCATCAAGCGTGAAGCGCTCGCGTGAATAGTCTAAGCCAAGTCCTAGCTTCGACCACTGCTGGCGAATAAAGCTTGCATATTCTTCTTTCCATTTCCATGTTTCGGCTACAAAATTTTCGCGACCTAGATCGTAGCGGCTTTTCCCTTCGCTGCGAAGCTTTTCTTCTACTTTTGCCTGCGTTGCAATCCCGGCATGGTCCATGCCAGGAAGCCATAAAACGTCATAGCCTTGCATGCGCTTCATACGCGTTAAGATGTCTTGTAACGTTGTATCCCAAGCGTGGCCTAAATGCAGCTTGCCCGTTACGTTTGGGGGTGGAATTACAATTGTATATGGCTCTTTTTCAGGATCATTTGTTGCTTCAAAAAACTTCCCGTCTAACCAATACTGATAACGATTTTCTTCAACGGCTTTTGGATCATACTTCGTTGGAAGAGTCACTTCTTTTTCAGACATAATGTATACCTCCATAATATAAAGTTTCAGTCTTTAGAAACTGTGTAAAGCTTTTATAAACATAAAAAAACTCCTTTCCTAATAAAAGGACGAAAGGAGTTGATTTCGCGGTACCACCTTTTTTTATAGACCTATCCCGTTTGATAAGCCTATACACTTCATTTCATAACGGTTGATTAACCGGCTTTTTCTACTGAGCTATGCAGCTGTTCAAAAAAGCTACTCATAGGCGACATTCCGAGTGCACATTCTTAAGAAATCTCACAGCAGCTGATTTCTCTCTCTGAAAGACGAACATCCCGTACTCTTCCTATTCACTGTATTTATGTATGAAATTCTCTTAATTATACTATATGAAAAAATGTTGAATCGTCAATAATCTTCTCCACTTTTTTACGATTATATTCATAATTTTTTTGTTCTGCTCTTTATTTTTTCATTCACTCGCTAATTTTGGAAATAAAATGAAGAGTCCGCTCAAAAAAATGGCACCATTTCTTTCTTTTTTCATATACTTACTTTAACCTGGGCACGTGGATTGAAAGGGGCATGTACAAATGAAGAAACGAATAAATGTAAATTCGTATCAGCTGCAGCGGTGGCTCAAAACAGCAGGAGCGGCTTGTGGACAGTTTATCGTTCCTTTAACAATTTTTCAAGGTATACGTACACTATTTTTCCCTACAACCTTTGATGTACTGTTGTTGGCACTGCTTGCCATACTAGCGGTTGCTTTATATTCGGACTGGATTTAAAAACCCAAGCGCTATTCGTTCGCTTGGGCTTGTGCAGCTGCTTCCGCTGCCATTTTTTTTTGCTGATCTACTTCAAATATTTTAATATTGAGCTGTTCAATGTTTTTCGTCAGCCAGTATGCTCGAATAAATGACTGCATATGTTCAAGCTCTGTTTTACTTTCTTTATGCTGCCTATATTGAACGATACACTGATACAAGGGTTCTGGAAACGCCAAATAACTGTGTAAAAGCAGCCGTTCCTCTTCTCTGAGAGCAAAATGTTTTTCATACGTACTAAACCACTCATAGCTGTCATAGGTAGTTACTGGGTATGTGCGAAGAGTACGGAAATAAAATGAGACCAAATCATAAATCGGTGAAGCATCTTTTGCATGTTCAAAATTAATAAAAAAACCATTTCCCCGTTCGTCATAGATAAAATGTTTAGCCGATAGCTTTCCATGAGACGTAACCAGCCGGATCTTTTCCTTTTCTTCCATTTCATCGTTCCACTGATCGAGCTTTCCAAAACCAAATTCAAGCGCTCTTGTCATTTCATAATAAAATGTACAGTAGTGCAATTCAAACGGGGACATATAAACTTTCTTCTCGCATTCTACTACGTACTGCTTCAGCTCTTCCTGACGTTTTCCCCACGTTTCTTTCATCGATGTATAATGATTTTCTATATCTTCTTTTTTCACTTCTACTTCCTGCGCCGAAGCGCCGTGAAGCTTAGCAAGCTCTTGAAATAATTTATGATATCGAATATCACGCTCTTCGGTTGGATTATTTGGGAGCCACGGCATTAAGTAATACGAGCCGCTTTCATCTGAAACAATGGGCTGAGAACGCTTCGTCTGATAAATAGGGACAAATCCCATCCATCCTTTTTGATACACGTTCTGCAGCTTTTGAATGAAGTTTTGATTTCGTTCTTGATGATTCGCCATTTCTTTAAGCGCAAACACGCCGGTTTTCGTATAGACTTTTTTTACTTTTCCGTAGTCTTCGATAAAGTCAACATCTAAGTCATATTCTTTTAACAATACTTTATAGTCTGCTACTGTCCGCTGCATCTATATTCTCCTTCCTCGTAAAAAATAAAGAAAACAGTTAAGACATTATATGCGTCAAAACTGTTTTCTTTCCGACTTTAACGAACGGGAATATTTAAGATGCTTCCTTCTTCCAGCTCATATTCATCTTCTAAATTATTTACTCGTAAAATGTTTTGTACATTCGTATTATAGCGGTTTGCTATCGTATCAAGCGAATCTCCGTCTTGAACAATACAAAGCTTCCAAGTTGAAAAAGCTTCTTCTTCCCGCGAAAAGAGCTTTGTTAAATAAAGGGCGTTTTCATTTCGGCCGCTTTCATTTTCTTCTTTCCGAAATTCAACAATAATCTTTTCCTCTTCTTGTTCAGCTTCTTCTTGCTCAGCCTCTTGTTGAACGTCAGCATACGTATTCAATTCACTAGCTTGCGATTCTTCGAAGCTTTCTTGCTCTTGACGAAGCTGAAACAGTTCAATCACATTGTCTTCTCTTTCTTCCTCGATTTGGGCCTCTTTTTTCACTTCGACTTCAAATGGTTCATATGCTTCCTCTTCATATTCCACGACCGGCTCAGCACGAGATTCTTTTTTAAATACAGATGAAAAATAACTAGGGGTCTCTTCTGAATGCTCTTCTTCTGAATGCTCTTCTTCTGAATGCTCTTCTTCAATAGCCTCTGCTTCTAAAAGTGCGGGAGCTTCACGATAGCTTACGTCAAACTCTTGTTCCTCTTGTTCTTCTTCTTGAGCAACGTTTTCAGTATATACCTCTTCAGCATCGTCCACTTCTTCATAGGAGACGATGTGCTGTTCCTCCGAAAACTCTTCCTCTTCTTCTCGTTCTTCATGCTGTTCGTACAATCCTGTGATGGACAAGTCAGCCATTAGCTGCAGCTGATTTGTGCCTGGCAATTCATAATCAAATAAATCAATAGATACATATACGTCTTCAATACTTTGAATACGATTTTTAGGAATGGTAATATCAACAGGAAATTGATGTGATAATTCAGCCGTTCCGTCTTCACGGACAGAGATAGATTGCACTTGATTCTCATTTGTATATTCGCGTAACGAGTGCTCTCCCTCGTACGTTTCGTATTCACCTGTTAATTGTAATGCTCCTCGAATAGACACGTATTGGTCATATTCTTGAATAGATACTTGAGGCTCTAAGGAGATAGACAAAAGTTGTGAGACTTCCTGTCCTTTTTGAAACCATACTGATTCTTCTACGGAAAAACGCAGACATGATAAATTATCCTGCGACAAATTGTTCTCCCCCTTCCAACACCCGCCAGGTAATAGCGCGGTCATTAAAGATGTATGAACAAATAAATTAAAATATGTCTTTAAAACTAAAAAAGCTTACGGAATCCTCCGTAAGCCTTGATATAAAAGTCAATCTTATTTAGCTGTTTATCCACGTAACTTCGAAAAAGCTTTTTCAGCTGCTGCAATTGTATGTTCAATGTCTGCATCTGTATGAGAAGTTGATAAAAACATTCCTTCGAATTGAGAAGGAGGTAAAAATACGCCTTCATTAGCCATTTCACGATAGTAAGCTGCAAAATAATCTAAATTCGATGTTTTCGCTGTTTCGTAATTTATTACCTGTTCGTTTGTAAAGAAGAAACCAATCATTGAACCAGCTCGGTTTACGGTAAACGGCACATCATATTTTTCAGCTGCTGCCATCAATCCTTCTTCTAAGCGATCTGCTTTACGAATGAACTCATCGTAGGATTGAGGTGTCAGCTGCGTTAACGTCTCGTATCCAGCTGTCATCGCAAGCGGATTACCTGATAATGTACCTGCTTGATAAATCGGGCCGCTTGGTGCAACTCGCTCCATAATTTCAGCTTTACCACCGTAAGCACCTACTGGTAAACCACCACCGATTACTTTTCCTAAGCAAGTTAAGTCAGGAGTAATATTGTAGTATCCCTGTGCACAGTTGTACGCTACGCGGAACCCTGTCATTACTTCATCAAAAATGAGCAGTGAGCCATATTCTGATGTGATATCACGAAGCCCTTGTAAGAAACCTGGCTGAGGGGGTACCACACCCATATTTCCTGCTACCGGTTCAACGATTACTCCGGCAATGTCATCTCCGAATTCTTTAAAAGCATATTGTACGCTTTCTAGATCATTGTACGGCACTGTAATCGTGTTTTTAGCGATTCCTTCAGGCACTCCCGGACTATCTGGTAGGCCTAACGTTGCAACGCCTGATCCAGCTTTAATTAGAAGAGAGTCACCGTGTCCGTGGTAACAGCCTTCAAATTTTAAAATTTTGTTGCGACCCGTATAGCCACGTGCTAAACGCAGTGCGCTCATCGTTGCTTCCGTACCTGAACTCACCATACGGACGATTTCGATTGAAGGAACGCGCTCAATCACAACCTTAGCAAGCTCATTTTCAATTAATGTTGGTGCACCAAAGCTTGTACCAGATTCCGTTACTTTTTTGACTGCTTCAACTACTTGATCGTTGGAATGTCCGTGAATTAAAGGTCCCCATGATAAGACGTAGTCAATATATTTGTTGCCGTCAATATCGTAAATCGTAGCGCCTTTTCCTCGTTCCATAAAAATAGGATCCATATCTACTGATTTAAATGCACGAACAGGACTGTTTACTCCACCCGGCATTAATTGCTGCGCTTCTAAAAAAGCTGCTTTTGACTTTTCATAACTTCTCATGTGTAAGCCTCCTTAATTACTTGTCAGATAACCAGCGTGCTGCGTCTTTAGCATGATACGTTACAATTAAATCCGCTCCTGCACGCTTCATGCTAATTAATTTTTCAAGAACAATCTCTTTTTCATTTACCCAGCCGTTTTGAGCTGCCGCTTTAATCATCGAATATTCACCACTCACATTATAAGCCACTACCGGTAAATTAAATGTATTTTTCACATCGCGCATAATATCTAAATAAGATAGAGCTGGTTTTACAATTAAGAAATCTGCTCCTTCTTCTACATCAGATTCCGCTTCTCGAAGTGCTTCTAAGCGATTGGCTGGGTCCATTTGATATGTTTTACGGTCTCCAAATTGAGGAGAAGAATGCGCTGCATCGCGGAATGGTCCGTAAAAAGCAGATGCATATTTAACAGCATAAGACATCACAGGCACATCTTCAAATCCAGCTTCGTCTAGACCATGGCGAATAGCTGCCACAAAACCGTCCATCATGTTTGAAGGCGCAATAATATCCGCTCCTGCTTTAGCTTGACTAACCGCTGTACGCGCTAATAAGTCAAGGCTAGGATCGTTTAAGATTTTTCCGTCTTCAATTACACCACAGTGGCCATGATCTGTGTATTGACATAAGCATGTATCTGCGATAACAACAAAGTCTGGAAAATTTTCTTTAATTTGACGAATACCTTTTTGAACAATTCCGTGGTCATGGTATGCCTGTGAGCCGACCGCATCTTTTTCAGCGGGAACACCAAATACCATAGCTGACTTGATTCCTAAATCGACTAACTCTTGGATTTCATCATTCAAGTAGTCTAAAGAAATTTGATCCACACCTGGCATTGATTTTACAGCATTTCTTTTTTGTTCACCTTCTACAATAAAAATAGGATATATAAAGTCTTCAGGATGTAAATGTGTTTCACGTACAAGCGCACGCATATTTACAGAATTACGAAGACGACGATGACGTGTAAATTGTAAATCTTTCATGTTAAAATCCTCCTTTATTATTCAAAACAACTAACCAACATATCTATCATACCATTTATTGTGTATGTGTTAGGAACAAGATGCTTAATTCCATATTCGCTCGCTGTCTGACTGGTAATAGGACCAATGCAAACAACTTTGGTTCTATTTATAAGCTCAAGCCAATTCGGAATATCTTTAATTGACTCGACAAAAAATTTCACTGTAGAAGAACTTGTAAAAGTAATGGCATCAATTCCTGTTTCTAAATGTTGCTTAACCAAGCGTTCAGAGTCTTGATTTCGAATGGTCTGATATACAACTAAATCCGTTACCTCACACTCTTTTAAGCCATCTTTTAAAACAGAGCGGGCTAATTGTCCTCGTACAAGGAGAACTCGCTCGTGATGTGACACATTTGCTTTTAACGACTCAAGAAGTGATTCCGCCACGTATTCTTTTGGAACAAGTTGCACGTTAACATCATGTTTTTCTAGCAATTTTGCGGTTTTTTCTCCAACCGCAGCCACTTTTAATCTTTTTAAAGCACTCCAACTGATATTTAACTCTTTTAGCCATTCAAAGAAAAAAGAAATGCCGTTTTGACTTGTAAAAACAATCCAATCAAAACAGTCAATTGACAGCAGGACCTCTTCCACTTCTTTTTCATTGTTAGAACGTGCGAACGTGAGGACTGGTAAGCTTAAAGGTATGCCTCCAAGCTTTTTAATCTGTGCTGCAAATGAATGAGCCTGCTTCGCTTCTCTTGTAATCAAAACTGTTTTCAAAAAAAGAGGAGCCTCATGACTCATTATTTGTCCAGCTCCTCTTTTACACGGTCAATTAAAAGCTTAGCTCCTTGAGATGTTAAGCGCTCAGCAGCTTCTGAACCGATAGCAACGGGGTCTTTTCCCGTAATTTGCTCTTTGTAAATCGTTTTGCCATCAGGAGACGCGACTAGCGACGTTAGCTCAATGTTTCCGCCGTCCAATATACGCCCATAACCCGCAATCGGCACTTGGCATCCGCCTTCCATCTCTTTTAAAAATACGCGTTCAGCTCTAACAGCACGAGCGGTTTCATCATGATTTAGAGCTTGAAGAAGCGATAATAATTCATGGTCATTTTCTCGGCATTCGATAGCTAAAGCTCCTTGTCCTACAGCGGGAACGCTTATTTCCGGCTCTAGGTACTGAGTGACCGTATCTCTCGACCAGCCCATACGAGATAACCCTGCAGCTGCCAAGATAATCGCATCGTAATCTTCATTTTTTAATTTCTCTAGGCGTGTGTCGATATTTCCTCGAATCCATTTAATTTCGATATCTGAACGCATAGATAGAAGCTGTGCCCCTCGACGCAAGCTGCTTGTCCCAATCACAGCACCGCTTGGTAGCTCCTCAAATCGTTCACCATTTTTTGAAATAAGCGCATCACGATGATCTTCTCGTAAAGGAATACATCCAATCGTTAATCCTTCTGGCAAAACAGCTGGCATATCTTTCATACTATGAACGGCCATATCAATTTCTTCATCTAACATGGCTTGTTCAATTTCTTTTACAAAAAGACCTTTACCGCCTACTTTGGACAGCGTTACATTTAAAATTTGGTCCCCTTTTGTAACCATTTCTTTAATTTCAAACTCAAAAGGAAGACCTTGTTTTTTTAACTGTTCAATGACCCACTTGGTCTGTGTTAACGCAAGTTTGCTTCGACGAGAGCCGACAATAATTTTTCGCATGTTGTCCTCCTAATTACGAACCCCAAAAGTGAAAATTCGATAAACTGCCAAATAAAAAGAAATTAATAAGTAAGACTAGGAACAATCCAATATTCCACATTGCGATTGCCTTTCCTTGAATACCTCTACGCAGTCTAGCATACAAGTAAGCGCTGTATGCAACAAACATTAAAAATGAACCTAACACTTTTGTATCGTACCAATGAAAATCTACGTATTTAATATAAGCCCATATGATTCCTAAGATTAACGAAAGCAATAACAGCGGTACACCAATTAAAATTAATACATAGGACATGTAATCTAGCTTTGTTAAATCTTCAATTCTTAGCAAGCGCTTGCCCCACTTCTTCTTTTTCAATAAATTATACTGAACAAGATACAGAGCGGAAAAAACAAAAGAGACTGAAAAAGCGCCGTAAGATAAAATAGCCATGGTAATATGAATGATTAATAATTCTGACACAAGGCGCTCCGACTGGACAGCAGTGTATGTTTCAAGTGGAGCAAACGTATGAATAGCCATAATTAAGAAACCAATCACATTTGTAAAAAACACCATAAAATCAACGCGAAACAGGCGATTAATCACAAGTGAAAGAGTAATTAAGACCCACGCGTAAAAATACAGCCCTTCAGAAACGGTAAGAATAGGAAACCTTCCCGTCTCAAACATTCGTAAAATTAAAAAGGCTGTTTGCAAAACCCACACAATAGAAAGTAACCAGAAGGCTATCGAGTTTGCCTTCCGGTTATTTTGTACAAAATCAATAAAATATAATAAAACGCTCACCGCGTACAAAATCACAATCAATTCATAGATTCTGGTTAATTCCATATCAACCATTATTCAATCCTCACTTAAGACTGATAAGCTACTGAATGAGACGTAATCGATGTATGAAGCTGCTCTTCTTTTTCTTTTTGCAAAGCAACTTCCTGTTCAATATTAAAAATCTTCATGAACAGCTCTAAAGACTCTTCAGCATGTTTCTCTCCAGCCAATTCTTTCGCGTATAAAATTGGATCGCGAAGAAGTTGATTAATTATACTTTTTGTATGTTTATTTAAAACTTTGCGCTCGCGCTCAGATAAATCTGGGAGCTTACGATCAATGCTTTTCATCGTTTCAGCTTGAATGGTAAGTGCTTTTTGACGAAGTGCAGAAATAACAGGCACAACGCCTAATGTACCAAGCCAAGACTTGAAAGCAACAATTTCAGCTTCAAGCATAATTTCAATTTCATCCGCAGCTTTTTGACGCTCTTGCAAATTGGTTTCTACAATCCCGTTTAAATCGTCGATATCATATAAAAAGACCGTCTCTAGCTCATCTAGTTCTGGATCTAAGTCACGTGGAACGGCGATGTCTACCATAAACAATGGACGACCTTTACGCGTACGCTCGGCTTCACTCATCATTTGTTTCGTTACTACATAGTCATTAGCCCCTGTTGAACTAATTAAGATATCTGCTTCGCTTAAAGCATGTTGAAGATCAGCAAATGGTTTGGCTTCTCCAGAAAAACGGTTTGCTAGCTCTTGTGCCTTTTCAAATGTTCGATTCACTACCGTTACTTTTTTAGCTCCGCTGCCATATAAATTCTGTACGGCAAGCTGACCCATTTTTCCCGCACCAAGAATCAACACATGTTTGGACGATAAATCTCCAAAAATCTTTTTAGCAAGCTCTACGGCTGCATAGCTGACAGAAACTGCATTTGCACCAATTTCTGTTTCATGATGAGCTTTTTTGGCTAATGTCACAGCTTGTTTAAACAGCTGATTAAAAACCGTTCCAATTGTTTCTTCTTCTTGAGCAAGCAAAAAGCTTGAACGCACTTGTCCAAGAATTTGTGTTTCACCAATCACCATTGAATCTAATCCACATGCTACTCGGTATAAATGTTCGATGGCTCCATCATTTTCATAGATGGTTAAATAAGGCGAAAACTCTTCTTTATCTATTCCGAACCATTCAGCTAAAAATGCTTTTACATAATAACGGCCCGTGTGTAATTGATCAACAACAGCATAAATTTCCGTACGATTGCATGTTGAAACAATGATGTTTTCCAAAATACTTTTTTGGCCGCTTAACGTTTTCATGGCAGATGCTAGTTCTTGCTCATTAAAACTAAGCTTTTCTCTTATTTCAACAGGGGCTGTTCGAAAGTTTAAGCCGACTGCTATAATATGCATTTGTACATACCCCCTATAATTGAAATGTGCTTATTTATCCGAATTTGACGGGCAGTAACCCCTAAATTCCCAAAGAGCTACAGTGAGATAACTGCCCGTAAAATCCGGCGTTCTTCATTCTACTATTCGTAAAAAGCGGCGTACATTACACAGGTGTAAGCTTCGCCTTATCTCTAACTATTATAACATGTTCTATAAGTCATTCGAAAAAAAAATGTGAACAGTCTTTGAAAACATGTGTTAAGATATTAACTGTTATTCCGTAATAAATTGTATCAAAAAAGCAGCGTTTTATCACGTTTTCTGTTTTGAAACACCTGGAGGTTACTATGAAAAAGCAATCAATGTTTTTTGGTGTCTTACTAGTTGGATTTGGAATCTTTTTCTTACTGAATGAACTACATATGAGCATTGCAGCAAAGGTATACACGTGGCCTGTACTGTTAATTTTAATAGGAGCAGCCCTGTTAACTGAGTCTGCTTTATCTCAAGATCATTCAAACTTGCTTGCAAGCTACATATTAATCACTTTAGGTATTCATTTCTATGTAAGTGAACAAATTCCCTTTTGGCCTACGAATATTAGCATGGTCGTTTTTATGGTGGCCATTAGCTTTTTACTTAGTGCTAGAAAAGCCAAATCAGGCTTTTTCCAAGGCGGCACCCTTTTAATTATTGCCATTTTAATGATGTTTTCAGACCGTCTTAAACTATTTTTGCCAAAAGTTGAAGACGGCGTAAATTATTTAACAACCTTCTGGCCTATTTTATTGTTACTAGTTGGGCTATATTTATTATTTTTCAAACGAAAGTAATCTATGTAAACAAGTTAAAAAAATGGAACGTTTGACTCACTTCCTGTTAGAGTGATGATAAACGTTCCATTTTTTTAGCTTCTATTCCTTTGTTTAGTGAGTCATGCGATACTGCAAAGATTTCCACGCTTTATCTTTTCCTTCACCTGTTTCAGATGAGAAATGAATTAATTCATCATTTGGATCCAAGTCCAGCGTTTCTCTCACTACTTTTAAGTGCTTTTGCCATTTCCCTTTAGGAATTTTATCAGCTTTCGTCGCGATAACCATAACGGGAAGGTCATGGTGCTTCAAAAACTCATACATCATAACGTCATCCTTTGAAGGTGCATGGCGTAGATCAACAATCATTAACACAGCTTTAAGCTGCTCACGATTTGTTAAATACGTTTCAATCATTTTCCCCCATGCTTCACGCTCTTTTTTAGACACTTTTGCAAATCCGTAGCCAGGTACGTCTACAAAGTGAAGGATTTCATTAATTAAAAAGAAGTTAAGCGTTTGAGTTTTTCCAGGCTTAGACGACGTACGCGCTAAGCTTTTGCGATTGAGCATCTTATTAATAAAAGATGATTTTCCTACATTTGAACGGCCTGCTAACGCAAACTCTGGCAGGTTTTCTTTAGGATATTGTTCAGGGCGTACAGCACTGATGACAATATCGGCTTGAGTTACTTTCATTTTACCTCTCCTACTAGCGCATGTTCCAATACTTGGTCCACATGTGACACAAGAACGATGTCTAATTCCTCTTGTACACTGTCAGGGATATCTTCAATATCACGTTCATTATCATGAGGGATTAATATTTTAGTTAATCCGGCACGATGTGCACTAAGTGACTTTTCTTTTAAACCGCCGATTGGTAATACGCGACCTCTTAGTGTAATTTCTCCTGTCATTCCTACTTCTCTACGCACCGGTTTACCCGTTAGTGCTGATACTAGAGCAGTGGCAATGGTAATTCCTGCAGAAGGTCCATCCTTTGGTACAGCTCCTTCTGGAACATGGATATGAATATCATGTTTTTCATAAAACTTTTCATCAATTCCTAGTTTCTCTGCATTTGAACGCACGTAGCTAAATGCTGCCTGAGCTGATTCTTTCATCACGTCTCCAAGCTTTCCAGTTAGCACTAGTCTTCCTTTACCAGGGGACAAGCTTACTTCAATGGCTAGCGTGTCTCCTCCTACAGTTGTGTAAGCAAGACCTGTAGCAACGCCGACTTGATCTTCCGTCTCAGCCTGTCCGTAACGGAACCTAGGCTTACCAAGGAATTCTTCAAGCGTTTTGGCCGTCACCACCACGCGTTTTTTCTCGCCAGAGACTACGATACGAGCTGCTTTTCGACAAATGGAAGCAATTTCGCGTTCAAGGTTACGAACACCAGCTTCTCTCGTATATAAACGGATGATTGCTGTTAATGCGTCATCACGAATCTGCAAATTGCCCTTTTGCAATCCGTGATTTTCTAGCTGGCGCAGCAATAGGTGACGCTTCGCGATTTCAAGCTTTTCCAGCTCCGTGTAACCAGCAATTTGAATAATTTCCATTCGATCGCGCAGCGGCCCTGGAATCGTAGCTAAGTTATTAGCTGTAGCCACGAACATCACTTTTGATAAATCATACGTTTCTTCTATATAGTGATCGCTGAAATTATGGTTTTGTTCAGGATCCAATACTTCTAACAAAGCAGAAGATGGGTCTCCACGGAAATCATTTGACATTTTATCGATTTCATCAAGCAGAAATACCGGATTAATCGTTCCCGCTTTTTTCATTCCTTGAATAATGCGTCCAGGCATAGCTCCCACGTACGTGCGACGATGACCGCGGATTTCTGACTCATCTCTCACGCCGCCTAGAGACACTCGTACAAAATGACGATCTAGAGACGTAGCAATTGAACGGGCTAGGGATGTTTTCCCTACGCCAGGAGGTCCTGCTAAACATAAAATAGGACCTTTAAGAGATTTTGTCAACTGCTGCACAGCTAGATATTCTAATACGCGTTCCTTCACTTTTTCAAGGCCATAGTGCTCATCGTTCAGCACTTGTTCAGCATTATGAATATTGAGCGTATCTTCCGTTTCATTTGTCCAAGGTAGCGCAATCAACCACTCGATATAATTTCGAATGACTGAGCTTTCAGCGGAGGTAGCAGGAATTTTTTCATAGCGATCCAATTCTTTAAACGCCACTTGTTTGACGTGGTCCGTCATCCCACTTGCTTCAATTTTTTCGCGAAGTGTTGCTACCTCTCCCGTCTTTCCTTCTTTGTCTCCAAGCTCTTTTTGAATCGCCTTCATTTGCTCACGAAGATAATACTCTTTCTGAGTGCGTTCCATTGATTTCTTTACACGCTGTCCAATTTTTTTCTCCAGCTGCAAAACTTCTTGCTCGTCTTGAATATGAGAAATGATCGTATTTAATCTTTCTTTCACATCAGTTATTTCTAAAATTTCTTGTTTAAGCTGAATTTTTATTGGTAAATGAGAGGCTACAATATCCGCTAATCTTCCTGGTTCTTCAATATCGCTTACGGTTGAAAGAGTTTCAACGGACACCTTTTTGGAAAGTTTTATGTATTGTTCGAAATAGTCTAAAAGCGTGCGCATCAGCGCTTTATCTTCTACATCAACCTGATGTTCTTCGTTTTGCTTTTCCACGTGCACAACAAAATATTCTTCACTATCTTCAAATTCTGTAACGGTTACGCGATTTAGTCCTTCTACTAAGACGCGCATCGTTCCATTTGGCAACTTTAGCATTTGTTTAATTTTTGCTAACGTACCGGTTCTATATAAATCCTCTTTTGTTGGTTCATCGATACCCATATCTTTTTGTGATACTAAACAAACTAAGTGATCATCCATCATTGCTTTTTCTAATGCTTGCACAGATTTATCTCGCCCAACATCTAAATGAAGCACCATTGTCGGATAGACGATCAAACCTCGTAAAGGCAATAGCGGCATTGTCAATTTTTCTTTTTCTGCCATGCAATGAACACCTCCAATGCTCGTCAATTAAAGTATGTAAAGTGTGAATTCTTTTAACAATTTTATCTCATTTGTATACACATGTCTAACAATAGTAATTACTAATTGTACCATGAGAAAGAATTAAAAGGCAAAATATATCTTTTTAAGCTCTTTTCATAAAAAAACGCCTTTTTCGTTGGCTGTGTATAAAGGTTTTATACGCGAAAAAGGCGATGAATATTCATCTGACCATTAATTTTTAATTATCATGATAGAATTAGCTAGATTCTCTAGTTGAAATAGCTGGATCTACCGACAAATGTGCAACATGCTCATGTACAGACAATAGCGCTTGTTCAAACACCTCTGTTAAATGATGGACAGGAATAATATCGATACCTTTTACCTTTTCTACCATTGCATTCATATTTTCCTTTGGTACAATCACCGTCTGAACGCCTGCTTGTTTTGCTGCCTTGATTTTTGGAATCACACCGCCAATTGGCTTTACGTTACCGTGCAGACCAATTTCTCCTGTCATTGCTACCGTATGTTTAATTGGCACTTCATAAATCGCTGAGTAGATACCTGTTGCCATCGCAATACCAGCAGAAGGCCCATCAATTGGCACGCCCCCCGGAAAGTTTACATGAATATCATACTCATCGGCTGGAACATCCATGGAACGAAGAACCGTTATGACATTTTCAATTGAGCTTTTAGCCATACTTTTACGGCGAATAGACTTCCCTTGAGTCCCTATACTTTCCTCTTCAACGATACCTGTAATAATAATGTTCCCTTTCTCTTTTGCAGGAATCGCTTTGACTTCAATTTCTAAAAGTGCTCCAGAGTTGGGCCCGTACACTGCTAATCCATTAATAAGTCCCACTTTTTCCTCATCTGCAATTTTCGGATCGTGCCTTGGAGATAGTTGACTAGAATGAACAATCCATTCAATATCTTCATTTTTAATGTCCGTTCGTTCCTCTGATATCGCTAATCCAGCCGCAATTTGCATCATATTAACCGTTTCACGTCCATTGCGTGCATATGTAGAAAACAGAGATAAACCTTCTTCTGATATATCCATTCTTACTTTATTTGCTGCTTTTTTTGCAACTGTAATAATTTCGTCGCGATCAAGCTCACGGAAAAATACCTCTACGCACCTGGAACGGATGGCAGGCGGAATTTCATTAGGCGTTCTAGTCGTCGCACCAATCAAACGAAAGTCTGCTGGCAACCCATTTTGAAAAATATCGTGAATATGTGTTGGGATTTGTGTGTTTTCTTCGCTGTAATAGGCGCTTTCCATAAACACTTTTCGATCTTCTAGAACCTTTAACAGCTTATTCATCTGAATAGGATGGAGCTCTCCAATTTCATCAATAAATAAAATTCCCCCGTGTGCATCTGTAACCGCTCCTTGTTTTGGCTGCGGAATTCCAGCTTGGCCCATGGCACCTGCTCCTTGGTAAATAGGATCATGAACAGACCCAATCAAAGGATCAGCAATGCCTCGCTCATCAAAACGCGCCGTAGTTGCATCTAACTCTACAAATACAGCCGATTGTTTGAAAGGTGATTTTTTATTTTTTTTTGCTTCTTCTAACACTAAACGTGCTGCTGCGGTTTTTCCTACTCCAGGCGGCCCGTATACAATCACGTGCTGTGGATTAGGACCGCAAAGGGCAGCCTTTAGTGACCGAATTCCATCCTCTTGTCCGACAATATCGGAGAAGCTAGACGGCCTCACACGTTCGGCAAGCGGCTCAGTTAAAGAGATGGCTCTCATTTTCTGCAATTGCTCCATTTCTTTCTTTGAATCCCGGTCAATTGAGACTTTTTGCGTACGCTGATTGCGTAATAAATTCCAAAAATATAAGCCAATGATGATACCAAAAAAGAGTTGGACCATTAAGGCAATATTCGTCCAGTTCATAGATAAACCTCCTGCGCAGTTTAGTAAGATAATTATCAGTTATTATCTCCCTGCAGCAGTAGGAATAAACAAGATTCTAGTAAAAAGTAAAATTTAGTTGTGCTTCATCACCAGAAAAAAGCCGGGTACTCAAATTGAGTACCCGGCTTTTTTTATGCTGATGTTTTGCTGCCTTCTTGAATAGTAGATCCGTCTTCTAATACGAACTTAGGAGCCGCTTGATCACGAACAGTTTCACCTGTGATAATACATTTTGTAATATCATCACGTGAAGGAAGATCAAACATTACATCTAACATAATACCTTCAATGATTGAACGTAGACCACGAGCACCTGTTTTACGCTCGATTGCTTTTTTAGAAATTTCTACTAAAGCCTCGTCTTCGAACTCAAGTTCAACGTCATCAAGTTCAAGCATTTTTTGATATTGTTTCACTAGTGCATTTTTCGGTTTTGTTAAAATCTCAACTAGCGCTTCTTCATCAAGAGGCACTAAGCTAGCAGTAACCGGTAAACGACCAATAAACTCTGGAATTAAACCAAATTTTAATAAATCTTCCGGTAATACTTTTGCTAGTAACTCTTTTTCTGTAAAGTCTTGTTGTTTTGTTTCTGAACCGAAACCAATTACTTTTTTACCTAGACGGCGCTTAATAATAGGTTCGATTCCGTCAAATGCACCACCGCAAATAAATAAGATATTTGTTGTATCAATTTGAATAAATTCTTGATGAGGGTGTTTACGTCCACCTTGAGGAGGAACGCTTGCTACAGTACCTTCTAAGATTTTAAGAAGAGCCTGCTGCACACCTTCACCTGATACATCACGTGTAATAGATGGGTTTTCAGACTTACGCGCTACTTTATCAATTTCATCGATGTAGATGATACCTTTTTCAGCTTTCTCCACATCGTAATCAGCTGATTGAATTAATTTTAATAAGATGTTTTCAACATCTTCTCCTACATAACCCGTTTCTGTTAGAGATGTTGCATCTGCAATCGCAAACGGTACGTTTAAAATACGAGCCAATGTTTGAGCTAGTAAAGTTTTACCACTTCCTGTAGGTCCAATTAATGCAATATTACTTTTTGATAACTCAACGTCATCAATTTTGCTGTTTGAATTGATTCGTTTGTAATGGTTGTATACCGCAACGGATAACGATTTTTTCGCATCCTCTTGACCAATTACATACTCATCTAAAATGTCACGAATTTCTTTTGGTTTTGGTACATCTTTAAATTCTACTTCTTCTTCTGTACCTAACTCTTCTTCTACGATTTCCGTGCAAAGTTCAATACATTCATCGCATATGTAAACACCTGGACCCGCAACTAACTTGCGTACTTGTTCTTGTGTTTTACCACAAAATGAGCATTTTAACTGCCCTTTTTC
This sequence comes from Priestia megaterium NBRC 15308 = ATCC 14581, assembly GCF_000832985.1. Taxonomy (GTDB): domain Bacteria; phylum Bacillota; class Bacilli; order Bacillales; family Bacillaceae_H; genus Priestia; species Priestia megaterium. Next base: position 1,538,175 of record NZ_CP009920.1, read on the forward strand.
ATCGTTAAATTTAAACATAATTTTCACCCCTTGTAGTATTTACTAAAGTGCTCGAAGCTGATTTCTATCCGCGCTATAGCCCAACCACATGAACAACTCATCTATTTGTAGGTAAATGCCCCTCTTTATTACATAGTAAAAGCGCTATGAAAAGATTTGTATTGCATTTTACCATACATTTTCTTGAATAGATACTAAAACGTTTTATGTATATGTTGTTGATGAGCATAACAGAATGGAGATCTGCTATTATATAGTGTCCTCTTATTGGGCCTATTTCATAACCACGGATTTCAAACAATGGGTTAAAGCTGCTTCTACGGTGTTGGTTATGATATAAAAAAACTATTGAAGTTTATAAAACAAGGCACGATCAAGTCGCGCCTTGTTTCTTACTTACTATTATGCAACAGCTTTGCTGTTTTCTACAAGAAATTCAACTGCTTTACGTACTTTCATGTCTTCTTTAATGCTATCAAGACTGCCAAGCACTTTCTTAATTTCTTCGACAGGCATGTTGTACATTCCTGCCATGTTTTCTAATTCTTTTTCTACTTCTTCTTCGCTTACTTCAAGATTTTCAGCTTTTGAAATAGCTTCTAGCGTTAAGTTGATTTTCACACGCTTTTCAGCATCCGGACGCATTTGGTCGCGAAGAGCTTTTTCATCTTGACCTGAGAATTGGAAGTAAAGTTCAAGGTTAAGACCTTGCATTTGTAAACGTTGTTCAAACTCTTGCATCATACGATCCATTTCAGTGTTGAACATTGCTTCTGGAATTTCTACTTCAGCGTTTTCAGCAGCTTTTTCTACTAAAGTGTCGCGAAGAGCTGATTCCGCTTGATTCTCTTTATCGCTTTGTAATTTTTCTTTTGTTTTTGCTTTTAACGCTTCTAAAGTTTCTACTTCTTCATCTACGTCTTTTGCAAACTCATCGTCTAAAGCTGGAAGCTCTTTAGATTTGATTTCGTGTAATTTCACTTTGAATTTAGCAGCTTTACCAGCTAGCTCTTCAGCGTGATACTCTTCAGGGAATGTTACTTCCACTTCTTTTTCAGCGCCTACTTCAAGACCAACTAGTTGCTCTTCAAAGCCAGGGATGAATGTGTTAGAACCGATTTCTAAAGAATAGTTTTCGCCTTTTCCGCCTTCGAATGCTTCGCCATCAACGAAACCTTCAAAGTCGATTACAGCTGTATCACCTTCAGCTACAGTTCCTTCTTCTTTAACAACTAGTTCAGCGTGACGCTCTTGAAGTGTTTTTAATTCAGCTTCAACGTCTTCATCTGTTACAGTTGTATCTACTTTTTCTACTTCTAAGTTTTTGTATTCGCCTAATTTAACTTCAGGCTTAACAGTTACTTTAGCAGTGAAAACTAGAGGTTGTCCTTTTTCGATTGTTTCAACATCGATTTCTGGACGATCAACCGGCTCGATACCAGCTTCAACAATTGCATTGCTGTAAGCTTCAGGTAATAAGATGTCTAGTGCATCTTGATATAAAGATTCTACGCCAAAACGTTTTTCGAAAAGTGGACGAGGCATTTTACCTTTACGGAACCCTGGTACGTTTACTTGTTTTACAACTTTTGTGAATGCTTTATCTAAGGCTTTATCAAACTCAGCAGCTTCAACTTCTACTGTTAAAACGCCTTGATTTCCTTCTTGTTTTTCCCATTTTGCAGACATGAATGTTTCCCTCCAAAATCATTTTAAGTAGTGATTTCTAAACTAGATAATGCAGATAGCCTATCAGTTCAACCCTCAATCATTATCTATTTAACTCCCTATTACTTTAAAGTAAGTAGGAATGTAATGTAAAGATGAAATTCTACTATACGTATTTAAGTGCATTTTACAACCATTATATTATAACATACAACAATGACGTTTCAACTAAACACCACATTTTATATAAAAGAAATTTCTTCAATTTCTTTTAGCTCTTTAATTGCCTTTCTTAATTCAGCTGCGGAGAAACTTCCGTCTTCCTCTGCTACAGCTGCATCTGACTCTTCTCCTTGCATCATCAGACTAACAGCATACACCGCTGCCGTCCAAAGTTTTACATTATCACCCGGTAAAAACGGAAATGTAATAAATAAATGACGCTGCCATATTTCAACGGCAACCTGCAACAATGTAGGATTTTCATGCTCCAGCTTTTCCGTCAGCTGTGCTTCTACTTGCTCGGCAAACAAATACGGTGTTGTTCGTTGAAGCTGAAGCGCATTTACTTTTTTCGTCTCTCCAAACTTAGTAATCATAAAATCAATGTCTACTTCTTCTTCCATAACTGTTTTTAAAGCGACTGTTTTTACGATAGGGTGAACAGCTTCAGATGAAAATAGCTGTTCCAGAAAGACGCGCTGCTTTTCAATTCTCTTTGTTTTTAATGAATGAACCCATTCAAGCTGATCCTGAATATTGTCTAGAGCTGTGAATGATTTAAACTGCTCTAGCTGTTCTTCTTCTGTTTGTTCTTCTATGACTTGTTCTTGATTCATTCTATTCTTGCAGAACTCCAACAGCTGATAAAGCTGTTCAGCATGTTCAGAAGGGAGTTTGTGTTCTTGAATAACTGCTTGTAGAGTGACATATCCTTCATGATAGTGACCAAGCTGAATTAACACCATGAGGTACATTTGCAAATTATGATAATAATCGCCAATATCTTCTTTCAGCATTTGCTCACATAATTCTTTAGCTATGCCTGCATCACCGAGCTCCACGTGACAAATAACAAGGCCAAGCAAGATTTCATGATGCTTATTATCAAGTTCGTAGGCCTGCTCAAATAAAGGAAGTGCTTCTTGAAATTGCTTGTGCTGCATATGATCTGTAGCTTTTTCAACCAACCGTTCTTTTAATAGAGGAAAAGCTACAATTTTGTTTTGTTGTTCATTCGACATGTTTTCTCCCCACTTCGCGGTCCATTTGCTTTACAGTTTAGCAATTCGGTTAACGGAACGCAAAAAAATCGAGCAAAATCATAATTTTGCTCGATTTTTGGTTAATATCTTACCGTTTTTGCTTCATAAGCAGAAATGTCGTCTTCAAAAGAAAGCGTATAGCCAATTTCATCATATCCGTTAACAAGCATATATTTCCAATGACCATTGATATCAAACGTACGTTCAAAACCTGCTTCATCGGTAATTTTTTGCTGATGAAGATCGATTGTACAGGCGTAAGAAGCACTTTGAGACTCTTTCATTAAATAGGAAACATCTTCTTTTGGTAAAACAATAGGTAAAATACCATTTTTTAGACAGTTTTGTTTAAAAATATCCGCAAATGAAGGTGCGATAATAGCACGAAACCCGTAGTCTAAAAGCGCCCATGGCGCGTGTTCACGTGACGAACCACATCCGAAGTTCTCGTCAGCTACAAGAATTGTTGCTCCTTGATTTTGAGGCTGATTTAATTCAAACGTTTCATTTAACGTCTCATCTTCATTATATCGCCAATCAAAAAATAGAAATTGGCCAAAGCCAGTACGCTCAATTCTTTTCAAAAATTGCTTTGGGATAATTTGATCAGTATCTACGTTTGCTCGGTCGAGACCTGCTACTTTCCCTGTATGGATTGTAAAAGCATTCATCTGTGTTCTCCTCCTTATCGCACCGCTTGTTCTTGTAGTTTGCGTACATCAACAAAATGTCCATATACCGCTGCCGCTGCTGCCATTACCGGGCTTACTAAATGCGTTCTGGCGCCTTTTCCTTGACGTCCTTCAAAATTCCGGTTAGAAGTGGACGCACAGTGTTCGCCTTGTGGAACTAAGTCAGAGTTCATGCCTAGACACATGCTGCAGCCTGAGTCTCTCCAATCAAAACCTGCTTCAATAAAAATAGCAGATAACCCTTCTTCTTCAGCCACTCGCTTTACTTTTTGAGAACCTGGTACAATGATCGCTCGCACATCTGGTGACACTTTCTTTCCTTTAATAAAGGCTGCCACGTCACGAAGATCAGACAAACGAGCATTCGTACATGAACCGATAAATACATGCTGAACTGGAATCTCTTCTATTGCCATACCAGGCTGTAAGCCCATATACTCAAGTGCTCGTGACAAAGACTTTCTCTCAGCTTCTGTTTTACACTCTTCTAATGTAGGAACTTGCTTGCTAACATAAGAACTCATCGCCGGGTTTGTTCCCCATGTTACAACAGGTTCAATTGTATCTGCATCAATTTCCAGCGTTTCATCGTACGTTGCACCTTCATCTGTTGCTAAAGCTGCCCAAGCTTCCACTGCTTTTTCAAACTGTTCTCCTTTAGGAGCATACTGACGTCCTTTAATATAAGAGAACGTGACATCGTCTGGACTGATTAAACCAGCTTTTGCACCGGCTTCAATAGACATATTACAAATGGTCATGCGCTCTTCCATTGAAAGATCGCGAATACATTCGCCCGTAAATTCCACGATTGAACCCGTTCCAAAATTCACACCGAATTTTTGAATTATTGCTAACACAATGTCCTTAGCATAAACGCCAGGCTGCTTTTTGCCATTCACTTTCACTTGTAGCGTTTTTGGTTTCGCTTGCCATAGCGTTTGTGTTGCTAAAACATGCTCTACCTCACTAGTTCCTATCCCAAAAGCAAGCGCTCCAAATGCACCGTGAGTAGATGTATGACTATCTCCGCACACAATGGTTTTTCCAGGCTGAGTTAATCCTAATTCCGGTCCAATGATATGCACAATTCCTTGCTCTTCACTTGTTAAATCTAAAAGCTTCACACCAAACTCATGACAGTTTTCAGATAGTTTGTCTACTTGTTTCTTTGCAATCGGATCTTTAATATTAAAACGGTCAACTGTTGGAATGTTGTGATCCATTGTAGCAAACGTTAAGTCTGGACGCTTCACTTGGCGATTTGCCACGCGAAGACCTTCAAATGCTTGAGGAGACGTTACTTCATGAATAAGATGAAGATCGATATATAATAAGTCCGGCTTCCCCTCTTCTCGACGTACAACATGTTGTTCCCAAAGCTTATCAATAATTGTTTTTGGTTTCATACTGCTCCTCCTTTCTGATTATGAAAAACGTTTCTCACAAAACGTGAGAAACGCATGATTAACTGTAAGCTGTCATAATGCTTGAAATGGCAGAATCATTGGCAATTACCGCAGTTATCGCCTCCACCATTTTATCGGTACCTAAATAATGATTACCGTCTGCTAAGTCAGCTGTTCGATGACCTGCATGTAATACACTTTCAACCGCTTGTTCAATCACTGCTGCTTCTTTTTCTAATCCAAACGAATGTCTAAGCAACATTGCTGCAGATAAAATAGCGGCAATCGGATTAGCTTTGTTTTGACCAGCAATATCTGGTGCAGAACCGTGAACCGGTTCGTATAGAGACGGACCATCAGCCGTTAAGCTCGCAGATGGCAACATTCCTAACGATCCTGTCAGCATAGAAGCCTCATCACTCAAAATATCACCAAACATATTTTCAGTTACCACTACATCAAAATACTTCGGATTACGAATTAACTGCATAGCAGCTGAATCTACAAGCATATGCTCAAGCTCTACATCCGGGTAGTCTTTTGCTACTTCTTCAGCTACTTCACGCCACACTCTACTAGACTCAAGCACATTCGCTTTATCAACAGACGTTACTTTTTTACGTCGATTTACAGCCGTGTCAAATGCTTGGCGAATAATTCTTTCTATTTCTGTACGCTTATAAAATAATGTGTCGACAACTGTTTCTTCATTTCCTTCTGTTCGGCGCTCGCTAGGCTTACCAAAATATAAGCCTCCTGTTAGCTCACGGACGATAATGAAGTCAACACCTTCAATGTATTCTTTTTTCAGAGGAGAGGCATCCGCTAAGCTATCATAAAACGTCACTGGACGAAGATTAGCATATAAATCCAGTTCTTTTCGAATAGCTAGCAAACCTTTTTCCGGTCGCAAATGTGAAGGGTTACGATCCCATTTTGGCCCTCCCACCGATCCAAGTAATACAGCATCCGCCTGCTTACAAGTCTCAATTGTACTTTCTGGAAGAGGTGTGCCCGCTTCATCAATTGCAGCTCCGCCAATTAGTCCATACGTAAACTCAAATTGATGATCAAAGCGCTCTCCAATTGCTTTTAAAACGGCAACAGCGCCTTTGGTTACTTCTGTTCCTACGCCGTCACCCGGTAATACAGCGACTTTTTTTGTCATGGTGGTCTCTCCCTTCAGTTCACATTACTTCTTGCTTTGTACGATGCTGCTGAATAGCGATTAAACGATTAATGGCGTTCAGATATGCTTTCGCTGACGATTCTAATACGTCAAATGCTACTCCGCGTCCGCTTGCTTCAGTTCCTTCACTTTCAACCTTCACAAATACTTCAGCCAGTGCATCCGGCCCACCGTTAATAGACTGAATACGATAGTCTAATAGTTTTACATCTTGTTCAACACAGCGCTGCAGCGTATTATAGATAGCTTCCACGCTTCCAGATCCGGTAGCTGCTTCTTGAATCTCTTCGCCATTTTCTTTGCGAAGCGTAATCGTAGCCGTTGGAATATTGTTCGTACCATACTGAACTTGCAGACTTTCAAGCTTATATTCACTTTCTTTGCTAACTTGCTTTTGAATGACTAATGCCAATAAATCATCATCGGTAATGTCTTTTTTCTTATCTGCTAAGTCTTTAAACTTCTCAAAAAGCACGTTTGCTTCTGTATCTTCCAATGTGAATCCAAGCTCTACTAAGCGTGTACGGAACGCATGACGGCCTGAGTGTTTACCAAGCACAATTGGATTTTGTTTAACACCCACAAGTTCTGGGGAAATAATCTCATATGTTAACGGATTTTTTAAGACGCCATCTTGGTGAATACCTGATTCATGAGCAAAAGCATTTTTTCCGACAATTGCTTTATTTGGTGCAATATTCATCCCGGTAAGCTTACTGATAATGTCACTCGTACGCTTGATTTCAGGCAAGATAAGACCTGTGCTCGCTTGATAGAAATCTTGACGGACATGAAGCGCAAGTGCTACTTCTTCAAGAGCTGCGTTACCCGCACGTTCTCCGATTCCGTTAATCGTTCCTTCAATTTGAGTAGCTCCTGCTTCAATCGCAGCCATTGAATTGGCCACAGCTAGCCCTAAGTCATCGTGACAGTGAGCTGACAAATCAACTTTATGAATATTTGACACATGTTCTTTTAAGTAATTAAATACTGATTGATAGTCACCAGGAGTGATAAATCCTACTGTATCTGGAATATTAACGACTTTTGCACCAGCATCAATAACTGCTTCTACAATTCTAGCTAAAAACGGTAAATCTGTTCGACATGCATCTTCAGCAGACCATTGAACAACTGGGAATTTTTCACTTGCGTATTTCACCATTTCCACTGCTGTTTCAAGTACTTCATCAGGTGTTTTTTTCAATTTATGCTGCATATGAATTTCGGAAGTAGCGATAAAAACATGCAGTCTTGGTTCTGCACTTTCTTTTAACGCTTCCCATGCAATGTCAATATCTTTTGTAACAGACCTTGCAAGACCTGTTACAGAAGAATTTTTGACAATAGACGCAATTTCTTTTACGGATTGAAAATCACCTTTTGAAGAAGCGGGAAATCCGGCTTCAATGATGTCGATACCTAATCGCTCTAACTGCTTAGCAATTTCAAGCTTTTCTTGTAGGTTCAAATTGACTCCAGGTGACTGTTCACCATCGCGTAGCGTCGTGTCAAATAGTTTAATTTTTTGCACTAGCGATCACCGCTTCTTTCTTTTGTTTTTTAACAAATGGCATCATTTCACGTAATTGAGCGCCAACTTTTTCAATTAAATGTTCATTTTCACGGTTATTGATAGCAGTAAATTCTGGACGATTTGCTTGGTTTTCTAAGATCCAGCCTTTTGCAAATTTACCTGTTTGGATATCTTCAAGCACTTTTTTCATTTGTTCTTTTGAACGCTCATCTACAACGCGTGGTCCTGAAACGAAGTCACCCCATTGAGCTGTATCAGAGATTGAATAACGCATGCCTTCCATTCCGCCTTCATACATAAGGTCAACAATTAATTTTAATTCGTGTAAGCACTCAAAATATGCAACTTCCGGTTGGTAGCCAGCTTCTACAAGCGTTTCAAAACCAGCTTTAACTAATGAAGTTAAACCACCACAAAGTACTGCTTGCTCACCGAAAAGATCTGTTTCTGTTTCTTCTTTAAATGTTGTTTCTAATACACCCGCACGAGCTGAACCGATTGCTTTAGCATAAGCTAACGCTACGTCTTTTGCTTCTCCAGTTACATCTTGGAATACTGCGAATAACGCCGGTACACCAGCTCCTTCTTCATACGTTCTTCTTACAAGGTGACCAGGGCCTTTTGGAGCTACTAAGAATACGTCAACAAATTCAGGTGCTACGATTTGGTTAAAGTGAATGTTGAAACCGTGAGCAAATACTAAAGATTTTCCTGGTTTTAGTCCTGGAAGAATTTCTTCGTTATAAACTTTTGGCTGATACTCATCTGGAAGTAATACCATTACTACTTCTGCTTGTTGAACTGCATCTTTTACAGATAATACAGTGAAACCGTCTTGCTCTGCTTGGTCCCATGATTTACCTTTACGTAATCCTACTACCACGTTTACTCCGCTGTCGCGTAAGTTTTGTGCATGGGCGTGACCTTGTGAGCCATAACCTACGATTGCTACTGTTTTACCTTGTAATAATTGATCCTTTGCATCTCCGTTATAATATACCTTTGTCATAATAAATCTCTCCTCTTAGTTTATATAGTTTTATATAGTTTACTTGGTTAGTAACTAGCTAGAATTAAATGATTGATGAAAGTTTGGCCGCTGCTTTTTGCGTACCACGCGGAACAGCTACTGTGCCCGTGCGCGTTACTTCTTTTAATCCATAAGGCTGAAGCAGATCAATCATCGCTTCAATCTTGCTGGATTCACCTGTTACTTGAATAATTAAGCTGTCGCGGCTTACATCAATGATGGTTGCACGGAAAGGTTCAATTACTGCATAAAGTTCGTTACGGCTCGCTGGGGTAGAGGCTACTTTCATTAAAGCAAGCTCTCTTGATACCACCGCTTGATCCGTAATATCTTGAACCTTCAACACGTCAATCTGCTTATTTAACTGCTTAATCACTTGTTCAGCAGCGTTATCATGCTCTACGTTCACAACAAACGTCATGCGTGATACATCTTCAGATTCAGTGTGACCTACCGAAATACTCTCAATATTGAAATTTCTTTTTGTAAATAACCCCGTCACGCGATTTAATACGCCCGCACGGTTTAATACAGTTGCTGTAATAATTCGCTTCATGGTTTCACCCCCACCATTTCATGTAATCCTTTTCCAGGTGCAACCATTGGATATACGTTTTCTTTAGGTGCGACAAAGAAATTTAGTAGAACAGGTCCATCTGTTTCCATTGCTTCTTTCAAAGCCGCATGCGCTTCTTCTTCAGTAGAAGCTTGTAAACCTTTGATATCATAAGCTTCTGCAAGCTTCATTAAATTAGGCTGATTCGGAATTAAAGAGTGTGAGTAGCGTTCTTCATAGAAGATTTCCTGCCACTGACGAACCATACCAAGCGACTGATTGTTAAGTACAACCACTTTTACAGGTAAATTTAATTCTCTAATAACTCCTAATTCTTGAAGCGTCATTTGAAATCCACCGTCACCAACGACTGCTACAACTGTTTTATCTTTGTTTGCTAGCTGAGCGCCGATTGCAGAAGGTAATCCAAAGCCCATGGTGCCAAGACCACCTGAAGTTACCCATCGATCTGGATTATTAAATGTGTAGTATTGAGCTACCCACATTTGATGTTGCCCAACGTCCGTTGTAACCACGGCATCTCCATTTGTATACTTGTGAAGCAACTCAACTACTTTTTGTGGTTTTAACACGTCCGCTGAGTTCTGATACCATAATGGATATTCTTGCTTCCACGCCGCTAATTTCTCATGCCATTTCGTATAATCTCCAACTTCTCCTTCTTGCAGAAGCAATTGCTTCAATACTTCTTTTGCATCTCCAACAATTGGAATCTTGGTTGGAACATTCTTTCCAATTTCCGCTGGGTCGATGTCAATGTGAGCAATTTTTGCATTTGGTGCAAAATGCTTTAAGTTACCTGTTACTCGGTCATCAAAGCGTGCACCGATACTAATGAGAAGGTCACTCTCATAAATTGCCATGTTTGCTGTGTACGTTCCGTGCATGCCAGCCATTCCCAAATGAAGCGGATGATCTGCAGGAAAACAGCCCAATCCTAAAAGCGTATTAATAACGGGAATATTTTGACGCTCAGCATAATTTTTTAATTCTTCTGAACCTTTACTCAATAACACTCCCGCACCTGCTAAGATAACAGGTTGTTTTGCAGCTGCTACTGCGTCTGTTAATTTTTTAACCTGCAGCTGATTTGGAAAATAAGTTGGCTGATAGCCAGGTAAATCAATTTCTCCTTCGTAATTAAATGTTCCATCACCCTGTGCCATATCTTTTGGAATGTCGATTAAGACTGGACCAGGTCTTCCTGTTGTCGCAATATGAAATGCCTCTTTGATGATTCTTGGCATATCGCTGATATTGCGTACTTGATAGCTATGTTTTGTAATTGGCATTGTGATCCCTAATACATCTGCTTCTTGGAACGCGTCAGAACCAATTACACTTGAAGCTACTTGACCAGTAAAAACAACTAAAGGAAGTGAGTCAATCATCGCATCTGCCAAACCTGTTACGATATTTGTTGCACCAGGACCACTTGTTGCGATAACTACACCGGGTTTGCCTGAAATTCTTGCGTACCCTTCTGCTGCGTGAATTCCACCTTGTTCGTGACGAGCAAGTACGTGAAACATTCCTGAACCATATAGCTTATCGTAAATCGGTAAAACGGCTCCCCCTGGGTAACCGAAGATGACGTCAACATTTTCTCTTCTTAGAGATTCAATCAACATGTCAGCTCCATTCATTTTTGCCCCAGTGCTTACAGGTTCTTTCGTTTGCATATTGGCTCCCACTTTTCTCATCCTTTCGTTTTCTAGATAAAAGAAAAAAGACTTCTCACCCCTAAATAGACCCTATCAAATGATATAGGTCAAGGGGCGAAAAGTCTTTTGTACTTTACGCGGTACCACCCTCGTTTGTAATCGTAATGATTACCTTATGAATGTATACTGTACATTCTTTTTGATAACGAGTGCTTTGGAAGTACACTCGGTCACCCTTACTGAATTTCAGGGTGACACTCTGAGGTGAGTTCATTTTGAGTTGGTAACGTCGGCTTCCAGCAACCCGACTCTCTGTTGATACCTAAACATCAAAACTACTTATCCTCTTCAACGTTTTAAAACGCTATATGCTTTTTGAACAATGCTTTACACATCATATTTTAAATTAATTACAATTAATTAAAATTTTTAGAAAACTTATATTTGAGGACTATCTTACGCCCATTTCTATGCATAGTCAACCACTTTTCAAGATTTTTTTAGACAATTTAGACTAAACAGAATATTTGAATGCGTTTTCATTATTGATGTAATAAGGGTTTACAGCAGTTAAAAAAGTTTTTCTGAAACGTTCATTTGTACACACTGAATGAACAAACATTCACTTTTAAGATAAAAAAAAAAAAAAAACGGTTTTTACTTTTTAGTAAAAACCGTTTTTTTTGGACGTCCCAGGAGAGATTCGAACTCCCGACCGACGGCTTAGAAGGCCGTTGCTCTATCCTGCTGAGCTACTGGGACATAATGTTAAAGTGTATCAAAGACAATACTTATTATATTCAAATATAATTTAAAAGTCAACGTTTTTTTGAAATTTTATGAGAAGAGAGGTAAAAAACCTTCTCTTCTCCCTATATTTGGCTATATTATGCTGAAAGTGTACAGGTTAACTGCATGCTAGGAATATGTTTACCGCTTATATCGTAAAACTGCACGGTAGCTTCTGTACCATCCATTACTAGTATAGCATACGTACGTTCTTTTCTCATACGAGGAAGTAACATACTTCCTGGATTGATAAATAAAACTCCGTCCATGAGCTCAGCTCCCGCTATGTGAGAATGCCCAAAACAAACCACGTTTGCCCCAACTTCTCTCGCTTTGTAATGCAGATTCATCATAGACATTTTAACATTATATAAGTGACCGTGTGTAACCAGACACGTAGCTTCTCCAAGCGACTCTACTCGATCATTAACGTAAGATGCATCGTAGTCACAATTTCCTCGAACGCCTAAAAATGCAGACATTTCTTTGCTGTCTTGCGGCAACTCAGAGTCCCCACAATGGATCATCTTATCTACATCAGCATGTCTCTCTCTGATAGTGAGTAGCTCTTCTTGTAACCCGTGGCTATCGCTTACAATTAATAGTTTCACACGTCATCACTCCTTCTAAAATTGCGCATCAATTAGCGGTGCTAGTCTTTTTAACGCATTTGCTCGGTGACTAATCTGATTTTTTTGCTCTTTGGTCAATTCTGCCATGGAGCATCTCCATTTTTCTACAAAGAAAATGGGATCGTACCCAAAACCGTTTTCCCCTCTTTTTTCCTCCAAGATGTGCCCTTCACACGTGCCTTCTACAATTTCGGTTCTCTTTCCAGGCACTGCAATAGCAAGAGCACAATGAAAGCGTGCCGTGCGCTTTTCAAACGGCACGTCATTTAATTTTTGAAGTACCTTCTCTATATTAGCATTATCATCTTTATTTTCACCAGCATAACGCGCGGAATAAACGCCTGGCTCCCCGTTTAAGGCATCAATAGCAAGCCCCGAATCATCGGCAATGACCGGCTTATTTAATGCGGATGAAATGGCCTCTGCTTTTAGCGTGGCATTCTCTGCAAATGTAACGCCCGTTTCTTCCACGTCTTCAATCTCAGGAAAATCAAGAAGCGATTTTACTTTAAATCCCTTCGGTGAGAAAAGTGTTTCAAAATCTTTTACTTTGCCTGCGTTTTTAGTTGCAATAATGATTTCACGCACGTTAATCCCTTACCTTTCTTTAACCGGAATGTAGGCAGCCAGGTGATCAAGAACTTCCTTTTGCTGTTCAATCAATTGATAAACACCCTTTTCCCCTAAATCTAGAAGATGGTTTAACTGTTCTCTCGAAAACGTCGATTCCTCTCCCGTTCCCTGTAATTCTACAAACTGTCCGCTTCCTGTCATCACAATATTCATGTCAACTTCCGCTGTCGAATCTTCTTCATAATTTAAATCTAAAATCGAATTTTCTCCATGAATACCTACTGAAGTCGCAGCTAAGTAGTCACGAATAGGAATTTCTGTTAGCTTGTTCTCTTCAACCAGCTTTCCAAACGCTAAAACCATAGCCACAAAAGCACCTGTAATCGATGCTGTTCTTGTGCCGCCATCTGCTTGAATAACATCACAATCAATCCAAATTGTCTTTTCTCCGACCTTTTCCAGATCGACTACAGAACGAAGAGCTCGTCCGATTAGACGCTGAATTTCCATTGTTCGTCCTGTGACTTTACCTTTTGATGATTCACGTATATTTCTTTGTGCCGTAGCTCGAGGCAGCATAGAATATTCAGCTGTAATCCATCCTTTTCCTTGCCCACGCATAAAAGGAGGCACTCTGTCGTCTATGCTTGCTGTACAAATAACCTTTGTGTCTCCCACCGAGATTAATACAGATCCTTCTGGATGCTTTAAGTATGAAGTATGAAGAGATACAGATCTCAATTCATTAAATTCCCTACCGTCCAAACGCATTAAGCATGTCCTCCTATTCATTCATTTATATGTAATAGTCTCTTCCATTTTAACTATAAAACAGCGGAAAGAGGTCGCTATTTCAGCAGACCTCTTTCTACTTAGTCCTTTACTAGTATAACAAAAATTTGTTTTTAAAAACTACCTGTGTTCACATTTTTAGGTCTTGAAACTGGTTCCGTTAATTTTTTCCCTTTTTCATCTTTTAGCGTTTTTTTGCCATTCACCTTAATGGCAACGCTGTCTACGGCTTTTTGTTCCGTCAGAGATAACACTAAGGAGTCGAGAACATGCTGAGAAATTTCCGTTCCTTTTAAATTCCCAAAGATGTTTTTATTAAAGTTCAGCGTTAACTCACCGTCCGCATACTTTGGAGCTGCTACGAGCTTTGCATCAGGATTAAAGTCTGTCACTAAACCTGATGCAGGCGCAGGTCCTTCTACAAGCTCGTTCACAATTGCAGTGTACATATCTTTGTCATCAGAAGCAATTCGTTTTGTGACAGGAACATAGTAAGTTTGTTTGCCCTCTTGAGCTAAGTAATAAATCGTAACTGGCTTCGTTTGAGTTACGTCAACTACTCCAGTATTATCAAAGTTAATGCCATCTGCTCTGCTCAACCCTTTACTGATTGGCGTATGATTTACAGGCATCTCATCTTTATCATAGCCGTTAATGCGAATTTTAACTTTATTTACGCCTTCAAACTGCGTCAGCGTCCAAGTGACGGCCTGCAGAATACGGAGTTCATCTTCTTTTTTATACTCAGCAAATTCAGGTGAAAAATCTGCTACCATCGTACCGTCACTTTCCAGCTTTGTCCCTAAAACTCTTGTATCAGCAGGAAGAACCGCTCGGAAATTATTTGGCAATAAGTTTGTGACCGGTCCACCCTCTACTAAATATTCAAGAGACTGTTTAGCGACACCTTTTGATTTAGGAATTTCAAGCGTCTGGGGAACAACGTACCCGTTTTTATCAATTAAGTAGAGTTCTCTTTTGGTAGGCGCAGATGTTTCTGCGGCTTTACTTTGTTTTTTATTAGCTTCCGTTACTTTCGCTTCAGTCGCTAATGATTTTTCATCTTTCACATAGGTGACATCCTTTGGCGGATCAATTTCCTTTGCTGCGTTATCCCCTCCGAAAAGTCCACAGCCGGATAACAATACAGACGTGGTCACCACGGCGGATATGAGAACAAATTGGGTCTTTTTGGACATTCCTTTCCCTCCTCAGACTGTTTGTACTACTATGTATACGAGCTTTTTTGCATTTTAGACCAGCTCAAAAAAGTTTTTGTCCGCAAAAAAAACCGAGCATGATATGCACGGTTTTAAAGCTTGATATGTTCAACATTATATACAGGGTGCTCAAACCATTTAGATGCAATAGATTGAAACAGTTCTGTTGATCCTGTTGTAAAGAAGTAGTGTTCAGGCTCCATGTTTCTAGGAGCTAGTAAATTGCTATAAGAAAGAATGGCACTTACCTCTATTGCCGTTTCTTCGCCAGAACTGATTAACTGAACTCTAGGCCCAATTGCTTCTTGAATAACTGGCTTTAATAACGGATAATGCGTACATCCTAAAATAAGGGTATCCATATCTGTATGATAAAAAGGTTTTAATGTTTCTTTTACAATTCGCTGTGCTTCCGGTCCTTCATAATTACCGCTCTCTACAAGAGGTACAAACAAAGGGCATGCTAAATTTTCCACTTCCACTCTCGTATGAAGAGCGCGGAGTGCATGTGTATAGGCTTGACTTTTCACGGTTCCGTTTGTGCCGATTACGCCTATTTTATGATTTTTAGTTACTTTAAGCGCAGCGCGTGATCCTGGTTCAATGACGCCTATAACGGGAATATCGAGCTGTTCTTGAATTTCATCCAGCACAACTGCCGTAGCCGTATTACACGCAATAACCAGCATTTTAATATCTTTAGCTATTAAATAATTAGTCATTTCCCATGTGAAAGCTCGTACTTCTTCACTAGGACGGGGACCGTATGGGCAGCGGGCTGTATCTCCAATGTACATAATTTGTTCTTTCGGAAGCTGTCTCATAATTTCCTTTGCTACCGTTAATCCGCCCACACCTGAATCTATAACACCAATTGGTCTACTCAAAACAATCGCCTCATTTTTCTTTCATTTCATCATGCAATTTTCGTAACGTTACTCGTAAAACTTCCGTTTCACTAGGGGAGAAGTTTGCCAGTACGCCATTTAAATACGTTTGTCGCTTTTCAATCACTTCTTCGATAACACGTGCTCCTTCAGGAAGCAAATGAATACGCACTACGCGGCGGTCTTTTGGATCTTTCACCCGAACCACCAACTTATTTTTTTCCATACGATCTACTAAATCTGTCGTTGTACTACAAGCGAGAAAAATACGATTTGATAAATCGCCAATCGTCATATCTCCACGTTCAAACAGCCACTGCAAAGCAATAAACTGAGGTGGCGTAATCGTATAATCTTCTAAAATTTCTCTTCCTTTTTGCTTCACAATCGCTGCAATATGTCGAAGTGACTTTTCTAATTCTGCCACTGTATCCTCATTATTTTTTGCTGTCATACCGTAATCCTTTCCACCTATAAGTCTTATTTTCTATTATTTCTTTCAGTTAAACCCGTCTCTACTGTTTCTCTTTTCTATTTTATATTGTGCTCTTTTTTCGGTGATTTTTCAAGGTTAACATGAGGATTCTACGACGTTCATCATAAGTCTACATACTCTCATTCAGCATCAAAAAACAGCTGCTCCCTAAAAGGAGCAGCTGTTTCTATTAATTATTGATATACAGCTCGAAAACTGAGCTGAAATCTTTTGTTGTATAGACTGTTTTTTTATCTAATAACCAAGAAAACGCAGCTTCGTTAATTTCTTTAAATTCACTAGCAACACTTCCACTTGTATTTCTTGTACTGCTTAGTGTAGAAGAAGCTAGCTGAATGCTTTGTTTAGCAAAATCGAGCGCAATTTCATTTTCACGCGTTATTTCAGACATTTTAAACAGCGCTTTATATAAATCTTTTACCTCTTCTATATGCTTTTTGTGTACATCGATAGAAAAAGTCTCCGAGCCAATTTTAAATTTAATTTCCACATCTAAATCGACAGTTCCAGCCGTTTCTAGCATCACGTTTGAAATGTGATTTGTGCTGTAGTTATAGCGGCGAAGCATTCGCTTTTTACTTGTAGCACTTGTTCCATCAAGGTGAATGAGCGCTTTATTGGTAAAGCAATATTCATCTGACTTTGATTTGATCAGAAAATAAATTTTTTCTTGTTCTTCATGCATAACGTAATCGTCTGCATCTACCTTGTCATAATCAACTGGCTTAATAACAGAACCAATATCACTTAGCCCCAATACATCAGCAGCTACTTTTCCAAACATTTCCCCATCTCCCTTTTAAAAACGATTGTGTTATTTTCATGCTTTAAGTGTACTGTGCAAATGAGGGGATGTAAATAAAAAAAGGAGCTTCTTTACAAGAAGCTCCACATTTATTAAAAGAACAAATTTAAAATCATATAGATAAGTGCAGCTAATGAAGCTGAAATTGGCAGTGTGATAACCCATGTAATCACCATGCGCTGTGCAGTTCCCCATTTTACACCTTTCACTCGGTGAGCAGAACCTACACCTAAGATAGAAGATGAAATAACATGAGTAGTACTGACAGGTAGATGAATAAACGTTGCTCCAAAGATAATGGCAGCACCTGTTAAGTCCGCAGCTACTCCATTAACAGGACGAATTTTCATAATTTTACCGCCGACGGTTTTAATGATTTTCCATCCACCAATTGACGTTCCAAGCCCCATTGCGACCGCACAAGCCAGCTGTACCCACCACTGAATATCAGTACCGCTTTGCATATTGTTAGCAATAAGCGCTAGCGTAATGATACCCATTGCTTTTTGCGCATCATTCGTACCGTGTGTGTAAGATTGTAGGGCTGCAGTCAGGATTTGAACGCGTCGAAAACGCTTATTCGTTTTCGTCAAGTTATGGTTTTTAAACGTTAGTTTGATAATCGTATAGACAATATAACCTACTACAAAGGCTAGAACTGGTGAAATTAGAAGGGCTTCAATGATTTTGATGAAACCTTTGTAATTTAAAGCACCAAATCCAGCAGCTGCAATAGCTGCTCCTGCAATCGATCCAATAATTGCATGAGAAGAACTACTCGGGATACCGAAATACCATGTGATTAAGTTCCATGCAATAGCAGAAATTAATGCTGCTAAAATAACGACAGAACCATTTTGAAGCGTATAAGGATCAACGATATCCTTTGTAATCGTTTTGGCTACGCCCGTAAACGTCATAGCACCGACAAAGTTCATGGTTGCGGCTAAAAGAATTGCATGTCGCGGTTTTAAAGCTTTAGTTGAAACAGAAGTCGCAATGGCATTGGCTGTATCGTGAAAGCCGTTGATAAAGTCAAAACCAAGTGCACCAACTACAATTAGAATGGTTAATATTAGCATCGAATCCATTATAATATAGCCCCGTTACGCATTCTTCATAATAACTGATTCTAAGTTGTTCGCAACCGTTTGACAATAATCCGCAATTTCTTCTAGCGTTTCATAAATTTCTTTATATTGAATAACTTTAATTGGATCTTTACATGTTGCAAATAATTGTTTTAGTGCACGACGATATAATGTATCACAATGTGACTCATACTCTTTAATTTTAATTGCATGCTCACTAATTTGAAGAAGCTTTTTCTCAGACAACAAATTAATCGTAATTAAAATTTCTTCAGCACAGCCTTGAATATTCTTAACAAATTCAGCTACATATTCATCAAATGTTGTAATTGAATGAATTTCCATTAAAGCAGCAAAGCTGTCGATGCCATCAAGTACATCATCCATGCTCATCGCTAGCTGTAAAATATCTTCACGCTCAATTGGAGTAATAAATGCTTTGTTCAACTCAGTAATCACTGTATGCACGTATTTATCACCTTTTGATTCATACGCTTTTAAAACGTTGGCAAATTCCTTTAGGTCAGATACATTTTGAAGTTCAAAGCTGCCTAAAAACTCCGCTGAGTCCTTAATATTTTGGGCAATGTCCATTAACATTTCAGAAAACTTGTCTTTTTTTCTTTTGATCACGTTGCAATCCTCCATCCAATTTATCGAAACTTTACCACTCGTTTTTTCTCTCTATCTTTTTATATGTGTTCTAGTTTCTTTTTTCATTTAAAGTAATGGATAAAACTTAGCTGTTCATTACTATAACGAGAGAAACCACCTCTCTTGTGTATCAAAAAATTCTAAAAAAACAAACGTTTACCAGAGCAAAAGTCCCAAAAAGTGGTTCTTTCACCTATAGGTTATGCGATTCATTTTTTTACGCCAAGTCAAAAATTACTCCTATTATTGTTAATTGTCAATAACTTTTCAAACACATTTTTTTAAGCTTATTTACAATACATTAACAATAATACGTTGATTCCTTTTAAAATAAGGGTTTTCAGAGTTTGTATAAAACTGGGATTTACAAAAACTTAACATTACTCCCCTTGTGTAAATAATAAAAGCCAGCTCTTTTAGAACTGGCTTTTATTATTTACTTATTATATTGCTGAAATACATTTTTTACTTTCGGCACGACGTAATGACTTCCGCCTTTATCTTCTACCCCTTCAACCATCATTGAAACGAGTAAGTTTTTCTGTTTTGTGTCCACAGCTACAAACCATCCGTTTTCCTGTCCTTTTTCACCTTGAGTTTTCTTTAGCTCTGCCGTTCCAGTTTTTCCAGCCAGGGTTAACCCATCTATCTTTGCAGCATGACCCGTACCGTTTTTATCTTCAATGACATCAACTAAATCATTTTGAATTAATTGCGCCGTTTCTTTAGATATTACTTGTTTTTTCCATATCCCACTCTCATCACCGTTCATAAGAATAGGCTTTACTATGTTTCCATCGTTTACAATCGATGTATACATCAATGCTAAGTGGAGAGGATTCACTTGCAGCTTCCCCTGGCCATAGCCAGAGTTTGCTAATACTCCCTCATCTTTAATATCTTGATCACCTGCAATTTTAGACGTTTCAAAAGGGTAATTAATAGGCATTTTTTGATTGAACCCAAACTGTTTTAAACCACTGTTAAATTTGTCTAAACCTAGCTTCAAAGCAGTCTGCGCAAAATAAATATTATCAGATGTAACATAAGCATCACGTAAATTAACATTCGGCTTGCTTCCCACTCGTGTTACGTAGAAATTCCCCCAGCTTTTATCTTTTTGCCATTTCTTCCCGCTGATTGATATACTTTCGTTTGGATTTACCACACCTTCATCAACCGCTAAAGCTCCCGTGACTAACTTAAATGTAGATCCCGGAGAATACGTTTTGGTAAAGCGATTCATTAACGGCTTATCGGGATTCGTTGAAAGGGATTGGTACGTATTAGCATCGATTCCAAAAGAAAAAGAATTCGGATCAAAAGCTGGCGTGCTTACAAGACCTAATATTTCTCCCGTTTTAGGTTGAAGAGCAGTAGCTACTCCTTTTTCATCTTTTAACTGTTCATAAAGGGATTTTTGCACATTCGTGTCTACCGTAACTTGAATGCTTTCCCCGTCTTTTGGATTCACTTTTGCAATTTCATTCTTTTTATTACCATCTTTATCTACAGTATAAATCATGACGCCGTCTCGAGCACGAAGCTTATCTTCATATAAAGACTCTAAGCCAATCATTCCAGCTTTAGACTGAGCATTATAGCCTTCATCTTTATGCTCTTTTAAATATTCCGCTGTGACAGGCGCAACGTATCCAACTAAATGGGCACACGCTTCTTCACAAGGATATACGCGCGCATTTACCTTTTTTTGTTGAATGCCTTCTACTTTTTTCAAAGAATTCTCTAAATTAGAGGCGTCTTTTTGACTAACTGTTTTAATAGGAACAAATTGATTCTTTTTCACCCAAGAAGCGCTCAGTGCTTGATTAATACTTTTTTCTGAAAGAGCAAGAGTCTTGCTTAATTGTTGTATAGCTTGCTCGCCGCCTTTAGAAAACTGCTGTGGAACAACTCCAACTTGAATCGCTTCTCCGTTTTGAGCTAAATATTTCCCTGAACGATCCATAATTTCTCCACGCACAGCTGACTGAGTAGCTACTCTTACTTGCTCTCCTTGCTTAAGTCCTTTAAAAATCATATTAGGCTTCCAATTAATATACCAATTCTCTGTATCCCCTTGTTTTTCTTGAACCACAGCAGCATTTTCTTTAAATGAGATTTCACCGGCTACAGAGTTCATGTTTACTTCAAAAGGTAAAACAGCTTTATGGTCTTTTATTTCTAAGTCTTCTATTTTACTTGCCTTCACTTTAAGCTTGTCCGCTTCAATTGCATCATAGATATTTTTATATCGATTTACAAAATCTTTTTCTGAAATCGTCTTTTTAGCATCTTTAGACAAGTATCCATACATGCCTTTAAAATCTTCTTTATTCCACATGGCTACATATTTATCAAATCGTTCCTGTGCTTTCTGTTGATCATTTGAGCAACCGGCAGTTATTAATAAGAGAATTGCTATAGTAAAAAATAGCCACCCAATTCGTCTCATGATGATTTTCCCCCTTTTTTCAATACCATTTCTCTATCATATAAAATTTTACATAAACTTTCCATCGGAAAGTTACAATCAGGAATTAATTGGTATTACAACCCACTAAATTTACATATCGACAAAAAAATCAATGGGTAAATAAGAAAAAAATTGAACATTTTGTGAATATTTTGTGTCTTTTTTGGAAAGTATTTGATATAATAATTGTAAGAAGAAAAAGAATAGGAGGCGACTAAAATGAGAAGATTCTTACAGTTTTACTTTATGTTTAGTTCTCTGTTCTGTTTTGGAAGCGTTTTCGTCCTACTTATGTCTCAAGAATATTATTTTGCACCGTTATTCCTCACACTGGGCTGTTTAAATATTTTTCTCTTTAAAGTATATATTCAAGAAAGTCGAAAAGATAAACAAGCTGCACCTGAAAAACCAAAACCAACAATTTAACAGACTCGTCTCTCGGCTGAGATGAATGTAAAAGAAGAACCGGTGAAAAATTCACCGGTTCTTCTTTTACGAGGTTGAAGTTTTTGGAAACCTATCATTTGCAATAATCTCTCCGATGCTTCCACTCTTTCCTTCACCCTCATCAATATTTAAAAGCGGGAACAATAACTCCCCTACGTGATAAGCTTCTTCTAAATGCGGATAGCCTGATAAAATAAAAGATTCAATTCCTAAAGCTTCATACTCTTTTATTCGTTTCGCTATATTTTCAGCACTGCCTACTAGTGCAGTTCCTGCACCTCCCCGGACAAGCCCTACACCTGCCCATAAGTTAGGGCTAATCGTAAGTTCCTCTCGGGTTCCTCTATGAAGGCTCGCCATTCGCTGCTGCCCAACTGAGTCGTACCTTGCAAAAGTACGCTGTGCAGCTTGAATCGTGTCGTCGTCCAAATGCTGAATTAATCGATCGGCTGCTTCCCAAGCTTCTTCTTCGGTTTCCCTTACAATAATATGCAAACGAATCCCAAACTTAACGGTTCTGCCTTCTGCTTCTGCTTGCTTTCTCACAGCCGTTATTTTTTCTCTTACTTGTTCAGGAGGCTCCCCCCATGTTAAATACACGTCAGAATGTTTTGCTGCCACTTTTTGTCCTGCGGGTGAAGATCCGCCAAAATAAATAGGTGGAGAAGGTTTTTGAACAGGTGGATATAACAGCTCACTGTTCTCTACATGAATATGTTTTCCTTCATAATTAACTGTATCTCCAACCAATAACCCTTTCCACACATCTAAAAATTCATCCGCAGCTTCATAACGTTCATCATGTGATAAGAAAAGGCCGTCTCCGGCTAATTCAGCTGGATCTCCTCCCGCTACTACGTTGACTAATAAACGACCGTTTGAAATTCGATCAAGAGTTGACGTCATGCGCGCTGCCACAGAAGGAGCCATAATGCCGGGACGTACAGCTACTAAAAATTTCAAACGCTCTGTTTCAGGTATAAGTGAAGCAGCCAATAGCCACGGGTCTTCGCATGATTTCCCCGTTGGAATCAGAACTCCTTCAAATCCTAACCGGTCTGCTGCTTGAGCAACTTGCCGAAAATATGAATAGTCTGCTGAACGACCTCCTCGATTTGTCCCTAAATATCTTCCATCTCCATGGGAAGGAATAAACCATAACATTTTCATGATTCAACACTCCTTTTCGTTTGTTCTAGATGATATTCCAGCTCTTTTAATGAACGTTTAATTCTAGCTTCTGCTTCTTCCGCAATAAACTCAATTTCATTTTCTTTCGTATAGGCCACCTCAGAATCAACAATATAAACCCCATGAATAAGAGCAGTAGCGCCTAAAACGGATAAGGTCGGCTTAAATACATAATCAAGAGCTAACAGATGAGCAATGGTTCCCCCTGTAGCTATCGGTAGCACGGTTTTATTGTGCAAACCTTTTTCAGGTATTAAATCTAAAAATGTTTTTAAGATTCCTGTGTAGCTAGCTTTATAGATTGGGCTGACAATAATAACGGCATCAGCATCTGACACTTTCTTTTGAGCTTCTTGAATCGCAGGGCTAGAAAAGTTAGCATATAGTAAGTCTTCAGCCGGTAGATCGCGGACATGTACGGTTTTCACTTCATATTTTTCATTTTGTAGATATGCTGCAATATACTCACTTAAAGCAGCTGACCTTGATTGTTTTGAAGGGCTTCCTGTAATAATTGTAAACTGGCTCATTATCATCTCTCCTTTTAACTTACAAAACTGATAGATTTACAAGGATTAATAGCTATATAAATCCTTATTTTATTTTTCACCTGCGTAGCTGTCTCTCCATTTAAGAAGACGCTTTTCTAATACTCTGACAAATGAATCGGTTAATTTGCCTACAACAGCAAAAATGATAATTCCCACAAAAACTACGTCCGTTTGAGAAAACTGCCTAGCGTCCATAATCATATATCCTACACCTTCACTTGCTCCCATTAATTCAGCGACTACTAGTCCGAGCCATGCAATACCTAAAGACAATCGGACACCAAGTAAAATATTAGGAAGAGCGGCTGGTAAAATGAGTTTCGTGATTTGTTTCCATTTACTAAATTGCAGAACACGCGCAACATCAAATAATTTCGAATCAACGCCGCGAATGCCTAAATACGTATTAACATAGATTGGAAAAAACGCACCGTTTGCTATTAACAATATCTTTGAAATTTCTCCAAAGCCAAACCATAAGATAAATAAAGGCGCCAAGGCAAGGTGAGGAACAGTTCTAAGCATTTGAATGGATGGATCCATATAGTGCTCCGTTTTCTTTGAGAAACCGACAATTACACCAAATAGTAAACCTAGACCAGCTCCAACGGCAAAACCTATGGCAGCACGCAAAATACTGATTTGAAGGTTAGCTCCGAGTTCTCCCGATACGATGAGCTGTTTAAAAGAACGTACAATATCAACAGGTGTAGGAAGAACAGTTTTGGATACATAGCCCGCAGAACCAATGATTTGCCACACGACAATAAGCAAAATTGGCACGATAAGAGAACGAAGGAAAATCCCCTGCTTATTTTTCGCTTCTTCCTTTCTTTTTTTCACTTTTTGCAAGTGAGCTGCTGAAGACTGGACATGTCCTGAAACCACAGATGTTTTACTCATTTTCATCACCTCATTTTTCTTTTAATGCTTTTTCAATAAATGAATTATCAACGACATCTCCCGTATCAATTTTCTTTTTAATAACGCCTAAAGATTGTTGAAAATCAGCTGTTCGCTGTTGTTCTGCAATAATTTCTTTAGAGGTTGGGCGATTATAGGCAGGATTATTTTTCAACACTTGTCTTACTACGTCTTTATCTAGATTTTTTTGTTTTGCTAAAATATCCACAGATTCTTCAAAATGTTCATTTTGCCATTCAAGTGCTTTTTGATAAACTTGTAAAAACTTAACGACTAACTCTGGATGATCTTTTGCAAAGCCTTCTCTTACAATAGTAAAACCTGGTGAAGCAACCTTTAACGAATCGCCGTCTGCTAAAATACGAGCATCATTTTTTAAGTTTTGCAGTGAGATAAACGGTTCCCAAATTGACCATGCATCAACTGACCCATTTTCAAATGCTGGCTGAGCTTCGTCTGGCTGAAGCTGAATGATCTTTACATCACTTGGCTTCAAACCATTTTGGTCAAGAGCTCTGTACAATAAATTAAAACCGCTGCTTCCTTTCGCGACCGCAATCTTTTTACCTTTTAAATCTTTTATGCTTTTAATCTTGCTATTTTTTCCTACTAAAATAGCATTTCCTTTTAATCCATCGCTCGAATTAGCAATTTCTAAAAATGGAATGTCTGCGCCTTGACCAGAAATAACCGGTGAATTTCCAACTTGACCGAAATCCAAGTGTCCAGATGCTAAACCTTCAAATTGCGGAGGACCGCTTTGAAACTCTGTCCATTTAACATTTACACCTATTTTTTTAAATTCTTTTTCAAACCATTTTTGGTTTTGTGCCAGCATTAAAGGGCCTAAGCTTTGTTGGATACCAATATTGACTGTAACGTTTTTTGAACCTTCTCCGCTCGCTTTTTCTTTCGTCCCGCACCCAGCCAATGCGAGAACAAGTACAATAGCTGCAGTTAAAAGTAGCTTTTTCATCTGTTCTGTCTCCTTCTCTGTCTTATTGAACCTTTAATGTTCTCCTGCTTCTTCAAATTCTTTCAGCACTTGCTGCCTTAGCTGCTGAAAAGGTAGTTCTGTCTTTTTTCGCGGATGACTAATTTCTACTGGAACGCCCCGGCTAATTTTCCCTGGTCTGGCACTCATAATCACAATTTTAGTTCCCAAGTAAATGGATTCATCTAAATCGTGGGTAACAAAAATCATGGTTGTTTTTTCTTTTTTCCATATGTCTAGCAGCACATCTTGCAAATGAGTGCGAGTGAAAGCATCTAACGCGCCAAACGGTTCATCTAACAATAAAACCTCTGGATTTCTTAAAAGAGCACGCGCAATAGCAACTCGTTGAGACATCCCCCCAGATAGTTCTCGAGGATAAGCTTTTTCAAATCCTTTCAGCCTGACAACATCAATTAGCTCATCTACGCGGCGCCGAACATTCGAATCTTTCAAAGATAAGTCAGCCGCTATATTTTGCTCCACATTAAGCCATGGGAACAAGCGGTGTTCTTGAAAGATCATTCCTTGTTTAATGCTAGGTCCGGCTATGTGCTTCCCTTTGATTTCAATGCGCCCTTCATAATCTATATCAAGTCCAGCAATCATTTTAAGCAGCGTACTTTTTCCGCATCCGCTCGGACCAATGATGGTAATAAATTCACCTTTATTAATCGTAAGATTTACATTTCGCAATGCTTGAGTTACTTGTTCTCCTTTTTGAAATGAGCGGTTAACCGATTGAATCATGACACTCACAGCAATTCCTCCTTCTTGAATTTTTAAATCAAAAGCTATTTCACCTAAAAACATAAAAGCTCCTACCTAAAAAAGGTAGGAGCTTTCGGTTGACCGATCAGCCCGTTGCTATAGTTAACTGATTTGTTATTGGATTATTTTGAATTTTATCATATTAATCCGATTTGTCAACTGTGTTTTATATATTTTATCACTTTGATTCTTGAGGATTTGGCTTTTTCCATTTAAATACTGAGTTTAAAAATCCGTATATATGCTTAGACTCCTTCGTTAACAAAGGGCCAATAATAGCTAAAATCAATACATAAAGCGCGGCGAATGGCTGAAGAATTGCGGATAATCCTCCTTCAATTCCAATGTTAGCCATAATGATCGAAAACTCGCCTCGTGACATGATTGTTAACCCAATGTTGGTAGAGGCCTTGTGTGACAGCCCGCTTTTTCTTCCTGAAATCATACCGGCTGTAAAGTTACCAATGATCGTAAGCGCAACTGCGCCAAGCGCAAGCCATCCTGCATCCCACAGCGTAAGAGGATCAATACTTAACCCGAAGCTGAAGAAAAAGATAGCTCCAAAGAAATCACGAAACGGTACGACAAGATGTTCAATCCGATCGCGATGTTCCGTTTCAGAAAATACAAGTCCAAGCAATAACGCACCAATTGCTTCTGCCACGTGAATTGTTTCAGAGAAGCCTGCCACAAAAAACAATACCGCAAAAACGACGATTATAAAGATTTCGTTTGATGAAATATTTAAAAGTTTATTTAGTAGCGGCGTGGCTTTTCGAGCAATGATAAAGAACAGCATCATATAGCCAAACGCAATTAAAATAGATGTTAAAGATCCAGCAAGCGATCCGTGGTCTCCAAGCACCAACCCTGAAACGACAGAAAGATAAACGGCTAAGAAAATATCTTCAAACATGATGATCCCTAATATCAGTTCCGTTTCTGGATTCGCTGTTCGTTTTAAATCAACCAATACTTTTGCGACAATTGCGCTGGACGAAATCGTAATAATTCCAGCGATAATCAGCACTTCAAGAAGAGGATTTCCTGTCAGGTATCCATACAATAATCCTAAAGTGAAGTTAATTAAAATATAAATAGATCCTCCCACCGCGATGGACCTGCCTGATTTAATTAGCTTTCCAACTGAAAATTCTAATCCTAAATAAAAGAGTAAAAAGAGAACTCCAATTCTCCCCATAAATTCAATAATCTCTTGGCTTTCAATAAACTTTAAACTGAATGAGCCAAACTCAGGAGCATGGGGACCAACCGCCATGCCCAGCAGAATGAGGAATGGAATAATCGTAAATTTAAATTTATGTGCTAGTATAGCCGCTAAAGCGACTAGTAACAAAGCTGTCCCAACTTCAAATACTAAATGATCCAATTATGAACTACCTCCTTGTGAAAGCAATTCTTTAATGAGCGTTTTTAAATTCCCTCGTTCTCCAGAGATAACAAGCGTATCTCCTTCTTCAATCAACGTATCTGGTCCTGGAGTTGATAATTTTTTTTGCGTGTTTTTAATGACGGCGATGATAGTGACATCATAGTTGCTGCGAACGTCAATTTCACCAATTGTTTTACTGTGAGCTTTCGCTTGTTTTTCAACTTTATACCATTCAATAACTAAGTCATTGAATGCCACTTCAATGGTTTCCATTGCTTTTGGCTTGTAAATCATGCCGCCTAAAATTGCAGCTAGCTGTCTTGATTCCGTATCTGTTAACGTAATATCAAAAATGCTTTCTTCTAAATCTTTTTGATCGAAGTGATAGATTTCACGTCGTCCATCATCATGAATGATAACAACTACGCGGTTTCCTCCGCTTGTCTCAATTTCAAATTTACGGCCGATTCCTGGCAATTCCGTTTCTTTAATCATCATTGAATGATCACTCCTATAAAGTTTTTAAAAAGAATTTTTTAATTTTGCCGCGTTATTTGCCTAGAAAATCCGCATAGCAAATAAGCCTAAGAATAGTTGGTAATTTTAGGTTTGAAGAAAAGGCTGTTGAAATTTCAACCTTTTTTATTTAATTGAGGTAACTTGATTGAAAGATTTTTGGATAAAAAAGTGTTTTCTTGAGGATAAAATACGCAATTTGATGCGTCGGAATGATGAGTTTGGCACTCACCCATACTAAAGCAAAAGTTACTATCACACTTTGTATGAGAGATCCTATTTGTTTAACGCTGTGCTTAGCTCCTGGAGACATGTGCACGATATCCGTGTAATGCTGAACCGAACTTTTTGTGACCTTCACTTTTTCAAAGTCGTTATCAATAAATTTATCTGGCAAACTCGCAAAAGGCAAACAGAATATCATGCATAACAATAAGCTCATCCATATATTTTTCATCATCTCACCTCTCTTTCTTCTGAACTAGTATCTCCTCACTTAAAAGTATACGTACTCTGAAATTCAATTTCAAGCAATAAGTTTTTTTTATAAAGATTTACCTTTTTTATAATTTTTTCTTAACGTTATTCTTTTTAGATATGTATGCGACACTGAAAAAAATATACAAAAAGCTGGCTTTCTAAGAAGAAAGCCAGCTCATGTTATAGTTCAAGTTCTCCCATTCGAAGGAGTTCTACGACTGCTTGAGAACGCCCCTTGACTCCAAGCTTTTGCATCGCATTAGAAATATGATTTCGAACTGTTTTTTCGCTAATGAATAGTTCACTCGCGATTTCTTTTGTTGTTTTGTCCTGTACTAAAAGCTCGAATACTTCTCGTTCACGCTTTGTAAGTAGCGGTTTAGGTTGAAACTCTTTTTCTTTCAATGTAACCCTCCTTGCCTGATCCTGAGTTGAACTATCGGATGGGTGTAAATTTAGTCAACATATCTTATGTGCGGTATGCCTACGCGGTTACTAGTTTTAGAAAAAATATGCAAAAAACTCTTTTTCACTTTTAAAAAAGAAAAAAAGCCTGAAGAAAGAGCCTTCAAGCCATTTTCATATATTTGATAAACACCTTTTCATCTCTTCATTCCAAGGGACGCTTTTTCCTGTTTTTTTAGAAATTTGCACCATTGTTCCTCTCCCGGTGAGTACAACCTCTTTTTGCTCATTTTGAATCATATAGTGTAAATCAACCGACGAACGTCCAATTCTATGAGCTTTTACAAAAACAGATAGCGCGTTGCCAAAATAAACTTGTTTGACATAATCGCACTGCAAATCAGCCACCACCGGTATCGTTCCCTCATGCTCACTCGTCCACTTTTGCATAAAGCCAATATGGTGAAAGAATTCAGTACGTATTTGTTCAAAATACACAAAAGGGACCGTATTATTTAAATGCCCAAACATATCTGTTTCCGAAAATCTTACCTTGATCTCCTGCTTAAACGAAAATGACTCTTTCCAATGATCCATGTCTTCAATATACGAAATATTATTCATCTGTATTTCCTCCGTTCGTCATAGACAAAATAAAACCTCTCCGCGTGGAGAGGTTTTGAGTGATTATACTTGATCGCTACCAAAGAAACTTCTGAATGCTTGAATTGTTGTATCGCGGTTCAAAGCTGCAATTGAAGTAGTCAATGGAATTCCTTTTGGGCATGATTGAACGCAGTTTTGAGAATTCCCGCAGTTCGCTAGTCCTCCATCACCCATAATCGTCTCTAAACGTTCTCCTTTATTTAACGCACCGGTTGGATGGGCATTAAACAGGCGAACTTGAGAAAGCGGTGCTGGACCGATGAAGTTTGACTTGTCGTTTACATTTGGACAAGCTTCTAAGCAAACGCCACATGTCATACATTTGGATAACTCATACGCCCACTGACGTTTCTTTTCAGGCATACGCGGTCCTGGACCTAAATCGTATGTGCCATCGATTGGAACCCAGGCTTTTACTTTTTTTAGTGAATCAAACATACGGCTGCGGTCTACTTGCAAATCACGAACCACAGGAAATGTTTTCATTGGCTGTAAGCGAATTGGCTGTTCTAGTTTATCAACAAGAGCTGTACATGACTGACGAGGTTTACCGTTGATGACCATTGAACAGGCTCCGCATACTTCCTCTAAACAGTTCATTTCCCAGTTTATCGGAGCAACCTCTTTACCTGAAGCATCAACAGGGTTACGTCTGATTTCCATCAGTGCTGAAATAACGTTCATATTCGGACGATACGGAATTTCAAACTCCTGATTGTAAGGAGCAGATTCAGCTGAATCTTGACGTGTAATAATGAAGCGCACTGTCTTTTGGACTGTTTGTTGTTCACTCATTGATTAACGAACCCCCTCTTGTTGTTTTTTTGGTTTTTCATCTTTTTTCTTTGTGTAGTCGCGCTTACGCGGTTTAATTAACGATACGTCTACCTCTTCATAATGGAAAGAAGGAGCCGTTTTCTTATCCACAAAAGCTGCCATTGTTGTTTTTAAGAATTCTTCATCGTTACGATCTGGGAAATCTGGCTTATAATGAGCACCGCGACTTTCGTTACGGTTGTAAGCTCCTAGCGTTACAACACGTGAAAGCTGAAGCATGTTTTGCAGCTGACGAGTAAATGTTGCCGCTTGATTACTCCATTTAGCTGTATCATTAATGTTAATACGATCATAGCGTTCAATTAATTCTTGAATCTTTTCATCTGTTTTTAACAGTTTGTCATTGTATCGTACGACTGTCACGTTGTCAGTCATCCATTCCCCTAGCTCTTTATGAAGAACGTATGCATTTTCTGTACCTTGAAGATTCATGATATTGTTCCATTTCTCTTCTTCTTCTTTCACATGACGATCATATACGCTTGAAGAAATAGCGTCTGCGCTCTTTTCTAAACCATTGATGTATTCAACCGCTTTAGGACCGGCAACCATACCACCATAAATAGCTGATAATAATGAGTTTGCTCCTAAACGGTTCGCTCCGTGCTGTGAATAATCACACTCACCAGCTGCGAATAAGCCAGGAATATTTGTCATTTGATCGTAATCCACCCATAAACCGCCCATTGAATAGTGTACGGCTGGGAAAATTTTCATTGGTACCTTGCGCGGATCATCGCCCATGAATTTTTCATAGATTTCGATGATACCTCCAAGTTTAATGTCTAGCTCTTTTGGATCTTTATGTGAAAGGTCCAGATAAACCATGTTCTCTCCGTTGATTCCTAACTTCTGCGCTACGCAGACGTCAAAAATTTCACGAGTTGCAATATCACGAGGTACTAAGTTACCGTATGCAGGATATTTTTCCTCTAAGAAATACCAAGGTTTACCGTCTTTATATGTCCAAACGCGTCCGCCTTCTCCACGAGCAGATTCACTCATAAGACGAAGCTTATCATCTCCTGGGATAGCAGTTGGATGAATTTGAATAAACTCTCCGTTTGAATAGTATGCACCTTGCTGATACACGATAGATGCCGCTGAACCTGTATTAATAACTGAGTTCGTCGATTTTCCAAAAACAATCCCAGGTCCACCTGTAGCCATAATAACCGCGTCAGCTGAGAACGTTTTAATTTCCATTGATTTTAAATTCTGTGCAGAAATTCCGCGACAGCTGCGCTCATCGTCAAGAACAGCACCTAAGAATTCCCATCCTTCATACTTTGTCACAAGTCCGGCAACTTCATAGCGACGAACCTGCTCATCTAATGCGTACAATAATTGTTGACCCGTTGTTGCTCCAGCAAAAGCCGTACGGTGATGCTGCGTCCCGCCAAATCGTCTGAAGTCTAACAAACCCTCAGGAGTACGGTTAAACATAACACCCATGCGGTCAAGTAGGTGGATAATACCAGGAGCTGCTTCACACATTGCTTTTACAGGTGGCTGGTTGGCTAAAAAGTCTCCGCCGTACACTGTGTCATCAAAGTGTTCCCATGGTGAATCCCCTTCACCTTTTGTGTTTACGGCTCCGTTGATTCCACCTTGCGCGCAAACTGAGTGAGATCTTTTTACCGGAACTAGTGAAAATAAATCTACTTGCTTGCCAGACTCAGCAATTTTTATTGTTGCCATCAAGCCAGCTAAACCGCCACCGACTACGATGATTTTTCCGTTACTCATCGGAACCCCACTCCTTCAAAACCTTAATTTTATGCAAATGCGAATAATGTACGAACACCTACAAATGTAAGTGCTAAGAAGATTGCTAATGTCACATAAGTTGAAATTCTTTGAGAACGTGGTGTTACAGTTAACCCCCAGCTAACTCCAAATGACCATAGACCGTTTGCAAAGTGGAAGATCGTAGATACAACACCAACTATGTAGAATGCAAGCATTGCCGGGTTGCTTAAAATTCGTTCCATCATTTGAAAATCTACTTCTTTTCCAAGCGCAGCTTGTATTCTGGTTTCCCATACGTGCCATGTGATGAAGATAAGTGTGATTACACCTGAAACACGCTGAAGGATAAACATCCAGTTACGGAAAAAACCGTAGTTGTTAACGTTTGTTTTAGCAGTGAATGCGATGTAAAGACCGTATATTGCGTGAAAAACGATTGGTAAGAAAATAATGAAAATTTCTAGAGCATAGCGGAAAGGTAAGCTCTCCATGAAGTGAGCTGCTTGATTAAATGATTCTTCTCCCTTTGTCGCAAAATGATTCACAACTAAATGCTGTGTTAAGAAAATCCCGATTGGTATTACCCCAAGTAATGAATGGATTCTCCGATATTGAAACTCTCTGTTTGCCGCCATCTGCGTAGACCCCCCTTAGTTAAATGAACATAGTTTGTGAAGAACTTTCTTACTCCCACTAGACAAATAGATTAATCGTGAATACAGGAAATGAAAACCTTTGCATTTCCTAATAAAGTATGTGACAGGTTAATTTTACTCCCATCGATTAAGAGCGTCAAGGCAAGATGTTTAAATCTTCTATAAAATATAAATTTATAAAATTTTATATTTGTTAACGCTTACTGTATTGATGTTACAGGTTTTTTCTTTCTATTATAATATTGCTTGCCACAAATAAGTAAGCGTTTACTTTACACTTTTATTGTAAACAAGTTCACAAAACATTTACACAGGTAAAAGTACCCTTTTAAAAGGTATATTATGGATTTTTTATCTTTACATCTAACTCTTTTTACCATAATAAAGATCCTCTTACATTTTATTAAAAAAATGCGTGAGAGGTTTTTTAGATTTGTATATAATAGTAGTAAAGAAAGAGGGGAAACCATGAGCAATTTACAAACAGAATCACAGCAAGAACTTGAAGAGACGATGGAAACATCAGAACCTAATGTCACAGCTGAAACAGAGGGAACTCTTGATCACGTTTCATATTTCGGATACAGCCTTTTGCGTGATGTGTTAATTCCAGAGCTTCTTGGAGACGAGACGAATGCCATTTCATACTGGGCAGGAAAACACCTTGCGCGGAAATACCCGTTAAATACAATGGATGAAATCGTCGCTTTTTTTAAAGCAGCTTCCTGGGGAACACTGACACTTGCAAAAAAAGATAAATATTCACTAGAACTTGAGTTATCAGGTGATGTGGTCAGCAAAAGATTTCAGCAGGAAACTTGTTCGTTTCATCTTGAGTCAGGATTTGTGGCTGAACAGATTCAGCGTCAAAACAACTGCCTAACAGAAGCCTACTTAACACATAAAGAAAAGAACGGAAAAGTGCTGATTTCCGTGCAGTGGGACCGAAAAGATATCTTACCTACCGAAACACGCGCGGAGCGTTATAAAAAGTAGGAAATACGTATATAAAAGACGTGGAGATACCACGTCTTTTTTCTCTTCTTTATACTTGCACTGCTTGCTGCTCTTCTAATTCAAATGCTATGTGAAGCGTCTCAACAGCTTTTACCATATCAGCATGCGGTACAACTGTAGATACTTTAATTTCAGACGTGCTGACCATCTTCACTTCAATTTTCTCTCCTGCCAGCACTTCAAACATTTCCGCTGCAACGCCTGGATTAGAAATCATGCCAGAGCCAACAATTGATACTTTAGCCAGACCGCTTTCATGTTCAATACGCGTATATCCTAAAGTAGATTTATACTCTTTTAAGACGGCAAGAGCGGCGTCTACGTCTACGGTTTTAATAGAAAATGAGATAGAGAGACGATTATTAGCGGTTACGTTTTGAATAATAATGTCCACATTTAACTGTTCTTTTGCTAATGCTGTAAAAATAGTAGAAAGAGTTTGCAACTCGTTGTTTAACCCTTCAATTGTTACTCGTGAAATATTATCTTCAAACGCAATTCCTCTTACGACCAAGTTTTGTTCCATTGAAACTTCCTCCTCAACAATCGTTCCATTCTCGTTTTCTAAGCTTGAACGCACTTCTAGCGGTACCTGATAATTTTTTGCAAACTCAACAGCGCGCGGATGCAGCACCCCTGCTCCTAAATTAGCTAATTCTAACATTTCGTCATATGAAATAGAGTGAAGCTTACGAGCATCTTCTACATAGCGCGGATCTGTCGTAAACACTCCTGTTACGTCTGTATAAATATCACATTTTGCAGCTTTTAATGCTGCGGCAAGAGCTACTGCCGTCGTGTCAGAGCCGCCTCGACCTAATGTTGTAATGCTTCCATCTTCTGAACAGCCTTGGAATCCAGCTACTACTACGATTCGGCCTCTATCTAATTGGCTTTGAATACGAGTCGTGTCAATGTGCTGGATTCGTGCATTGCTGTGAACTGCTTCCGTCTGGATACCAGCTTGCCAACCTGTTAGCGAAGTTGCTTCATACCCTTTATATTGAAGGGCCATTGTTAACAGGGAAATCGTTACTTGTTCTCCAGTTGTAAGAAGCATATCCATTTCGCGTTTGCTTGGACTGTCCGTAATATCACTTGCTAATTTCACCAGTGCATCTGTAGTTTTGCCCATTGCCGATACAACAACTACTACTTGGTTACCGCGCTCTGCTTCTTGAATAACACGGTTTGCTACATTTTGGATACGTTCAACAGAACCAACAGATGTTCCACCAAATTTTTGAACGATTAATGCCATAATTTTGTTCATTCCTTTTCAATAAATTTGCATATGCAGGATGATGAGAAGCTAAATTTTTTTACTCAGACAATAAAAAAAGCAATGAGATGAGCTCTCATTGCTTAACGAACGAAAATTATAAAACATAACCGTCCACTGCCGTGAGATAGCTCTCCAAGAATCTACATCTTGACAATCCTACGTTTATTCAACGCAGAACCAGCAATCATTACTATGAGGTAATGTTCACTTCGGCAAATTTCCCTTTCCGCATCATTCATAAGAGCTCATACCCTTCCTGATACGTACTGATTAAATTTGCACCTCTATCTTCACTTCATTTGATGAAGTGTCGTATGAAATTAGTTAATAGCTTATCAAATATTTTCTATTATTTCAAGACTATTTTTGCAATGTTTCATAAATTTTTTCAGCGATGTTTTGAGGAACACCTGAATTTCGAATATCATCAACCGTTGCTTCTTTCAATTTTTTCACGGAACCAAAATACTTTAACAAAGCTTTTTTACGCTTTTCGCCCACTCCCGGAATATCGTCCAGAACAGACTGAAAAGCAGACTTAGAGCGCACTTGACGGTGGAAGGTAATCGCAAAGCGGTGAACTTCATCTTGAATTCGCTGAAGCAAATAAAATTCTTGACTATTGCGTTCAAGCGGTATGATTTGAGGAGGCTCACCAATCATCAGGTTGGAGGTTCTGTGCTTATCATCTTTGACAAGACCTGCTGTAGGCACTAAAAGTCCCAATTCATTTTCGAGAACGTCCTGTACTGCAGCTAAATGCCCTTTGCCTCCATCTACAACAATTAAATCTGGAAGCGGAAGACCCTCTTTTAACGCTCTGGAATACCGTCTGCGAACGACTTCTCTCATGGAACTGTAATCATCTGGTCCCTTTACCGTCTTAATTTTATATTTGCGATATTCTTTCTTTTCCGGTTTCCCATCAACAAAAACAATCATCGCAGAAACGGGATCTGTCCCTTGAATATTTGAATTATCAAATGCTTCGATCCGATAAGGAGCGGCAATTCCAAGCTCTTCTCCTAACCGTTCAACTGCGCCAACCGTGCGCTCTTCATCTCGTTCAATTAAATAGAATTTTTCACCGAGCGCAATTTTTGCATTTTTACACGCAAGTTCTACTAATTCTTTCTTTTTGCCTCGCTTTGGATGCTGAACCTCTACTTCCACTAATTTCTCAGCCAACTCTGCATCAATCGTTGCTGGAACCATCACTTCTTTTGGCTTAATATTTTTGGCATAAAACTGACCGATAAAAGTTAAGAAATCTTCTTCTGGCTCTTTATAAAAAGGAAACATAGAAACTTCTCGCTCAATTAACTTCCCTTGGCGAATAAAGAAAACTTGAACACACATCCAGCCTTTATCATAAGAATAGCCAAACACATCTCGATTAACAAAATCATTAAACGTTACTTTTTGCTTTTCCATTGTCGCTTCGATATGAGCAATTTGATCTCGATATTCTTTAGCCCGTTCAAAGTCAAGTTCTTCTGAAGCTTTTAACATTTTTTCAGTTAACTCTGTTTTGACATGCTCATATCCACCATTTAAAAACCGCGTGATATTTTCAATAATTTGTTTGTTTTGCTCTTCTTTTACTTCTTTTACGCAAGGAGCTAGGCATTGCCCGATATGGTAATACAAACAAGGCCTGTCTGGCATGGTAGAGCACTTTCTTAATGGATAAATGCGATCAAGAAGCCGCTTTGTTTCATTTGCAGCTTGAACGTTAGGATAAGGACCGAAGTATTTCCCTTTATCTTTTTTTATTTTTCTTGTAATAACAAGTCGGGGCTGTTTTTCAGCTGTAATCTTAATAAAGGGATAACCCTTATCATCTTTAAGCATGATATTGTATTTTGGATCATGCTTTTTAATTAAATTCATTTCTAAAATAAGCGCTTCTAAATTAGAAGATGTGACGATATATTCAAAATCGACAATGTCGTTTACAAGTCGAAGCGTCTTTCCGTCATGAGATCCGGTAAAGTAGGAGCGCACTCGATTTTTTAATACTTTTGCTTTTCCTACGTAAATGACCGTTCCATATTTATCTTTCATTAAGTAACAGCCGGGCTGATCCGGTAAAATAGCCAGCTTTTCTTTTAAATAATCGTTCATATTTTTCTCCTTCCTCTTCTCTTACTCTGTCCATCTATACATTCGCTTATGAAGCGTAACCTACATTCTTTCCTGCCTTACAATACATGCACATAAGCCGGATTTATGGCGGTGTTCCTTACATCTAGTATAAAACAAACGAACGCATATTCGCTAAATAAAAGTATTCCCAAAAGAGAAAAAGTGGAGAAAAAGAAAAAACCTAGCCTGAGCTAGGTTTTGACTTACGCGTGTTTATTAATTAATTCTGTTAATGCTTCTTTTGGTTGGAAACCAACTACTTGGTCAACTTTCTCTCCATCTTTAAATAATACTAAAGTTGGGATACTCATAACACCAAATTTTCCAGCCGTTTCTTGGTTTTCATCAACGTCTACTTTCACGATTTTAACTTTATCGTTAAGTTCGCCATCGATTTCTTCAAGAACTGGAGCAATCATTTTACAAGGGCCACACCATGGTGCCCAAAAGTCAACAAGCACTAAGCCTGATTTAATTTCATCTGTAAAGTTTTTATCTGTAGCATGTGCAATAGCCATTTTAATTCCTCCTAAATATATGCAATATCCAAATTCTACTCACAGTATATCACCTTCAAATAAGGTTTGCTAACTTTTTGCTTACATTTATACTGTTTATTCTCCGCTCTAGTTTGTACAATTCACATAAAAACATACGTAGAAAATTTCGTTTTCCATGAGGCTGAGACATAACGAAATGAATCCTATCTAAAGACGAACGAATAGTATACAAGGGCTGAACCACTTGCGACACCGCAGATGATTTCTGTGTAAGACTTCGCTTTCTGCAGGAGTCTTCGCCTTGCCCTCCAATCAACTGCTAGAAAGACCCACACACATGAAACCTGCGTTTACCCTAACAAAAAAACGAACCACTAATCAAACATCTTGATCAATGGCTCGTTCTTCACTTCGTCTAAAAATCCTTTTGTCCCAGCCTCTTACGCAGACTGTACTTTCAGCTTTTTAAATTCTTCCGTTAGCAGAGGCACCACTTCAAATAAATCTCCAACGATTCCGTAATCAGCTACTTTAAAAATATTTGCCTCAGGATCTTTGTTAATGGCAACAATAATTTTTGAATTTGACATGCCGGCCAAATGCTGAATGGCTCCCGAGATTCCGCAGGCAATGTATAAATCTGGTGTGACTACTTTGCCCGTCTGACCGATCTGAAGAGAATAGTCGCAGTAATCTGCATCGCACGCTCCGCGAGACGCCCCAACAGCTCCATTTAACACGTCCGCTAGTTCTTGGAGAGGTCCAAAACCTTCCGTGCTTTTTACACCTCGACCACCTGCAATCACGACTTTTGCTTCGGATAAATCAACCCCTTGCGTTGCTTTCCGTACAACTTCTTTTACAACTGTACGCAGGTTTTTGATTTCAACATTTAAATCCTCTACATGGCCTGTACGTCCCTCATCTTTTGCAAGCGGTGAAATATTATTTGGACGAATCGTGACAAACGTAAAAGCATCGGTCATGATTTTCTTTTCAAATGCTTTACCAGAATAAATTGGGCGGGTGAAGACTACTTGATCCCCTCCAACTTCTACATCCGTCACATCTGAGATAAGTCCTTTGTCTAAGCGAGCTGCCAGTTTTGGCGCTAGATCTTTGCCAAGAGCCGTATGGCCAAATACGATAGCTTCAGGCTGTTCACTTTCAATGATGGCTAATAACGCCTGAGCATAACCATCCGATGTGTAAGCAGCTAAATCTTCATGCTCCGTCACAACAACTTTATTCGCTCCGTACGCAATAAGCTCTTCACTTAAAGCTTTTACGTCCTTTCCTACTAAAGCTGCAACAATTTCCCCACCGTCAGCTACAGTAGACGCTGCGGAAATCGCTTCAAACGATACGTTTCGTAATCCCCCATCACGTGCTTCTCCTAGAACTAACACTTTGCGTCCCATTGCAATACCCCCATTGTTTTGACTTTTGACTTATTAAATGACTTTTGCTTCTTTATGCAGTAAATTGACCAGTTCTGTCACTTGATCTTTTATATCTCCTTGTAGTACGCGTCCTGCGTCTTTTTTCGGAGGCAAATAAATTTCAATTGTCTTTGTTTTTGCTTCTACATCATCTTCATCTAAATCTAAATCATCCAATTCCACTTCAACCAACGGTTTCTTCTTCGCTTTCATAATCCCTGGAAGAGATGGATAGCGAGGTTCGTTAAGTCCCTGCTGAGCTGTTACTAAAAGAGGAAGCGACGTTTCGATAACCTCGGAGTCACCTTCCACATCGCGTACAACAGTCACTTTTTCACCTTCGATATCCAATTTTGTAATCGTCGTAATATAAGGGATTTCTAACTGTTCTGCTACGCGCGGCCCCACTTGGCCCGAACCTCCGTCAATCGCTACGTTTCCTGCCAAAATTAAGTCAGGAGATTGTTCTTTTAAGTACTGTGCCAGCAGCCTAGAAGTCGTGTACTGATCGCCATCTTCTATGTCATCTTCCGTATTGATTAAAACCGCTTTATCTGCTCCCATAGCCAAAGCTGTTCGGAGTTCTTTTTCTGATTCTTCCCCTCCTACACTCACGACCGTAATCTCCCCACCATGCTTTTCCTTTAGCTGAATAGCTTCTTCAACTGCATACTCATCGTAAGGATTAATAATAAATTCAGCCCCATCTTCAACAATTTGACCATTTTTTAATGAAAGTTTCTCCTCTGTATCGAATGTTCTTTTTACTAACACGTAAATATTCATTCAATTCCCCTCCTAAGCTTATTTTCCTAAAAATTTAGGCTGGCGCTTTTCAATAAAAGCAGCTACGCCTTCTTGAGCATCCCGGCTTTTGAATACGCTTCCAAAAAACTGCGCTTCTTTTTTGATACCGCTGTAATAAGCATCTGTTTTTACATGCTGAAGCAGCTGCAAGGTAGCTTTAACAGAGATTGGGCTTTTTTTGGCAATTTTTCTAGCAAGTAAAAAAGTTTCATTGATAAGCTGACTTTCTTCAAAAGCTGCATTTGCCAATCCTAACTCCACTGCCTCGCTTCCGGATATTGGATCACTTGTCAGCATCATCTCACAAGCCTTATGAACTCCTACATAACGAGGTAATCGCTGAGTTCCTCCAAATCCTGGTATAATCCCTAACTGAAGCTCAGGCAAGCCCAGCTTAGCATTTTCTGTTACCAAACGGATATGGCAGCTCATAGCAAGCTCCAACCCTCCGCCTAAAGCAGCTCCATGAATAGCTGCAATCACTGGTTTTGGGTAATTTTCAATATACTCAAAGAGCTCTTGACCGTTAACAGCAAGCTTCTCGTATTCTTTTTCCTGCTGAAGTGATGTGAATTCTTTTATATCAGCCCCGGCACAAAAGAATTTCCCTTCACCTTTAATGACGATAACCCTTGTCTCTTTGCTATCTTCTAAATGTTTTAAAACACTTGAAAGATCTTTTAATAAATCTTGAGACAAAGCGTTAGCAGGTTGTCTATTCAACGTAATGAAGCTTATTGCATCAACAGTTTCAACCTGGATAATCTCCATTTGTTTACGCCACCCTTTCTTTCTATTTTCATTACCTTGCGCTTTTCCCCTCGCGGGGGAGCAGCAGGCTCACTTACGATTATGAGCCGCTGCAGCCGTTTAACAGCAGGGAATGGACTTTATCTACCGATTCTATTAGACCATATCGATGATCGTTCATTACCCATGTTGTGACAGTTTCATCAATCGTTCCAAAAATCATCTGTCGCGCAAGACGAATATCTATATTTTCAGAAAACTCATCCGTTTCGATTCCTGTCTGCAAAATAGAATCAATGAGAGTCAGATAATCTTTTAATACATCGTTAATTTTTAATCTTAAATCTTTGTTCGATTGACGCAGTTCGAGCTGTGTCACTGTAGCTAAATGATGATCCTCCGCTAGAAACGAAAAATGTTTGTCAATTAACACATGAAGTTTTTCTGCCGCGGTTTCAATTCCCGCCAGTTCTTCATAAATTTTTTCTACAAATTGTCCCATCTTCTCTTGAAATAAGGAAATCAAGACATCTTCTTTGTTTTTAAAATATAAATATATCGTACCGTCTGCAACTCCAGCCTGCTTAGCAATTTTAGAAACCTGAGCATTGTGGTATCCGTTTTCTGCTATTACTACTACAGCTGCATCGATAATCTGTTTATACTTTGGCTTATTTCTTCTCAATCTTATACGCTCCTTTAAAATATGAATGATTATTCATTCATATCTTTATAATAAAGAAACCGCAAGTATCTGTCAATTATGTTTCAGTAAAAAAATCAAAGGCGACGATCGATTACGTCGCCTTTTTATGCTTTTCATTTTCTTCATCAATCAGCGCTCGTCGCAGAATCTTACCGACCGCTGTTTTGGGAAGCTCATTTCGAAATTCATAAAGGCGCGGAACTTTATAAGCAGCTAAATACTTTCTAGAAAACTCATTTAACTCTTCTTCAGTACATCTTACACCATTTTTTAATACAATGTAAGCCTTCACCGTTTCTCCTCTATATGGGTCAGGAACACCCACCACTACAGCTTCTTGAATTTTTTCATGCTCATATAATACTTCTTCAACTTCTCGAGGATAGATATTATATCCCCCGGCAATAATAATATCTTTCTTCCGATCTACTACATAAAAATAACCTTTATCATCCATATAGCCAACATCACCTGTTAGCAACCATCCGTCTCGCATAACAGCCTCCGTTTCTTCAGGCTGCTTCCAATATCCTTTCATTACCTGAGGACCTTTAACCGCAATTTCTCCTACTTCGCTTACAGCAGCTTCTTTACCTGTTTCAAACGAGAGAATTTTGGCATCTGTGTCTGGCCAAGGCACCCCAATGCTTCCTGGTATTCTCTCTTTCCAAAGAAAATTAGCATGAGTAACAGGAGAGGTTTCCGTTAATCCATATCCTTCCACTAATTTACCTCCGGTGAGCTTTTCAAACTGCTCCTGCACTTCCACAGGAAGTGGAGCCGAACCGCTCATACATGAATCAATAGAAGATAAGTTGTATTTTGCTAAATCAGGATGGTTTAATAATGCAATGTAAATCGTCGGAGCACCTGGAAATAAAGTAGGCTGCTGCTTATGGATGGTTTTGAGCGTCGTTTTTGCATCAAATTTAGGCAGAAGAACCATCTCATAGTTTTGCAAAACTGATAAAACAAGAACCGTTGTTAAACCATACACATGAAAAAATGGAATAATTCCAAGTACTTTTTCTTCTCCATACCTACAGCGGTATAACCAATGTGAACACATTGTTGCATTGGCTACCAAGTTTTTATGAGTAAGCATGACTCCTTTTGGAAAACCTGTTGTTCCCCCGGTGTATTGTAAAATGGCGATATCTTCGTCTGAAATTCCCTCAGCGTTACATACTGCGGGAGAGGATTCATTTATAATACGTTTAAATAAATGAGTAGTCTCCGTATGACTCACATCCACACTTATCTTCTGCTGCTTGCGCTGAATAAATGGATAGATTATGTTTTTGGGAAATGGGAGATAATCTTGAATGGAGGTGATAACTACGTGCTTTATCTTTGTTAACGCTTTCATTTTAACTACACGCGGATATAGCAAATCGAGTGCAATAATCATGGTCGCTTCTGAATCATTAAGCTGATACTCTAACTCTCTTTCCGTATACAAAGGGTTTGTTTGAACGACTACTCCTCCGGCAAGAAGAACAG
The DNA here is from genome assembly GCF_000832985.1 of Priestia megaterium NBRC 15308 = ATCC 14581. Taxonomy (GTDB): domain Bacteria; phylum Bacillota; class Bacilli; order Bacillales; family Bacillaceae_H; genus Priestia; species Priestia megaterium. The sequence goes on from NZ_CP009920.1 coordinate 1,581,362, forward strand.
CATAAAAGGAAATGACAGCTTGAGGGCAATTTGGAAGCATAATGGCTACTCTATCCCCTCTTTTTAATCCCAGTTCAATAAGGTAAGATGACAGCTTCAGAGAATCTTGATGCAGCTGGGAAAACGTCATTTTTTTCCCTAGAAAATAGATTGCGCTTTTTTTAGGATCCTTTTGAACTGCTTCTTCAAAAAGCTGTGCTAAATTTTTTTGTTCATAATGAAGCCTATCAGGTATTTCATCCGGATATTGAGAAAGCCATATCTTTTCGGTGGATTCCACACGCATCCTCTCCCTCAAAAAAATAAAAAATTAGAATTTTCTAATTAAAATTATAGTTCATTCTTTTTTTAGATGCAATCGTTATTGAATGTTCTCTTTCCTACCTAATCACTCTTTCATTCTGCAGCGTAATAAATAAAAATTGGATTTACCCCTGTACATTATCCGAATTTTTTGTATATAATAAAAATTAGATTTTTTTAAGGAGCTGTATGAATTGACAACAACATTGACTAAAGGACCGTTCAAAGCAGATCACGTTGGAAGCTTTTTGCGTCCCGAGCGTATCAAACAAGCACGATTACAAGTGGAAAACGGGGAAATGACAAAGAAACAGCTTCGAGCAATTGAAGATGAAGAAATTCGTAAACTCGTAGAAAAGCAAAAACAAATTGGATTAAAAGCCGTCACAGACGGGGAGTTTCGCCGCGCGTGGTGGCACTTTGATTTTCTGTCAGAGCTTGTTGGCGTAGAACTTTACGAAGCAGAGACGGGAATTCAGTTTCACGGAGTCCAAACAAAAGCTCACGGTATAAAAGTGACTGGAAAACTAGATTTTAATCACCATCCTATGATTGAAGATTATAAATTTCTTCATCAAGCTGCTGGAAAAGAACACGTAGCTAAGTTCACCATTCCAAGTCCTAATATGCTGTTTTTCAGAGGTCATATTGAAGAGTCTGCTTACTCGGATACGGATGTATTTTTTGCTGATTTAGTTAAAACATATCAAAAAGCCATTCAAGCATTTTATGATGCCGGATGCCGCTATTTACAGTTAGATGATACTGCGTGGGCAGTCTTTTTCTCAGAAAAAGGACAAGAACAAATCGCGTCAAAAGGTTTCACGCCCCAAGAATTACTGAAACGTTTTACAGATGCGATCAATGAATCCATTGCGCATAAGCCAGATGATATGGTCATTACAATGCATATTTGCAGAGGGAATTTCCAGTCCACTTATACAGCAAGCGGGGGATATGAAAATGCGTCCAAAGCTATTTTCAGTCAGTTAAACGTAGATGGATTATTTTTAGAATTTGATGATGAACGCTCAGGAGGATTCGAACCTCTTCGACATGTAAAGCGAGATGATCTTCAGATTGTCCTTGGTCTTATCACATCAAAATTTGGAGATTTAGAAGATCCTGAAGCATTGAAAAAACGAATTGCTGAAGCAGCAGAATTTGTTTCTCTTGATCAAATCTGTTTAAGTCCCCAGTGCGGATTTGCTTCTACAGAAGAAGGAAATTTACTAACTGAAGAACAGCAGTGGGATAAAGTAAAGCACGTGATTTCAATTTCTGAAGACGTATGGAAGTAATCATTAAAAAAGCTGACCTGCTTTAAGGTCAGCTTTTTTGCTGTCATCATGATATTAGGAAAAGCTATATAGATAAATAGATAAGACCAATAAGCATAAACACTCCGCATAAAACGAGTAAAATTTTCGCTAACTTCTCCATGACTCTCTCCTATCCTATCCCTGCTCCTATTACATAGGACATACCGATTGAAATAACAAGTGAAATAAACCCAACGGCCCTGTTATCTTGTTCAATTTCGTCATCGATTCGAAATTTTGGCGTCAAAAATTCGAAAATAAAATAGCTGACTAGTAAAAGAACGAATCCATATATTCCCCATCCTAGCATTCTTAACAAGTTGTCGTTATGCTCAATCGAATAGCGAAAAATATTAGCTAATCCAAATATTTTCCCACCTGTTGCCATCGCAACAGCCATATTTCCTTTTTGAATCTCTTCCCAATTCTTATACTTAGTAACGAGCTCAAACACAACAAGAAAGACGACAATGCTCAAGACAACCACGCTGTAATAAGCGGCGGATTCAATATACGGGTCTTTCCAAAAATCCCTCATTTTTGCATCACTCCTAATTTATATTACGCTCCACGCAATGAACTGGCAGGTCTCTTTCCTTTACTTGTATCGTTCTTAAAAGAGATAGAAAACCCAGCATAGTCCATGAGCCATGTCGGATTTTCTATCTTCACATATGCTTGTTCAGCGCATCGACTGACACCTTTATTTCAGCGTTCTTTTATTTAAATTCCACAACCGTAACGCCAGAACCTCCTTCAGAAGCTTCTCCGAAACGAATATTTTTGACAGAACGATGATTTTTCAAATATTCCTGTACACCTTTACGAAGAGCTCCAGTTCCTTTACCGTGGATAATCGAAACGCGCGGATAGTTGGCTAATAAAGCATCATCAATATATTTTTCAACTCGAATCAGCGCATTTTCATAGCGCTCTCCTCTTAAATCCAGTTCTAGATTTACATGATAATCTTTTCCTTTTACCGTAGCAAGCGGCTTCGTTTCTACAGGTTTTGGAGAACTGATATATTCGAGGTCTTTTTCTTTCACCTTCATTTTCATAATTCCCATTTGTACTTGCCATTCATTATTGCTTACTCGTTCCACAAGCGTTCCTTTTTGTCCCCAGCTTAAGACTTTCACTTCATCTCCAGCTTGAAGAGTGCGCTCTTGTTTTTTCGGCACAGCCGGTTTCTTTTTACTTTTTTCAAGAGTTGGAACTGCATCTTCTAGACGCTTACGCGCCTCAATCAATTCATGCTCTTTTACAAGCGCATGATTTTTTTGACTCATTTTACGCAAATCGCTAATGATTTTCTCTGCTTCTTCAGATGCTGCTTTAACTGTGGCTTGAGCTTTTTCTTCAGCTTTTTCGTACAGCTTATCTCGTTTTTCATTAAACTCAATAATCTGACTCTGTAATTCTTTATGAAGCTTCTGAGCCTCTTTTCTTAGTTCTTCAGCTTCTTCTAGCTCGTGTTCAGATTGACGGCGGCTATCTTCAAGAGAGGCAATCATATTTTCTACTTTATTTGTTTCTGAGCCAATATAGCCTTTGGCACGTTCAATTACTTCAGCACTTAAACCTAAACGTTTTGAAATCTCAAAAGCATTGCTTCGGCCCGGTACACCAATCAGCAGCTTGTAAGTAGGGCTCAATGTTTCAATATCGAACTCTACGCTAGCATTGACCACTCCTTCACGATTATAGCCGTACGCTTTTAATTCAGGATAGTGAGTAGTCGCAACTACGCGAGCGCCTCTTTCATATACTTGATCTAAAATCGAAATCGCAAGCGCTGCACCTTCTTGAGGATCCGTTCCTGCTCCCAATTCATCGAACAAGACCAGACTTTCGTGATCTACTTTTTGTAAAATATCTACAATGTTGACCATATGAGATGAAAAGGTACTCAAACTTTGTTCAATCGACTGCTCATCTCCAATATCAGCAAATACGTGTTTAAACACAGCCATTTCCGATCCATCCAGCGCAGGAATCTGCAAACCTGCTTGAGCCATTAACGTAAATAATCCAAGTGTTTTTAACGTTACGGTTTTACCGCCGGTATTTGGCCCTGTAATAACGATGGACGTATATTGATCACCTAGCTCAATATCATTCGCAACGACATCTTCCTGTGCAATAAGAGGATGTTTTGCCTTCACTAACTTAATATAGCCTCGATCGTTCATTTTAGGTTTTGAAGCTTTTAGCTCATGGCTATAGCGCCCTTTAGCAAACATGAAGTCCAGCTCACCTAACAGATAAACGTTTTGACGGAGTTCATTTGCCACTTCCGCTACCTGAACGGTTAAAGCAATGAGAATACGCTCAATTTCTTGTTTTTCTTTTACTTTTGCTTCTTGAAGCTCATTGTTTAACGTCACAATCGCCTGAGGCTCAATAAATAAAGTTGCTCCGGATGAAGATTGATCGTGCACAATGCCTCCATACGCACTGCGATATTCTTGCTTAACAGGAATAACAAAACGTTCGTTTCGAATGGTAACAATTGCATCTGACAACATTTTTTGAGCAGACGAGGAGCGAATAAGGCTCTCTAGCTTTTCTCGAATACGAGACTCCGTTGAGCGAAGTTTTTGACGAATGCCTCTTAGCTGGTCGCTTGCACCGTCTAGCACTGTGCCATTCTCATCAATACTCATTTTAATTGTTTGTTCTACCTCAGGAAGAGGCATTAGTTTTTCGATATGTTCAGTTATAATTGAAAGCTGTAAATCTTCGTCTTCCACTACTTGCTCGATAAATTGCTTGACTTGTCTTGCAGCATAAATAGTGCTTGCTACATCAAGAAGTTCATTAGAGCTTAGCGTTCCCCCAATTTCAGCGCGCTTCACGCTAGGTCGAACGTCAAAAATGCCCCCTAGCGGTACGTTGCCACGCAATCGCAGCACGGTTGTAGCTTCATCTGTTGCTTCCTGCCATTTAACTACTTCTTCATACTGAGTCGAGGGAATCAAATTCGCTACTTTTTCTCGGCCTAAAGAAGAAGCTACTTTTTTCTGAAGCTGTTCCTTAACTTTATTAAACTCTAGTACATGAAAAATACGTGATTGCAAAACTGATTCCTCCTGTTGCTTATTTATGTCGATTTAAAAAGGCGGTTAATTTTTTGAGGCTATACGTATTTAATACCGTTTCTGGTTTAAGCCAGCCTTTAATTCCCGTAGATATTCCAATTTCCATATGCTCTAGCATGTCTAGATTGTGAGCATCTGTATTAATAGCAATTTTAACTCCTGCCTCTTGGGCTTTTTTTATGTGCTCAGCAGCTAGATCTAAACGGTTTGGATTCGCGTTTAGTTCAAGAGCCGTTTTTGTTTCTTTAGCTAATTCAATCAGCATATCAATATCTACATCATATCCGTTGCGGCGACCAATCAAACGACCGGTCGGATGAGCGATTAAATCTACATGAACATTGTTTAACGCTTGCTTTAAGCGATTCATAATTTCTTCGCGTGATTGCGAAAAACTAGAGTGAATGGACGCAATAACAAAATCTAGCTCAGCTAGCAGTTCATCATCATAATCAAGTGTTGCATCAGGCAAAATATCCATTTCAATTCCTGCTAGTATTGTAAAATCATCGAACTGTGCGTTTAAACGATTAATTTCTTCACGCTGTTTACGAATGCGTTCAGGCGTTAGACCGTTAGCTACTTTTAAATACTGAGAATGGTCTGTAATCGCCATGTACTCATAGCCTCGCGCGCGACATGCTTCCGCCATTTCTTCAATCGAATACGCCCCGTCACTCCACGTGGAGTGCATATGCAAATCACCTTTTACGGCACCGTAGGTCACAAGCGTTTGAGGCTTTACAAACGCATCTACTTCCGTTCCATCTTCACGAAGTTCCGGCGGAATAAAAGACAGCCCAAAATGTTCATAGAATGCTTGTTCAGACTCAAAAGTCATAACTTCGCCTGTATCCGCATTTTCAACGCCATACTCGCTAATTTTTTCACCGCGTTCTTTTGCTAATTGACGCATACGCACATTATGATCTTTTGATCCTGTAAAATGGTGAAGCGTTGTGGCAAACGCTTTATCTTCTACAAGACGAAAATCCACAGACACATCGTACTCATAGGCTAACGTTACCGATACTTTTGTATCTCCATTTGCAATGATATCCTTCACATTTGGCAGCGATACTAGCTGTTCACGGACAGCATGAGGCTCAGCTGTTGAAATAATAAAATCAAGATCTTTTACGGTTTCCCTCATGCGGCGAATGCTCCCTGCTTGAGAAAAACGCTCAATGCTATGCATCTGTTTAAGGGCTTCTAAAATTTCTTCCGCTATTGGAAGCATAAAAGCAAGAGGCAAACGATCAGGACGCTTCCCAAACTCTTCAATAGCAGCGATAATTTTTTCTTCGGTCTTTTTACCAAAACCGCTTAGTCCCTGCACTCGATTTTCCATACAGGCCTGATGCAGTGATTCCATATCTCGAATATCTAGCTCTTTATATAATTTAGCAATTTTTTTACCTCCAAGCCCCGGCAGCTTAAGCAAAGGAATAAGTCCTTCAGGAACTTCTTGCTTTAGTTCTTCTAATACGCTTGACTCATTTGTTTCCATATACTCTGTAATGACTGCAGCCGTTCCTTTTCCAATCCCTTGGAGCTTGGTAAAATCCTCAATCTCTGTCAGCGTTCTTTCGTCCGTTTCTAGCGCTGCAGCTGCTTTTCGAAAAGCGGAAATTTTAAAAGGGTTATCTCCTTTTAATTCCATATATGTAGCAATTGTTTCTAACAATTTAATAATATCCTTTTTATTCATCTCTTTTCACCAGCCTATTATCATAATAACGAACTTCCAAAAACATGATGAGTGACATATTTACTCTCTCAAATTTTCATCTAGACATACTTTTATCCTCGTGAAAACCGCAGATTAGACTGCGATAAAAAAAGAGGGTATCTCAAAAGTATTATGACACTTTCGACACACCCTCTCAACAAGCTATTGTAATTTCATTACATTACACCATACTGAGTCCACAAATCTTGAATCGCAGACGATAAGTATGGAGTATTTTGTACGATATTGATTGCAATTGAAGACTGTTGAATTGGCGTTTGAATTTCACTTACAGGAATCACGGCTCCAATGTATAACAAAATAAAAACGATGATATACACTTCAACGAATCCAAGTGCACCTCCGCCCCATTTATTTAACTGGCGCAGAATTGGCAGTTCGGTTAAAGCCGTTAAAACAGAGCCTGCAAGGCGAAGTACAATGTGAGTAGCAAAAAATAAAATCGCAAATGCAATCATTCGATAAAAAGCGTCTTCTATCGTTCCAGAATCAAATACAAACGATGCGACACTTTGCTGCTGAATATTGTCCGGAAACGGAATCAACAAGCGAAGTCGGCTTGCCAAATCTCCACTAAACATATAAGCGACGATAAACGAAACCGCAAAACTGACAATATGAATGAGCTGCAAAATAAATCCTCTTTTAAGACCTGTTACAAAGCCTAAAAGAAGCAATATAATTAAAATGATATTAAGCATTGACTCAGTCATTCCTCTTTTCCATAAAGTTTTTGTTCAAGTCTCTCATAGTCTTCTTTCAGTTTTATATATTCGTGTACAGCATTCACAGCTGTTAATACTGCTAATTTATTGATATCTAAAGAAGGGTTTTTAGTACTGATTTCACGCATTTTTTCATCCACTATAGAGGCGACAAGTCGAATATGGCTTGTACTTTCGCTACCGACGATGCTGTACTGCTGACCAAAGATGTCAACTGTCGCACGTGTTTTATCTTGTCTTGACACGAGAAAATCCTCCGTTCCACGAAAAATCCTAATCCCTATCATACCACGAAGAAGACTTCAATGGAAACATATCTATATTTAAGCTATCATAAGGGATAGTGCTTATAAAGTAAACTAAAATACCCCGAAAGGAGTGAAGCATTATGTCACATGCTGTTATTAAGGTATCAGCTGATCAAATAGCTAAAATGAAGCTTCATTACACATCCTATCTGCAGCCTAAACTGCCGCAGGGAAGTATTTTTTCGGCTAAAACTCCCGGCTGTTCTATCACTGCGTACCGCTCTGGAAAAATACTTTTTCAAGGAAAAGAAGCTGAAACAGAAGCGGCTAAGTGGGGAGGCTCTTTAGATGCTGCGAAAAAGGCTCCTGTCTCACACCTCCCATCAAACTTCAGCTCACTATCGGTCATCGGTTCTGACGAGGTAGGGACGGGAGATTATTTTGGTCCTATGACCGTAGTTGCTGCCTATGTTCAAAAAGAGCAGCTTCCTTTGTTAAAAGAATTAGGAGTACGAGATTCAAAAGAGTTAACGGATGCTAAAATTATTGAAATTGCCAAACAGCTTGTTTCGTTTATTCCCTATAGTTTGCTTGTTTTACATAACGAAAAGTATAATGCATTTCAAGAAAAAGGAATGTCACAAGGTAAAATGAAAGCTCTATTGCACAACAAAGCTTTATCCAACGTGTTAAAAAAATTGGATCCTGAAAAACCTGATGCCATTTTAATTGACCAGTTTGTCGAAAAAAACACCTATTATAAACACGTGGTAAAGGAAAAAGAGATTATCAAAGAAAATGTCTTTTTCAGTACAAAAGGAGAAAGCGTTCATTTATCTGTAGCTGCTGCTTCCATTATTGCCAGATACGCATTTTTAAAACAAATGGATTTGCTGACGGAAAAGACCGGGATGGTTATTCCTCGCGGAGCTGGCGCACAAGTTGATATCGCTGCTGCTAAAATTATTAAGAAACATGGCGTCAATGCGCTGAACTCTTTAGCTAAAATTCATTTTGCTAATACAGAAAAAGCTTTAAAATTAGCTAAAAAATAAGAGATGTGGAAATCCACATCTCTTTTCTTATTCTTATGAACGAAGCGTTGCACCAAATTCTTTTTCTACAGCTTCTAACACTGCACCATGTGCTTTTGCTACTTCTTCATCTGTTAATGTACGTTCAGGATCTAAGTAACGTAAAGAGAAAGCTACAGATTTCTTGCCTTCTTCCATACGCTCGCCTTCATATAGATCAAATACCGTCACGTCTTTTAAAAGTTCTCCGCCCGTCGTATAGATGACGCGCTGAACTTCTCCTGCAAGAACATTTTTATCTACCACAAGTGCAATATCACGTGTAATAGATGGGAATCTTGGAATAGCTGAATAACGAACTTCTTCGACATCTGCAGCTAATAGCTCTTGAAGGTGTAATTCAAATACGTATGTTTCACGAAGACCATACTGTTTCTGAGCAACAGGATGAACTTGACCTACGTATCCAATTTCTTTTTCATCTAACCATACAGCCGCTGTACGTCCAGGGTGCATACCGTCTTTTTTAACGGGAGCATATGAGATTCGTTTCTCCAAACCAAGCTGTGCAAATAACCCTTCTAGTACACCTTTAATCACATAGAAATCAACGACTTTCTTTTCACCTTGCCAGCCGTGAGCATGCCATAGACCCGTGATTGCACCAGCTACGCGCTCCTGCTCATCCGGTAATTCTCCTTCACCTTTAGATAAGAACACTGAGCCTGTTTCGTATAGCGCAATAGAATCCGACTGACGAGCATTATTATGCTTCACTGCTTCTAGCAAATGAGGCACTAAGCTTTGACGAAGGATACTGCGATCTTCACTCATCGGCATTGCTAAACCAATCGTACTTGTTGCATTTAGTGCAAACTGAGTAGCTTTTTCAGCGCTCGTTAGCGAATATGTTGTCGTTTGTGCTAATCCCGCACCTTCTAAGAAACGGCGAACTTTACGGCGTCCAAGCTGATACTCTGTTAGTTTTCCTGGAGTTGCCACTGTCACAGGAAGCGTTGTAGGAAGGTTGTCATAGCCATACATACGCGCTACTTCCTCGACGATATCTTCTTCAATTGTAATATCGCCTCTACGAGTTGGCACTGTTACAACAATGGTTTCGTCTTCCACTTTGTTTTCAAATTGAAGACGGTTCATAATGTCTTGTACTTCTTCCATTGATAGCTCCGTACCAAGCACATCGTTAATACGTCCAAGTGACACAGCTACAACAGCAGGTTCCACAGTTAGTGTATCTACTTCTACAGTACCGCTTACCACTTCACCTGAAGCGTATTCAGCCATTAATTCTGCTGCGCGGTCAGCAGCTACACGCGTACGGTTAGGATCAATTCCTTTTTCAAAACGAGCGCTTGCCTCACTACGAAGACCGTGGTCTTTTGAAGCTTGGCGAACCGTTAAGCCTTTGAAGTAAGCTGATTCAATGAGAACATTTACCGTATCGTCTTTTACTTCGGAGTTCGCTCCGCCCATTACACCTGCAAGAGCTACCGGCTCACTGCCGTTTGTAATGACAAGCTGATTGTCTTTTAATACGCGCTCTTGATCATCAAGTGTTACAAACTTTTCGCCTTCTGACGCGTGACGTACAACAATTTCTTTTGAACCAAGACGATCATAGTCAAAAGCATGCAGCGGCTGGCCGTATTCAAGCAAAATATAGTTGGTAATATCAACAACGTTGTTATGAGGTCGAATACCAGCTGCCATTAAACGCATTTGCATCCATAATGGTGACGGAGCAATTTTTACGTTTTTCACAACGCGCGCTACGTAAAGCGGATTGTCTTCTTTTGCCTCTACTTTAACGGAAATATAATCAGCTGCTTGCTCATCAGACGTTTGCACGTTTACTGACGGATACTTCACTTCACGACGTAAAATAGCAGCCACTTCATGTGCTACACCTAACATACTTAAGCAGTCTGACCGGTTTGGTGTTAGCCCTAGTTCTAATACTTCATCGTTTAAGTTTAATGCATCTAGTGCATCCGCTCCTACTTCAGCATCGCTTGGGAACACGAAGATACCTTCTTGATAATCTTTTGCCACAAGCTTGCTTTCAATGCCAAGCTCTTGAAGAGAACAAATCATACCGTTCGATTCTTCACCACGAAGCTTAGCACGCTTGATTTTAAAGTTACCTGGAAGTACAGCTCCCACTTTTGCAACCGCTACTTTTTGACCTTGTGCCACGTTCGGTGCTCCGCACACGATTTGAACGATTTCTCCTCCGCCAAGATCTACTTGACAGCGGCTTAATTTATCAGCATTCGGATGCTGTTCACGTTCTACAACGTGACCAATTACCACTCCGCTGATGCCTTTATTTAAGTTTTCTACACCTTCAACTTCAATTCCACTTTTTGTGATTTTATCTGCTAACTCTTCTGCCCTTACGCCTGATAAGTCAACATACTCTTGTAACCAACGATAAGATACAAACATCGTAGTCCCTCCTTTATACTTGTTTAAATTGATCTAAGAAACGAACATCATTTGTATAGAAATGACGAATATCATCCACGCCGTGTTTTAACATAGCAATACGCTCTACACCGATTCCAAAAGCAAAACCACGATATTTAGTTGAATCGTATCCAGCCATTTCAAGAACATTTGGATGAACCATGCCAGCTCCTAAAATTTCAATCCAGCCTGTTTGTTTACACACATTACAGCCTTTACCTCCACATTTTGCACACGATACGTCTACTTCTACAGACGGCTCAGTGAATGGGAAGAAACTTGGACGAAGACGAATTTCACGGTCTGCACCGAACATCTTTTTCACAAATACTTCAAGCGTGCCTTTTAAATCGCTCATACGAATGTTTTCGTCTACTACAAGACCTTCAATTTGCATGAATTGATGAGAATGCGTAGCATCATCGTCATCGCGGCGATACACTTTACCTGGGCAGATAATTTTAACAGGTCCTTTGCCTTCATTCTTGTTCATAACACGAGCTTGAACAGTTGATGTATGCGTACGAAGAAGCGTTTCTTCCGTAATATAGAACGTATCTTGCATATCACGTGCTGGGTGACCTTTTGGCAAGTTCAGCGCTTCGAAATTATAGTAGTCCTGCTCTACTTCCGGTCCTTCTGCTACTTCATAGCCCATTCCTAAGAATAAATCTTCTACTTCTTCAACCACGCTTGTTAGCGGGTGATGCGTACCTGCTTTAACAGGGCGTCCTGGCAGCGTTACGTCGATTGTTTCTGAAGCAAGTTTACGCTCTACCTCAGCTGTTTCTAACGCCGTTTGTTTTTCTTCAATTTTAGATGCAATAGCTTCACGCACTTCATTTGCAAGTGCTCCCATTACAGGACGCTCTTCAGCTGAAAGTTTTCCCATACCGCGAAGTACTTCTGTGATAGGGCCTTTCTTTCCTAAATAAGCTACGCGTACGTCGTTTAATTCTTTTAAAGCACTTGCTGCTTCGACTTTTGCAATTGCTTCTTGTTGAAGTTCTTGTAAACGTTCTTTCATCACTTATTCCTCCTTTTAACGTAAAAAATGACAAATAAAAAAACCTCCTCCCAAAAAAGGGACGAGGATTAGTCGCGTTACCACCCTTGTTAACTATATACACAGACGTATACAGTTCACTTCATTCAAGTTAACGGAATCTCCGGAACACCTTTACATCTATGTAAGATGGTCTAAGTGTCAACTCAAGAGGTGAATTCACTTATTACATTTATAAAAATGCTTTCAGTCGCGGCATTTTCTCCCTGCATAAACGGACATAAGCTACTGCTCTCTTTCATCGTTTTTTACATATGTAACTATTGTATTATTATAGTGAAAACACGTTCTCGATGCAACTACATTCCGCGTAAATAATAAAGTAAGATTCCAGAAGCGATGGCAACATTTAGCGACTCGCTCTTTCCATAGATGGGAATGTACAGATTCTGATCCGTTTGTTCCAGCACTTTCTCGCTTACGCCGTTTCCTTCATTTCCCACAATCAGCGCAAATTCGTTTGAAGGTTTTACGCATGTATAGACCTTTCCATTTTGTAGAGACGTGCCGTAAACTGCTATTCCTCTTTCTTTTAACAGTGAAATCATTTCGAGTAAATCGCCTTTTACAATTGGAAGATGAAAAATAGCTCCTTGCGTTGAACGAACGACTTTTGGGTTGTACACATCCACGCTGCCCTCTCCAACGATAATAGCGTCCACTCCGGCAGCATCAGCAGTTCGAATAATCGTACCTAGGTTACCTGGATCTTGCACCCCATCTAAAAGCAATACTTTCTGTGCTGTATGAATGATTTCTGCATGCTTCGTTTGAAAACACACAGCGATAATTCCTTGAGGTGTTTCGGTGTCAGATAATAATTTGATTATTGCTTCGTTGACAACGGTTATTTCGATACCGTCTATGTTCCACTGTGCTGGCACTTCGATCGATTCGCGTATAATTAGTTCCTTTACGCAATCCTTATTTTTGATAGCTTCTTCGACTAAATGAAAGCCTTCTACCATAAAAAGGCCCTGCTTATCACGGTCTTTTTTATTATGCAGCTTTTTCCACGCTTTTACCTGCGGATTTTTAACTGAATCAATTTGTTTCACAAACATAACTCCTTTATCTATATAAAAATAAATAGTTCGATTACATTTTGCTCAATAATCATTAGATAAGTTTCACTTTATTGTACATAGAAATCGCAAAGAAAACAAAAACTATTGGTAACTTTACGATAGCTGAGGTGAAAATGATGGATCTTAATTTACGAAATGCTGTTATTGCAAATGTTTCAGGAAACTCAAAAGAAGAGCTTGAAGCTACAATTTCTGACGCTATTCAAAGCGGCGAAGAAAAAATGCTCCCTGGACTTGGTGTTTTATTTGAGGTGCTTTGGGAAAAGTCTCCAGAATCAGAAAAAGAAGAAATTCTGACAACGCTTGAAAACGGTTTAAAATAAATAGCCTTGTCCTATGTACAGCAAAAAGCTCATTCTCCTAGGAGAATGAGCTTTTTTTAATTATACGTAATTGCGTTCACCGTATTTCGGTCTAAGCGTTTAATTACTTCCGCAATTAATTTAACTGCATTTTCATAATCATCACGATGAAGCATCGCTGCATGAGAATGGATATAACGAGTTGCGATCGTAATCGAAAGTGCTGGCACCCCGTTAGCTGAAATATGGATAGAACCTGAGTCCGTACCGCCTCCAGCGATTGCATCAAATTGATATGGAATATTTAATTCATCTGCCACATCTACCACTGTATCTCGAAGTCCTTTATGAGAAACCATGGAAGCATCATATAAAATGATTTGCGGACCCTCTCCCATTTTAGAAGATGCTTCTTTATCAGAAACACCAGGTGTATCTCCAGCGATGCCGACATCAACAGCAAATGCAATATCCGGTTCAATAAAGTTAGCAGATGTTTTTGCACCTCGGAGTCCAACTTCTTCTTGCACCGTTCCTACACCATACACAACATTTTCATGTTTTTCATTTTTTAAAGCTTTTAATACATCGATAGCGATTGCACAACCAATACGGTTATCCCAGGCCTTCGCTAGCAGCATCTTTTCATTGTTCATAACCGTAAATTCGAAATAAGGTACAACCTGATCACCAGGTTTTACTCCCCACTCCGCTACTTCTTCTCTGCTAGAAGCACCAATATCGATGAACATATCTTTAATGTCAACTGGCTTTTTGCGAACTTCTGGGGGCAGGATATGAGGAGGCTTTGAGCCAATAATCCCCGTTACCTCTCCTTTAGATGTCACGATGGTTACGCGTTGAGCAAGCATAACTTGAGACCACCATCCGCCTACCGTTTGAAAACGAATAAAGCCGCGTTCATCAATTTGAGTCACCATAAAACCAACTTCATCTAAGTGACCGGCTACCATAATTTTAGGCCCTTGTTCGTTGCCTACTTTTTTTGCAATCAAACTGCCTAGCCCATCCGTCGTTACTTCATCTGCATAAGGTGCAATATATTTCTTCATAACCTCACGCGGTTCACGCTCATTTCCAGGAATTCCTTTTGCATCTGTTAGTGCTTTAAGCATCGTCAATGTTTCATCTAACTTTGTCATATGGATTACCCCTTTCATATGTATACCTCTATTATAGCTAAAAAGAGGTTGAAGTAAAATTTCCCATCACTTTATTTCTAGTATCCTTGTTCTTGGCGTTTAAAATTCACTTCATTTTTTGAGATGTACGCCTTTTCGATATGTTCAGCGGAAAAACCAAACATATCGCCAAGCGTCATGTAAGATACAAACATGTCCACATAGTTTTCTTTCGACTGATCCTGCTCGAAAGCAGCAACTTGTGCAAACACCTGTAAAAATTGTGCTGTTTTTGAATCACTTGCTTTTGCATTTGGTAACTCAGTTAAATCATCGTATCCTTTTTCAATCCCTAAAGAAAGGATAAAATGTACGCCGTCCACAAATTCTTCTAAAATAACAGCGTCTTCAGCCGGAGGTTTGACGCTCCAAAATTTGAAGCAGCGCGTTTCGTTTGCCAGCTCTCCCATTTCGACAAGCAGTGCTAAAAGCTTTCTCGGAATCAAATCTTCCTTTTGAAGCTCATGCTTATCCTCTATATGCTGATCCAGCTGGCGCTGCATGGTAAATAGCTGTTGTAAATTCAATGTAATCACTCCTGTAATTATGTATATCTTCTTCTTTTTAAACCAATAAAGAAATTATATCAAAAATCATGAAACTTTTTAGAAACTCGAACGTAAAGTAAGAAAACTGTGCCTTGTAAAGGAGGGAGCGTTATGTTTGTTATTGTTATCGTTCGCGTGTTCATTTTCGCGCTTGTTGCTTACACACTATTAAAGCTGGTTCAGCATTTTCGCAGTCCAAAGCGGAAGCTTGTAGCAGCTCAGGAACATCAGCAATTTTTTGTCGTTGACGAAAAAACGAATATCCGCAAAAATTTTCTACTAACGTATAAAGGTATTTTATTTGAAGGAGAAAAATACAGCAATCCCAATGAACCAGAATCTTTGTCAATTACAATGGTGTTAACAGATCCATCTCGATTACATGAACTGCAAAAACAAGATTTCAAGCTGCTGGAAAGCCACGTACACGAAATGTATCCAAATGCTCCTATTCGCTGGAAAAGCCCCGTTCGAGAATTTTTACACTGAGCACAAAATCATTTGTGCTCAGCTGATAACAAAAAAGAAAAGTAAATCAAGAGCAGCAAGAATAGGAAAACCTACTGTAAACGATGTATGCTTCGTTTTATGACGATAGCAATACATACCAATCAGTCCTCCAAGAGCTCCTCCGATAGCAGCTACCGTCCACAGTGTGCTTTCGGCAATTCTCCACTCATGTCTTTTCGCTTTTTGTTTATCTCTATACATCATTCCTACCCCTACTATATTAATAGCAATAAAATAGGTAAGCAGCAGTTCATTCATGATAGGTCCTCCGATAGCAAAAAAGCCTCATCATCTAAAGATGACGAGACTTTATATTCATTACTTATCTAAGCCTTTTTTAGCAGCAGTTGCTAATTCAGCAAATGCTTTTTCATCAGCTACAGCTAAGTCAGCAAGCATTTTGCGGTTAACTTCAATACCTGCTAATTTTAAACCGTGCATTAAACGGCTGTAAGAAAGACCGTTCATACGAGCAGCTGCATTAATACGTGTGATCCATAATTTACGGAAGTCACGTTTTTTCTGACGACGGTCACGATAAGCATACATGTGAGATTTCATAACTTGCTGATTAGCAACTTTATATAATCTATGCTTCGAACCGAAGAAACCTTTAGCTAATTTTAAAACTTTTTTACGACGTTTGCGTGTTACTGTACCGCCTTTTACGCGTGGCATAATTGTTTACCTCCTGTATTGTTTCTATCTCAACCCAAATTACTTAATGTTATCTAATAAGTGACGGATACGTTTGAAGTCACCTTTGCTTACTAAAGAACCTTTACGTAATTTACGCTTTTGTTTTGTAGATTTGTTAGCGAATAAATGGCTTGTATAAGCACGAGCACGTTTTAATTTACCGCTTCCAGTCTTTTTGAAACGCTTTGCAGCGCCACGATGTGTTTTCATTTTTGGCATGGGGTGTTCCTCCTCGTTCTATTACTTTTCGTTTTTAGGTGCCAAGACTAAGAACATGCTGCGGCCTTCCATTTTAGGAGCCGATTCAACTGAACTTACATCTTCGCAAGCTTGTGAAAAACGTTCAAGTACTTTTTGGCCAATCCCTTTATGAGTAATGGCACGACCTTTAAAGCGAATAGACGCTTTCACTTTGTCACCTTTTTCAAGGAACTTGCGTGCGTTACGAAGTTTAGTGTTAAAATCATGTTCATCAATTGTTGGACTTAAACGAACTTCTTTTAAGTTTACAACTTTTTGGTTTTTACGAGCCTCTCTTTCTTTACGTTGTTGCTCATAGCGGAATTTACCGTAGTCCATAATACGACATACCGGCGGTTTCGCATTTGCAGCAACCATTACTAAGTCAAGATTTACTCGTGAAGCAATTTCTAATGCTTCATTTTTTGATTTAATTCCTAATTGTTCACCGTTTTGATCAATTAGACGAACTTCGCGAGCTCGAATGCCCTCGTTTACCATCATGTCCTTGCTAATAAGTAGCCACCTCCAAGGTTTAATGAGCGAATACGCTTGCTTAGACCGATTATTAACTCACACAAAAAAGTGTGAGTACATACTGCACCCACACTTCTATCGTTTTAATTAAGATACGATGTACCTGCTAACTGCTCTATGCGTCACTCAGGTGAGAAGCGGGTGCTTCTTCTTCTGTATAAACAAGTATTCAATTACTTAAGCTATTATAGTATCAACAAAGACAAAAGTCAATGATTTCGTTCTTTTTTCACAACAAAAATTATTGTATCAAAGGAAAAACATTTATGCAACAGTTTTTTATAAATGTTAGATAAAAAAGCAGAGAATTTCAATTCTCTGCTTTTTTCATTAGCGAGATGCTTCTGCTTTTACATTTTGTAAAAAGGCTTGGAAGTCCACTGTTTCTGAATTCTGCTCACCGTATTTACGTACGTTTACTGCTTTATCTTCTACTTCTTTATCCCCTACAACAAGCATATAAGGAATTTTTTGCATTTGAGCCTCACGGATTTTATAGCCGATTTTCTCATCGCGAGAATCAAGTTCCACACGAATACCCGCCAGCTGAAGCTGTTCTTGCACTTCTTTTGCATACTCAAGGTGAACGGTAGGTGATACCGGAATCACTTGAACTTGTACAGGTGCTAACCACGTTGGGAAAGCTCCTTTGTATTCTTCGATTAAGAAAGCTACAAAACGTTCCATTGTTGACACCACGCCGCGGTGAATAACAACCGGTCGATGTTGTTTTCCGTCTTCTCCTACATACGTTAAATCAAATCGTTCAGGAAGTAAGAAATCCAATTGAACCGTAGATAGCGTCTCTTCTTTACCAAGCGCTGTTTTAACTTGAACGTCTAGTTTTGGACCGTAGAATGCCGCTTCGCCTTCAGCTTCATAATAATCAAGGTCAAGCTCATCCATTGCGTCTTTTAACATGCTTTGTGCTTTTTCCCACATTGCATCATCATCAAAGTATTTTTCTGTATCTGCAGGGTCACGGTAAGATAGACGGAATGAATAATTTTCAAATCCAAAATCTTTATAAACCGCTTCAACTAAGCGAACTACACGAATAAATTCTTCTTTGATTTGGTCGGGACGTACAAAGATATGCGCATCATTTAGCGTCATGCCTCGAACACGCTGAAGTCCTGATAATGCTCCTGACATTTCGTAGCGGTGCATCGTTCCAAGCTCAGCAATACGGATTGGAAGCTCACGATAGCTGTGAATACCTTGTTTGTAAACCATCATGTGATGAGGACAGTTCATCGGACGAAGAACCAGGTCTTCGTTATCCATTTCCATTGCAGGGAACATGTCATCTTGGTAGTGCTCCCAGTGACCAGACGTTTTGTAAAGTTCTACACTTCCGAGCACTGGAGTGTAAACGTGCTGATAACCAAGGCTTACTTCTTTATCTACGATATAACGCTCGATAATACGGCGGATCGTCGCACCTTTTGGAAGCCATAAAGGCAGACCTTGTCCTACTTTTTGAGAATTTGTAAATAAGTTTAGCTCTTTACCAAGTTTACGGTGATCACGTTCTTTTGCTTCTTCAAGAAGACGAAGATGCTCGTCTAAATCTGCTTTTGTAAAGAATGCTGTACCGTAAATACGCTGCAGCATTTGATTATCGCTGTCTCCGCGCCAATAAGCACCCGCCACGCTTAATAGTTTAAATTCTTTAATTTTGCCTGTTGACGGCACGTGCACACCTCGGCAAAGGTCAAAGAATTCGCCTTGTTGGTAAATCGTAACCTTTTCACCTGCTGGAATCGCATCGATCAATTCAAGCTTCAGTTCATCGCCAACTTCTTTAAAAAGTTGAATGGCTTCTTCACGAGAAACTTCTTTTCGTTCAATTTCAATATTTGAATTAACGATTTTTTTCATTTCTTTTTCAATTTTACCTAAATCTTCAGGAGTAATTGATTCTTCCATATCGATGTCATAGTAAAAACCGTTTTCGATAACCGGCCCTACACCTAGCTGTACTTTTGTATCTTTGTATAAACGTTTGATTGCTTGAGCCATTAAATGCGCTGTACTGTGACGCATAATTTCAAGCGCTTCAGGAGCATCTTGCGTAATGATTTCAAGACTGCCATCTTCTTCGATTGGCGTACGTAAATCCAGCAGCTCGCCGTTTACTTTGCCTGCTAATGCTTTTTTCTTTAATCCCGGGCTAATAGAAGCCGCAATATCTTCTGTTGATGATCCTTTTGGATACTCTTTAACAGCTCCATCAGGGAATGTCATTTTGATTACTTCTGACACAACTTTCCACTCCTTTAACATAACTGAATAAACTTTTTGTAAAAACAAAAAACTCGTCCCTTATCAAAAGGGACGAGTTGTGTATACACGCGGTACCACCCTTGTTTCCTCTTCGTATCTTGGATAACCCAAAGAACCCGAAGCGGCTCGAGGTTTTATAACGGAAATTCCGTCAGTAATTACTAGAGGCTCTGCTCGTTTACTACTGAAGTTTAGAGGTGGTAAGAATATATTCCGTGTTAGGAGATTTTCAGCCTAGATCTCCCTCTCTACAAACCGTAAATATAGACTCATGTCCTCATCATAACTTGTAACATATAGCTGTTTTTCAATATGCATTTATTATATTCATTTTCAAAATAGAAATCAACCTTTCACGTTATATTTTGCTTTTGATCAAAAGGAAATTCATTTTTTTCGTATAACATAACTTTTTCTTGGAAGATATTTTGAATGGTATAAACAAAATCATGATCATGCTGGTCGCTATACAGATGAATAGCAGCTGGAGATAAACTTAGCAAAGGCGCGATAATAGTTGAGTCTATGTATAATGATTCTTGTTCAGATAAAAAGGCCTCTGCTAGAGCTGCACATTCACGTTCAGGAACATATCTACTGTTGTGGTCGTACAACACAAACTTGTTTTTATTCACGTGCATTACATACACGTTACCTGTAGATGACTGTCTTTCATTAGCTGCTTGACGCAGCTGATGAATAAGAATTTGATAGTCTTGTTCAAGCTTATATTCATCAATCGCCAGCTCGGCATAATAGCGCAGCCGCTCTTGATATTCTTTTAAACGGAATTGGAGAAAAGACTCAAAGGTGAATGTTACATTATGAATGAAGAAATCTTGAAGAGCCTGGCGGATAAGTAATTCTCTTGGAAGAGAAAATGTTTTTTGCGGAATTTCGCCTCTCTCTCCTTCCATAATCCCCCCCATAATTTGAAGCAGCAAATCTTGTTCTTCCTCTTCTGAATAGAAAAATTGTTCTTTTAATATGTTTACCATCATCTTTTTTTCTTTCTTTTTTAAAATTACGTGCGTTAATACCGGTATCACCATGTCTTGTAAAATGGCCTCTCTATTGTATGTCTCATCAATGACTAAAAGCTGATTATTCACCAGCTTCAAGCACTGTGAACCATATGATAAAGCGCTTCGCTTCGCGCATAAAGACTCATATACAATGACTGCGTCTTCTACATATTTAAAGAATATTTTCATTCCTCATAGCCCCCCTTTGGACACGCTTTATTAATGTATATGGGGCAACATGCAAAAAAATGAGCAAGTCGTTACAAGAAATGTAAAACGACCTGCTCATCTATTTCGTTTATTCTCTCCATTCATTTCAACAGGAATGGCTAGAGACTTAATTCGTTCCATGACACGAGCGGCTTTTAGCTCTTCCTGCTCGCCTCTTTGGGTATAAGTCAAATGATGTTGAAGCTCTTTAAAATTTAAATTCGAGCTGAAAAATGTCGGCAAATTTTCGAGCATGCGGAATTGTAAAATGGTTCCGAGCACATCGTCTCGCATCCAGCTCGTTACGGATTCTGCTCCGAGATCATCAAGCATAAGAACCGGTACTTTTTTAACATACTCTATTTTCTCATTAAAGCTTTGATCTTGAAACGAACCTTTTAACTCACGCAAAAACTCCGGGACGTATAAAATTGTGGACTTCACTTTCTTTTCGGCTAACGCATTGGCAATTGCTCCAAGAAAATACGTTTTCCCCACACCAAACGAACCGTGTAAATATAAAGCTTTCATTTTCTTATTTGGCTCATATTCTCGAACAAAATCTCTTACTAGTTTAATGGCTTCAAATCTTCCCTGCTCAATTTCAATATCAGACATCGTTGCCTGTAAAATTTCTTTGGGCACGTACATACACTGAATAAAAGATTCTTGTTCTTTCCGCTCATCTTCTTGTACTTTTCTAGGACAGCGTTCATACTGTAAATCAATATTACGGCCTTTTACAACCAGCTGAGGGTGATACCCCTTCACCATATTGACACAGCTTTGCAGAGAAGGACACTTGTCACAGCATTTGCTTTGGTCGATAAATTCATGCATCTTCATCAGACCTCGGTCAACCATTTGCTCATCTAACTCATGGCGATGCTCTTGCAGAAACGTTTTAACTTCGGGATTAGATAGAATACTGTTTCTTAATGCTTCTAAGCGTGCTTTAAAATCCTTTTTGTTCACCAACTGATTTAGTGAATCATTGATAGGCTTCATCTTTTTCACCTCATCTCTATCATACCTGCTTTTTATTCTTTATGCTTTTGTTTTAGCTCTTGATCTAACTGCTTGAGCTCTTCTTGTAGCTTTCGTTTTTCTTCTTCAAATCCATCCACTTCTTTTGAAGGCTGCTTTTTCTCTTCTTTTTCTTCATCGCTCAGCCACTCTGGTACCATTTCTTTACGCACAATTTTTCGTCCAGCCGTTTTTTTATTTTGCTTTGCTTCGGTCCAATTCTGATATTCTTTCTGTTCATTTTTAGCTAAATTCATGGCATCTTGAACAGTTTGTACCTTTTTGCGCGCCCAGTGTCCAGCAATTTTCTCTACATAGCTCTTAGATAATTTCATATCGGATCTCAGCATCACGTAGTAAATCAGAACATTTACTACCCCTGGTGAAAGCTTTTGGTTAAACATCACTTCTTCGATCATTTGCAAATCTGCTTTTGAAGGCTCTGCTCCCCCGGAAAACTCGATCAAAAGCTGTCGAGGAGAGGTCACTTCAAGCTGTTGAATAAGCTGCTCTTCCTTTGTCTGCGGCTGCTTTTCCTGCATGGTACGAAGCATAGGCGGCTGAATTTGTTCGCTTAGATTTGGAAGTGCTTCTCCATTTTCAAATTGGTAAAAGGACTGCGCTGCTTTTCTAAGCAATTCAATATCAACTTGATCGTTCTCATTTAGCGAATCGAGCACCACATTTTTCATTTGAAGAGGATCAATACCGTATAAAAAGGCTAGCTTTTCAATCGCTTGTTTTACTTTAGATGTAATGGACCTTTTTGAAATCATTGAATCTGTTAGACCTGCTAAAAATAAATCAAAATCAAAGGAATCCAGGCTCATCTCAATAGAAGCGCGTTTGGAGGAATCCACAAAGTCCGTTTGAGCATCGGGAGAAAATACATCCTTGCTTTCAGACTGAAAACTTGGAGCCAGCTCTGTTGCTTTAACCGATTTAAATACATCGTTAAATGAATGCGTCACATCTTTGAACGATTGGTCATCGACGAGTGAATCAGAAAAATAATTTTTTACTTTTTGAAAGATAGATTTTCCGAGTCGGTTATATAAATATACATTTAACACGCCATCGTTAAAAAACT
The DNA here is from genome assembly GCF_000832985.1 of Priestia megaterium NBRC 15308 = ATCC 14581. Classification (GTDB taxonomy): domain Bacteria; phylum Bacillota; class Bacilli; order Bacillales; family Bacillaceae_H; genus Priestia; species Priestia megaterium. The sequence goes on from NZ_CP009920.1 coordinate 1,604,173, forward strand.
GATGGGGCGTCAGAGGAGGAATGAGCTCATAAATAAACACACGAACATCATCTTCTTCCTTAATATATGTTTTTAACAAACCAATGCCTTCTAATTTTAACCGCTCATGGTAAATAGCTTTCAAATTAATTTGCATCATTGACATTAGATGATGATGCGTAGACTCTTTCCCCCATAAACGATCTTGTTCCAGCTCGCTCCATAACGTCATATACAGACCAAAGCACGTTGTACCCACCAACGGCTGATAGAGCATGGTTAAAATCTTTCGGTCGTATTCCTGCAGTATGCCGTTCGAACGAACAACATAACGATCGACCGGTATCATTTCTTTCCAATGTTGTTCTTTCATGTCGTTCCCTACCTACTTTTAAAGTAATAGAAATGACAAAAAAAGAGCCTAAAGAATACTTCAATAGCTCTTTTACAGTCGTTCCTTCTTAATTAAATCTTTTAATTCATCAATAAATACATTGATGTCTTTAAATTGTCGGTATACAGAAGCAAATCGAACATAAGAGACTTCATCGATAGCAGCTAATCGCTCCATCACCATTTCTCCTACCACATCTGACTGCACCTCTGATGTACCCTGACTGCGCAGCTCTGTTTCAATATCGTGTACGGTATCTTCTAATTGTTTTAAGCTTACTTGGCGTTTTTCGCACGCCTTGATTAACCCTCGAAGGATTTTGTCTTTGCTGAACTCTTCTCTCGCTCCATCTTTTTTTACAACAATTAACGGAAGTTCTTCTACTTTCTCAAAAGTTGTAAAACGATAGTGACACTCTTCGCATTCACGTCTTCTACGAATAGAGCGGCCTTCTTCTACAGGGCGCGAGTCCAGCACTCTCGTTCCATTGTAATGACAGGATGGGCACTTCATATTCTCAGCTCCAATAATAAACCTTGTTTTTCTTTTTGTTTTCTCTTATATAAGTTAATTTCCATCTATGTTAGTCGGCTATTCACCATTTATTATGATTTTTATCATCATTTCCTTTAACAAACACGATGCTGTATTAAAGGATTTGCTTTATTCCATCTTATAGAAAACAAGGCTTGAATACAAGTAAAGGAAAAGGAATTTCCCCATTTTATTTCCTGAAATTCAAAAATGATAAGGAACTTACGAAGAAAGAGGAATAAGTTTTTGATCAAAGCTCTTATAAAGCGTACGTACAAGTTCTTTACTAAAACCAAAATCAACCGGCACCACTTTTGATTCTGTTGTAGCAGAAAAATCGATAGCGGTTTCAAGAGGACGTACGTTAATAATGGTAATCACAACAAAAGCTTTTCTTCCTTTTACAACGTTTAAGCTAATCTCTCCTCGCTCTTCATATGCAGCAAGTATCTCTATCCCTTGCATGTGCTTCAACATTTCATGAACTTGCTTAAATGCATTCCCGGCCGTTGTTTTGTAATAATGCGTTTTTAGAGTCGGATCTGAATGGTGATCGCTTGTTTCTACATGATTAGAAAATAAAGATTTAACTGCTTGTACTACCCCCATGTTCTTATCCCCTTTGTGTTTGCGTATTAAAAATTTATATACCAAAAAGAGGTGTGTAATACACCTCTTAACTTACGTAATCAATCGACACTATTAAAGTGCATTCGCTTTAGTTTGTTTTACCTGAACAGGACCCATTCCACGTGGTAATTCAATTGTTTCACGTGTCTGTGCACTTAGAGCATCTGCAATATAATCTGCTGCGATTGTAGGATCTAAATGACCACAAGTATAAACATCGATACTTGCATAACCATGCTCTGGGAAGCTGTGAATCGTTAAATGTGATTCTGAAATAATAACAACGCCACTTACACCTTGAGGTGCAAATTTATGGAACGCTACTTCGCGAACTTCCGCACCAGATTTTAAAGCTGCATCAACAAACGTTTTTTCAATATAATCAATATCATTTAACTTATCGAAATCGCATCCCCATAATTCTGAGATGACATGACGACCCATTGTTTCCATAATGATATTTCCCCCTTTAACAATTTTTAATCGTTAAACATGAAGTTCTTTCGCCATATAGCATGTTAACTACCACGGGGGAAAGTTAGTCCAAAGAGGTCCTAACCCTTTAAGTAGCCACATCACCGAAAGGTACACAAGAAGTTCACGAAACATAGTATACTTTGTTTACATTTATTTTGCAATACGTGTTTTGATTTTATTAAAGATTGTTCTTGCAGATAGACCTATACAAATTACCCCTGTATTCTCGTGAGACAGTGTGTAAAAGCTGCTAAACGACTATTAATTTTTTATTAAAATTGAGGAAAATAAACACTCCTTTGCATGCTTATCTTATTGCTTTTCCCTATTCTTTTGAATAAAAACAAAAAAAACAGGGCGACAGCTCCCTGTTTTTTTAAAAGCAATCAATAGCTTTCTTAGCTTACTCTTATTTTTGATCCATTACGCATTTCTGCAGCAATATATCTTACCAAATCGACTACGCGCTGCGAGTAGCCCCACTCGTTATCGTACCAAGCTAACACTTTAATTTTATGATCTTCCATTACGATCGTGGATAGTCCATCTACAATAGCTGAATGAGGATTTGTATTAAAGTCAATTGATACGAGTGGTTCCATTGTTAAATTTAAAATATTCTTTAATGGTCCTTCAGCAGCTTTAATAAACGCTAAATTAACATCTTCCATCGTCACAGGTTTCCTTACATCCACAACTAAATCGACAAGCGATACGTTCGGCGTTGGCACACGAAGCGCCATCCCATGAAGTTTTCCTTTTAAATGAGGAAGAACTAATGAAAGTGCCTTGGCTGCTCCAGTGGTTGTAGGAATAATTGATTGAGCACACGCACGAGCTCTTCGCAAATCTTTATGCGGATTATCGATATTCTTTTGATCATTTGTATATGCATGAACGGTCGTCATTAAACCGTTTTCAATTGTGAACGCTTCGTCTAGTACCTTGACAACTGGAGCTAGACAATTTGTCGTACAAGAGGCATTGGAAATAATGTTATGCTGATTCACATCAAACTCTCGTTCATTTACGCCCATCACAATAGTGATATCTTCTTGTTTACCCGGTGCCGTTAAGACAACTTTTTTCGCACCTGCTTCAATATGTAACTGCGCTTTTTCTCTTGAATTAAATTTTCCCGTTGCTTCAACAACTAGATCAATCCCAAGCTCTTTCCAAGGCAAATTCAGCGGATCACGTGAATTTAATAGCTGAATTCTTTTACCGTTAACAATTAGCGCATCATCATCACATTTGACATCTCCATTAAATGCTCCGTGTATAGAGTCATATTTGATTAAATGTGCTAACGTTTCTGCTGGATAAGATGCATTTATTGCAATAATATCTAAATTCTCCTCTATAATCGCTGTGCGAAACACCATTCTTCCTATTCTCCCAAAACCATTAATGGCAATACGTGCTTTCATGGCTATACCCCTCTCTATATGTGTTATACTATTTAACTTTTTATATTGAATAGTATAACATAAATATTTAAAAAGTGAATAATATTAATTTTTTTTAATAAATTATTTTAATTAAGTTTTACTATATGTATATAGCGAGAACAGATATTTAACACATTCTTTTTTAGAAGCCCTTAAATATTCCCAATAAAAAAAGAGTGAATGCAATCATTCACTCTTTAATCTAGCCATAGGGCTAATATACTTAAAAGCTGTTGTTTTGTTTCTTCCACAGGACCGTTGTTATTGATCACCGCATCGGCTAAGGCTACTTTTTGAATCAAAGGCAGCTGTGCATGGATACGCGCATAAGCATCCTCCGTCGAGAGGCTATTACGCGACTTTAACCTTTCTAGCTGCACAGACTCATCGACATATACAACTACTACTTTATCGACTAAATGTGTCAAATCGCTTTCAAACAGCAGCGGAATATCTAATACAACGGCTTCGTAACCTTCCTCTATATAGCTTTCCTTTTGAGAAAGCATTTCTTTTCTTACGGCAGGATGTACAATTGCATTCAACTTTTTACGTTCTTCCTCTTGATAAAACACAATTTCCCCTAAAGCCGCTCGATTGATCTCCGCGTTCTCGTGAAGAATAGAACGGCCGAACGTCTCGACAATTTGTTTGTATGCTTCTTTTCCTGGTTCTACGACTTCTTTTGCAATGTGATCAGCGTCGATTACTGGAATATTGATATCTCGTAGCATTCCGGTTACCGTACTTTTCCCGCTTGCAATTCCGCCTGTTAATCCAATTACAATTGACATCGGCCTCTCCTTTATCTCTTTATTTAAAATCTAAAAATACCTAAAATAATGAGCAGAACTCCTGGTACAAATGAGAACATTTTCATCCATGATAAACGTGAAAAAACCTTGCCAAATTGTATGCCCGCACTTAAAAAAAGAGAACTCATAAGAGCTACAGCAATTGCTAGAGCATACGGCGAATAACCTAATAAAGCCGCTCCAAACCCCGCTCCAAATGCATCAAGAGATAATGCAATTCCAAGTATAAATGCTTCAATACCATTGATGGAACCTGAATTATCTAAATCTGCTGCAATTGGCTTTTTTAATACGTTAATGACTAGGCCAATTGACTTAATTTCAATTTTTACTAATGTTTTTTCTTCTTTCACTCGAGGTGAATCTGCCGGACAAAAAAACTGGTATAAAATCCACATCCCAAGCAGAACAAGAATACCTCCGCCTACTTTATTTAGTACATCCACTGAAAATAGATGCGTAAGTACTTTTCCTAAAAACATAGAAAACATTAAAGAAAATGCTGAGCAACATGAAATAATAAAAATGGATTTCAGCGGGATTTTCACCTTTCGAAGTCCGTATGTCAGGCCAACGCTAAAGCTGTCAAGACTTACGGCAAAAGCAAGAATAAGTAAAGAAAATGTTATCATGATGAGAGGACTCCTTTCCTTTCTGTCTATACGTAGTATATGAAAGGAGCCCATCCATTGTTATTTTTTAGCCGGCTGACAATTTGGGCAGATATGTGTTCCTCTACCGCCTACAACAAATTTTTCAATTGGGGTACCGCACATTTTACAGGATTCGCCTTTTCTTCCGTACACATAAAGCTGCTGCTGAAACATGCCTATTTGTCCCTGTGTATTTACATATGTGCGAATTGTGCTGCCTCCTTGTTTCACAGCTTCTTGAAGAGTCGCTACAATTTCTTTGTACAATTTTTCATACTCTTCGTCTGTTAATTGGCTGGCCACTCGTTCAGGATGAATCCCTGCGCGAAACAGTGCTTCATCTACATAAATATTTCCAAGCCCAACCACGACATTTTGATCGAGTAAAACCGGCTTGATTTTTCGAGAGGTTTTTCCGATTCTCATTTTTAATTGACTAGGATTAAATGTTTCGTCAAACGGTTCAGGTCCAAGGCCAATAAGAGGAGGAAACAGATCTTCCTCTCCCTTTTTAAATAAGTGCATAGTGCCAAATTTCCTTACATCCCGGTATCGCAATTCCGTTCCATCCGTGAAGTGAAAAAAGACGTGTACATGCTTATCTGGTTCTTCTGCATTCTCATGGAGAGCATATTTACCTTCCATACGCAAATGAGAAACCATCGTATAATCATCGAGCACAATTTTCAAAAATTTACCTCTTCGTTCAACATCTCGAATGGTTTGTCCAACAAGCGCATCGCAAAACTGTTCAACTTGTTCAGGGCGTTTGATAATATTAGGCCATTTAACTGTTACACGCTCAATGGTCTTTCCACTGGCTAATTCAATTAACGTACGTCTGACGGTTTCAACTTCTGGTAATTCTGGCACGTTTGTCACATCCTTTTCCACTACTTTGCTTCGTACCAAGTCTTTCCGTAAGAATAATCTACTTTCAATGGAACTTCTAGCTCTAAAGCGTTCTCCATTACTTCTGGTACGATTTTCTCTAAAATTTTAATTTCTTCTTCTGGGGCTTCAAAAATCAGCTCATCGTGTACTTGAAGCAGCAGCTTAGCCTGAAGGTTTTCATCTTTTAAGCGCTTATCCATTTCAATCATTGCTTTTTTTATAATATCAGCTGCCGTCCCTTGGATAGGCGTATTCATAGCCGTACGCTCAGCGAAGCTGCGGAGGTTAAAGTTTCGGCTCGTGATTTCAGGCAAGTAACGTCGGCGGTGCAAGAGCGTTGTTACATATCCCTTTTCTTTTGCATCTCGTACAATCGTATCCATATACTCCTGTACACCAGGGAAGCTTTTTAAATAGCGTTCAATAAAAGTAGCCGCTGCTTTTCTTGTAATTCCTAAACTTTGCGATAAACCGTAATCACTGATGCCATAGACGATTCCAAAGTTAACTGCTTTAGCCTGACGGCGCATATTCGACGTTACTTCTTCTCTTTCGACGTGGAACACATCCATCGCTGTTTTCGTATGGATATCTAAGTCATGCTTAAACGCATCGATTAGCTTTTCATCATCTGCAATATGAGCCAGTACGCGCAGCTCAATTTGTGAATAATCCGCCGCAAATATTAACCAATCAGGCTGTGAAGGCACAAACGCACCTCTTATTTTTTTGCCTTCTTCAAGACGAATCGGGATGTTTTGCAAGTTAGGATCTACTGAGCTTAGCCTTCCCGTTTGAGTTAATGTTTGATTAAAGCGGGTATGAACTTTTCCATCGCTTTCATGAATAACCTTTTTTAATCCTTCAATATACGTAGACTGTAATTTTCCTAGCTGACGGTATTGTAAAATCTCTGGGATAATATCATGGGTACTAGCTAATTGCTCTAATACATCAGCTGATGTGGAATAGCCTGTTTTTGTTTTCTTTATGACTGGAAGCTGCATTTTTTCAAAAAGAACAACTCCTAGCTGCTTTGGCGAATTAATATTGAATTCTTGTCCAGCGTATTCGTAGATTTTCGCTTCAATTTTTTCAAGCTGTTCTCGAAGATCTTCGCCCATTTCATCCAAACGCGCGCGGTCAATTTTCACCCCTTGATATTCCATATCAGCAAGGACAATGGCAAGAGGCATTTCAAGCTTCTCAAACAGCTCAAACTGTTCATTTTCTACCAATTCTTTTTCTAGCACTTCTTTTAAATAAGCTACGGCGGCTGCTTTTCTTATAACATGCTCAGCTAGCTGATCAGCTTCTGCAATACTTCGCTTAGCTCCTTTTCCATACACAGCTTCATCTGATTGCACTTGATGGTATCCTTTTAATTTTGCAATTGTCGCTAGGTCATCATTTGCCTCAGCAGGATTCAAGATGTAAGAAGCAATCATTACATCATGTTCAATTCCTTTAATTTCATGCCCCGCCCATTTTAACGATACAATCGTACGTTTCCCATTAAACACCGTCTTTTTTACACGTCCATCTTCTAACCATGCTTTAAATTTAGAAGATGAAAGAGCTGTATCTTTATCAATAAAATAGTGGCCATTTTTGTTGCTGATTCCAAAACCGAGCAGCTGATTGTGATGGTAGTTTTCTTCATACCCTTCTACGATCAGAGCTGCTTCGCTTGTTAACATATCATCGTGAACTTCCTGCGCTACTTCAAACGTTAGTTCTTCAAAATCTGCTTCCTCTTCTGCTGATTCACCAAATTTAGCAAGCAAAGAATTAAACCCAAGCTCTTTAAATAATGAGATGACCTTTGAAGATTCAAACCCGTCATACTTTGCATCTTCTACAGATACTTCAAGAGGCGCTTCGCAATAAATAGTTGCAAGCTTTTTACTCATGATAGCTGATTCACGATTATCTTCTAGCTTTTCTTTTAATTTTTTACCGCTGACTTGATCGATAGATTTTAATACATTTTCAACCGTTTCGAACTCTTTTAATAACTTTAAGGCTGTTTTTTCGCCGACTCCGGGCACGCCTGGGATATTATCTGAGCTGTCCCCCATAAGGCCTTTCATATCAATAATTTGTGCAGCCGTAATACCATACTTCTCATCAATGGCTGCAGGCGTATAGGAATCGACATCCGTAATTCCTTTTCTCGTAATATCTACGGTTACATGTTCTGACACAAGCTGAAGTAAATCTTTATCACCAGAAATGACTTTTACGGCCATTCCTTTTTGTTCAGCTTGTTTTGAAAGCGTACCAATAATATCATCTGCTTCATAATCAGGCAGTTCATAGCGCTTAATCCCATATGCATCTAATAACTCACGAATAAAGGGAAACTGCTCTGAAAGTTCAGGAGGCGTCTTTTGTCTTCCTCCTTTGTATTCTGTAAATGTTTTGTGGCGAAACGTTGTTTTCCCTGCATCAAATGCCACAAGTAAATGTGTCGGCTTCTCTTCCTCTAAGATACGTGTCAGCATTGTAGTAAAGCCATATATGGCATTTGTATGTATTCCTTTATCATTGTTTAAAAGCGGCAAAGCAAAAAATGCACGGTAGGCAATACTATTCCCGTCAATTAATACTAGTTTTTGTGTCATTCATGTTCCTCCATTTCGCTCTCTTCTTATCTTACCTTTATTTTAGCAAACAATAAGCTTTAAGGACAAAAAGTAATCTTGAGTTCAACGTTTTATTTTCATGTGGTGATAAGATCTGTACATCATAAAATAAAAACACCGCCTAGTTATTTTAGGCGGTGTAACATGTGAATGGATAGAAATTGTCAAAAAGAATCGGCGAAAATAGCACGGTTAAAGCTATTTTCGCCTTACACATTGGCTCCTTGGATGAAGGGGTTTCCATGAAAAATTGTATCAATTAATTATTAAGCTACATTAAATAAATTGTAAAAGGAACGTAAACATTTTACATCTGCGGCAAATACTTGTGCAGCTTCACCGAAAAAGTTGTCCCTTTATTGACTTCACTTTTCACTTCAATTTCCCCTTTATGAGCTTCAACAAGATGTTTAACAATTGCTAATCCAAGACCTGTTCCTCCGGAATTACGGCTTCTTGCCTTATCTACTCGGTAAAAGCGCTCAAAAATACGTGAAATTTCATCAGAATCAATACCGATACCTGTATCTTGAACATGAACCGTAATCGTTTCTTCTTCCTCTTCAAGCGAAACGTGAACAGTTCCTCCAGGCATTGTATACATGAGCGCATTGCCGATTAAGTTAACAAACACTTGCATAAGGCGCTGACTGTCACCATCAATCCACGCTTCTTCTGGAAGCGTATCTAACGTTAGCGTGATTTCTTTTTCAGTTGCTCGGTTTGATAGCACGGTCGTCACTTCGTAAAGAAGCGTATTCAAATCTACTGAATGAATGCTTAGTTTAAAGCCTTGCTGTTCAACTTTAGACAAATCTAAAAGATCTTGAATCAAGCTCTCCATGCGCTGACTTTCCGTTAAAATGATCGATAGAAACTGCTGACGCAGCTGTGGATCTTCCATGGCACCGTCTAACAATGTCTCACTAAACCCTTTTATAGACGTAATAGGAGTTTTTAGTTCATGAGACACATTCGCTACAAAGTCACGGCGAACTTGTTCTAGTTTTTTTAGCTCGGTAATATCATGAAAAACAAGCACAATCCCTTTCCATTCATCGTTTAAGCCAATAATCGGCGCTCCGTAAACATCAAAATATCTTCGTTCAATATTTAAAGGCAGGACCACTTGTTTTCGAACCTTTACTTCCGTCATAAATATTTTTTCCACAAGCTTAATGATTTCTCTATGCTCAAATACCTCGTAATACAAATGATAAAGGAAGTCATCCGGATGTATATGAAACTGCTCTTTATAAGCTCGATTCACTAAGTTTATATAGCCTCGACTATCAATAAGAAGCATGCCGCTTCCCATATTTTCAATTAGCGTGCGCAGCCTGTCCTGCTGCATTTCTTGATTAGTGATAGACTCTTGCAGATTACGAGCAAGTGCGTTAATAGACTGACTCAGCATCCCTGTTTCATCTACATAATCTTCATATGTACGAGCTTTATAATTCCCTTTTGCAAGTTCCATAGCCACTTTGGTTGCCGATTCAATAGGACGGGTATAGCGTCCCATAATCTTTACACCTAAAAGTAAAATCACAATCAAAGCTAGACCTAAGCTTCCAATAAGAAGGCCCCAAATTTGCTGATTTACCTGTTTTAATGAATCAAACGATGTACTCAGCACAACAAATCCCTCTTGCTTACCTTCTATAATCAGCGGGATACCATAGTAATATAAGTCATAATCTTCTTTAATTTGATCAAAGCTTTTTTTACTGTTTAACTGCTTTTTTAATACTTGTTGGATTACGATACTTTTTTCGATTCTTTGCTGCTTGCTGCCTGGATTTGAGTCAACTAATATTTTTCCGTCTTTTTGAACGATAGTCGTTCGTACACTTAACGAATGGCTGATTTGATCAACTTTAGATTTTAAAGCAGGACTTGTGATACCTTCTTCGCTAATGTACATTTCTACAAGCTTTGCCTCTTTTTCCATTCGCTCTTGAAACGTCTGAAAATAAAAGTTTTTAAACAACTGTCCCAGCAGCAGGCCAAGACCTACTAATACAATAATAATAAGTACTAATAGAGCCAAAAGTAGCCTTGAACGAAATTTATTCATCTACCTTTGGTTCCTCCAGCTTATATCCTAATCCTCTAATCGTTTTTATATAAACAGGTTTTCGCGTATTGTGCTCAATTTTCTCACGCAAATGGCTGATGTGAACATCTACAATTCGCGTATCTCCGGCAAAATCATAATTCCACACTGCACTTAGCAGCTGATCACGAGTTAATACCCGTCCTTTGTATTTTGCCAAATATAATAATAACTCAAATTCTTTCGGAGTAAGCTCAAGCTGCTCTTGATTAAAGTAGGCCTCATAATGATCTGGAAGAATTTTTAAATCACCGATCATGATGCGCTCGCCATCTTCCTCTTGTTCATTTTCCTGAGCAATGATTTGTGTTCTGCGTAAAATGGCTTTTACACGCGCTACTACTTCTCGAGGGCTAAATGGTTTTGTCATGTAGTCATCTGCGCCAAGCTCTAGCCCTAATACTTTGTCGAACTCATCGTCTTTTGCAGTTAACATTAAAATAGGCGTCATCACTTTTTGCTGACGAAGCTTTTTACAAACTTCAATTCCATCCATCTTAGGAAGCATCAAGTCTAACACAATTAAATCCGGTTTTCCTTCTAGTGCCTTGTTGTATCCTTCTTCCCCGTCTTCAGCTGTTTCTACTGTAAAGCCAGCTTGCTGTAAATTATATTGTAATAATGTTGAAATTGATTGTTCATCATCTACGACTAATAATTTCTTACTCATATTAACGATATAAGCCTCCATCTAGTTAAATTAAACCGCAGCTTCATCCAAATGATATTATTTTCTATTTATCTTCTCTTATCATACAATGTTTTAGCCTCGTTCTCCAATACATTTCAACATTTTCAGAAAATATGACCAAACAGTTTCTTCTATATTTATAAATATTTAAGGTGTTTTAAAAATTTTCAAAGTCGTGTGTCTCTACTGATGGAAGTCTAAACGGCGGATAAACAAGAAACCGCGCCGTTACTACTTTCTCTTTTTGCTCATTGACCGCTTCCACCTCAATCGTAACAGTTCTAGAAGAAACATCTACCTCTGTCACTTCAAATAAAAATTCAATCGTGCTATAATGATGAATCTTTTTGGGGAAGGCTACCGTATGTTCTGCAACGTGGCTTCCAGGTCCAGGCAAATACTTTGAAATGGCTGCTGTCATAATACCGGTAATCATAATACTTGGCACAATAGGTTTTTTAAAAGGGGTCTGAGATGCGTAATCATGCTGAATGTATAAAGGGTTAGAATCATTTGTCAGCCCTAAGTACAATAAGATGTCTTTATCTTCAATTCGTTCCGTTAGCGTTAATTTTTCTCCAACTTTTATATCTTCAATACTTCGGCCTATTTTTTGTTTTTTACCTAATACCATCATCATTCCACCTTTTGTATAAAGTAATAGCTTTTCTTTATATACAAGAAAAATTCGAGGTTTCCCTCGAATTTTCCTTGTGACTATTGTTTGAATATTGATAAAAACCTATACTCAAACCTATTTTATTGTATTAAGCTAATACACCCATGACAGTTTTAACTGATTTTGCTGATTGATCTAAAGAAGCTTTTTCAGACTCAGTCAGTTCTAATTCAATTACCTGCTCAATTCCTGCAGCTCCTAATACGGTTGGAACACCTAAGTAGATCCCGTTATAACCATATTCACCCTCTAGGTAAGCAATCGCTGGTAAAATACGACGCTGATCTTTTAAGATCGCTTCTGTCATTTCCACTAAGGAAGCAGCAGGCGCGTAGTATGCACTTCCGTTACCTAATAAGTTAACGATCTCGCCGCCGCCTTTGCGTGTTCTTTCAACAATTGCTTCAAGACGCGCTTTTGGAATAAGCGTTTCAAGAGGAATACCGCCAGCATATGAGTAGCGTACAAGAGGCACCATATCGTCGCCATGTCCACCAAGTACAAAACCTGTGATATCTTTTACTGAAATGTTTAACTCCTGCGCTACGAACGTACGGAAACGTGCAGAATCTAATACGCCTGATTGACCGATTACGCGGTTTTTAGGAAAACCAGATTCTTTAAATACTGTATACGTCATAGCATCTACCGGGTTTGTTAACACTATGATGTGACAGTTTGGCGAGTATTTAACAACTTCTTGAGTAACAGACTTCATGATTTTTTGGTTCGTTGTTACTAAATCATCGCGACTCATACCTGGCTTGCGCGCGATACCAGCTGTAATAATGACAATGTCAGAATCAGCTGTGTCTTCGTAGTTGGCTGTTCCTGTAATGTTAGCGTCAAATCCTTGTACAGGACTTGCTTCTAACATATCCAGCGCTTTACCTTTAGCTGGATTTTCTAATTGCGGAATATCAACTAATACAACATCAGCTAACTCTTTTTGACCAATTAAAAAAGCAGTTGTAGCTCCCGTAAAGCCTGCTCCGATAACAGATACTTTTTTACGCATATTTGCCATTATAATTCCTCCCCTAAATGAATAGCTATTAAACTGTTACTTGTTTTCCTAGATTGCTAATTAATTCATCAGCGAACTCTGAACACTTCACTTCTGTTGCACCATCCATTAAACGTGCGAAATCATATGTTACTACTTTTGAAGCAATTGTTTTTTCCATTGATTTCATAATTAAATCCGCTGCTTCGTTCCAGCCAAGGTGTTCAAGCATTAACACACCTGATAATAATACAGAAGATGGGTTTACTTTATCTAAACCAGCATATTTAGGTGCTGTACCGTGAGTTGCTTCAAAGATAGCATGTCCAGTTTCATAGTTGATGTTTGCTCCTGGAGCAATTCCGATACCACCAACTTGTGCTGCTAATGCATCTGAAATGTAATCTCCATTTAAATTCATTGTTGCTACTACATCGAATTCACGTGGACGAGTTAAAATTTGTTGTAAGAAGATATCTGCAATTGAATCTTTTACAATAATTTTTCCTGCTGCTTCCGCTTCTGCTTGAGCTTTGTTTGCAGCCTGTGCACCTTCTTTTTCAACGATACGGTCATATTGAGCCCAAGTAAATACTTTATCGCCGAATTCTTTTTCAGCTAGCTCATAGCCCCAATTTTTAAATGCGCCTTCTGTATATTTCATAATGTTACCTTTGTGTACAAGCGTAACAGACTTGCGGCCTTGTTCAATTGCATAGTTGATTGCTGCACGCACAAGACGCTCTGTTCCTTCAGAAGAAATAGGCTTAATACCTAATCCAGAAGTTTCAGGGAAACGGATTTTATTTACGCCTAATTCCGTTTGTAGGAATGAAACAAGCTTTTGTACTTCTTCAGAACCCTTCGCATATTCAATACCAGCATAAATATCTTCGGTATTTTCACGGAAGATAACCATATCTGTATCTTCAGGGCGCTTAATTGGAGAAGGTACGCCGTCAAAGTAGCGAACAGGACGTAAGCATGTGAATAAGTCTAATTCTTGACGCAATGCCACGTTTAGAGAACGAATTCCACCGCCTACTGGTGTTGTTAATGGTCCTTTGATTGCAATTATGTATTCGCGAATTGCATCTAACGTTTCTTCCGGTAACCATTCGCCAGTTTGATTAAATGCTTTTTCACCTGCTAATACTTCTTTCCAAACGATTTCTTTTTCACCATTGTATGCTTTTGCAACCGCTGCTTCTAATACGCGAGAAGCTGCTGCCCAGATATCCGGGCCAATTCCGTCACCTTCGATAAATGGAATAATTGGGTTATTTGGTACGTTTAACACGCCGTTTGCTACAGAAATTTGTTCACCTTTTGTCATGAGAATGACCTCCTTAAAAAATTTGTCTACTTTCACTTATGGAAAAGTGCTCAACGAACGTGAGCACCTTCGTCACATTGTTTAGCTGCGCTCTTCAAGCGGAATGTACGTTTGTTTTCCAGGACCGATATAATCAGCTCTTGGACGAATCAAACGATTGTTTGAATACTGCTCTAAAATGTGAGCAATCCATCCTGATACGCGGCTTACGGCAAAGATCGGAGTAAATAGATCGTGATCAATCCCTAAGCTGTGGTATACAGAAGCTGAATAGAAATCAACGTTTGGCGGAAGTTTTTTCTCGCCTGTTACGATCTCTTCAATTTTCACTGACATATCGTATAGCGTTGTATCTCCTGCTTGTTTGGTAAGTTTTTCAGACATTTCTTTCAAGTGCTTGGCACGAGGATCACCCTGCTGATACACACGATGTCCAAATCCCATAATCTTTTCTTTTTTCGCGAGCTTTTCGCGGATATAAGGTTCCGCGTTTTCAACTGTTTGAATGTCAGACAACATTTTCATAACAGCTTCATTCGCTCCCCCGTGAAGAGGACCCTTTAACGCTCCAATAGCGGCTGTAATTCCTGAATAAATATCGGATAACGTTGCCACACAGACACGAGCTGTAAAAGTTGAAGCATTTAGCTCATGATCAGCATGTAAGACAAGTGCTTTATCAAATGCCTCTACTTGGATATCAGTTGGCTCTTCGCCGGTTAACATATATAAAAAGTTAGCGGCAATGCTATAGTTTTCGTTTGGTTCAATTGGCTCTAATCCGTTACGGACTCTTGAAAAAGCCGTTACCACCGTTGGTAATTGTGCTTGCAAACGAACAGCTTTGCGATAATTTGCTTCTTCATCCATTAAATCAGCTTCAGGATCGTACAACCCCAATAGTGATACGACTGTTCTTAAAGCTGCCATTGGATGAACATCTTTAATTGGATAAGTTTTGAAATGCTCTAAGACTTCTTGGGGTAATTTAGCGTTTTCTGCTAGTAATCTAGAAAACACAGATAATTCTTCTTTGTTAGGTAATTTTCCGTGCCATAGTAAATACACCACTTCTTCAAATGTTGCATAATTCGCTAAATCATCAATATTGTAGCCTTGATATGTTAAAGTGTCATCAATAATTGAACTTACTGCTGACGTTGTAGCGACTACCCCTTCTAGACCTCGAGTTGCTGTCATAAATCTCCACTCCTTTACAGAAAAAATTCCCCATACCTTTCTGTGTAAAACGTGAAAAACAAAATTGAGCCTCTGCTCAACTAGACATTAAATGATATACGAAGCGCCTCTTTTGAATATATATCTTGGAAGAACATTCCTTCACCCCACGTAAAGAAAATGCTTACATTTCCATTTGTTTCAATAACACACAAAATCAAAACATCTGCATGTGTCATTGCTTTGTTACAGCCCTATAGGTAAAACATACAATTGTATGTAAAAAGATGCGGCCTCAAAATATATTATAAACAATTATCTGACTTTTGTGAATCAAAAGAGAGAAGAAATTTTAAAAAAATTATTATTATACAAAAATTTCTACGAAAAAAGTTCGGTTAATTTCATAAATAAATAAGCGATTCCAGCACCGATTAACGGACCTACTGCTACCCCTTGAAACAGCGCCACAGCAAGAATTGTGCCAAAAACTAAAGCGGTCGTAATATGCGGATCATCTTCCAAGAGTGTAAGTCCATATTTAGCAATAATTGCTACAGCAATTCCGGCTCCTAGAGCAATCCAGGCATACGAAGATTTCACAGCTTCTCCTAATTGTTTGAACCCTATGTCTCCTGTTGCAATTGGCACAAGAACGGCAATTGTAATAACCGTTACTCCAATATTAATTCCTTTTGATTGTAGAAACGGAAAAACCTTACCGTCTAACCCGATTAATTTTAAAATAAGTAAAAATG
This sequence comes from Priestia megaterium NBRC 15308 = ATCC 14581, assembly GCF_000832985.1. GTDB lineage: Bacteria > Bacillota > Bacilli > Bacillales > Bacillaceae_H > Priestia > Priestia megaterium. The sequence continues at coordinate 1,620,416 of NZ_CP009920.1, forward strand.
CAACTGCAATGATTAATGATTGATTTTTAGCCACTAATCCAATTACGAGTAAAACAGCTAAAAAAAGCATGGGTTGTGAGAACATTTTACTCATCCTTTCTTTTTTTATTGTGATAAATCTAAAGCGTATTACGTAAATATTTTATGAGTAGCTTTTTCTTTTGTTGACTATCGTTTACAAGGAGGCCTCTATTTATTGTGTACAAGCTTCATTTACATCGACTATTTCGCTTAGCTTGTGTGTTGGTAATTATTGCAGCATCTATATTTCTTAGTTATTATGTCTCTTCTCTCATATATCCATTTATTATCGCCTGCTGCATCGCTTTTTTTATAAATCCTATGGTTAATCTATTTGAATTGAAGCTGCGTTTACCTCGCTACTTAGCTGTTTTACTGTCAATGGTTCTTATCTTCTCTCTTTTGGCCGGACTTATTACGTTACTTATCACAGAAATCATTGCAGGAAGTACGTATTTAGCGAAAGTTGTTCCCACAAATTTCAAAGAAGTGGTCATATTTATTGAAAATATTGCTACAGAACAAATACTTCCGTTTTATGAACGTATTACTTCTATGTTTAATAACTTAAATACTGGTCAGCAAGCAACTATTTTATCGAACATTAAAGGGGTAGGCAACCATATCGCTCAAACGGTGGGCGATTTTCTGCAAAATGTATTGCAAAGCATCCCAGTACTTTTATCCGTATTGCCTAATGCAGCTACTGTGATTATTTTTTCATTGCTGGCTACTTTTTTTATTAGTAAAGATTGGTACAAGCTGATGGCTAAAAGCAGCATGTTTATTCCTAAAAAAGTAAGAGAAAATGGACAGACAGTTGTTCTGGAGCTTAAAAATGCACTGTTTGGATTTATTAAAGCTCAGCTTACGCTTATTTCGATTACCACAATCATCGTTCTTTTTGGTTTACTTGTTCTTAGGGTTGATTATGCTATTACAGTCGCTTTATTGATTGGCCTAGTAGATATTCTTCCTTACCTCGGAACAGGACTGGTTTTTGTTCCTTGGATGATTTATGCCTTTGCCACAGATAACGTCTCATTTGCTGTAGGGCTTTCGGTACTATATGCTGTAGTACTTGTGCAGCGACAAATTATGGAACCAAAAATTTTGTCATCAAGTATTGGTCTTGATCCTCTCGCTACATTAATTTCTTTATTTGTAGGATATCAATTGATTGGATTTTTCGGATTAATAGCTGGCCCTGTGATTCTTGTTATTCTAAAAACACTTCATACAACGGGGGTTTTTAAAGAAACGTGGGAATTTATTATAGGAAAATGAAAAAGTGTGTGAAAGAAGCTTCTTTCACACACTTTCTAGTTAACGAATAATCGTCATTCGATTACGTCCTTGAAAAAATCTTCTTAGCCACGTTAAAAGAAAAGGCTTAACGATTCTGCGTGTAAACGGCAGTAAAAAGATAAAGCCCACAACATCTGTCAAGAAGCCTGGAAACAGCAGAAACAGTCCGCCAAATAGTACACACATACCATCAAGGATTTCACCGCTTGGAACATGTCCCTGGCTCATCTGACGCTGTGCCTTTTGAAAAAGAGATGTTCCTTGTTTTTTCGCTAGAAACGCACCAATAAAACTGGTAGCAATAATCAGTAAAAATGTTGACATTACACCAATGAGATGACTTGAATAAATCAAAATCATTACCTCAACAGCAGGTACAATAAGAAGGAGCGGAAGGAGCTTCCTCACCATCATCACCTCTTCGCTTATTGAATTGGCTAAACAAAAAGAGAAGGATTCCCCTTCTCTTTTTTCTATCATCTACGTGTTCTTACAGTACGCTTGCGTGTCCGTTGTATACGACACCACGTGAAGCATCAACTGTAATATCTTGATCTTCTGAGAATACGCTTGTTGCATTTTCTACGCCTACAATGACAGGAATGCTTAAGTTTAACCCTACTACAGCTGCATGGCTTGTTAGACCGCCTTCTTCTGTAATAAGAGCTCCTGCTTTTTCGATTGCACTGATCATATCGCGATCTGTGCTGTTTGTAACAAGGATAGCACCTTCAGTCATTTTTGCATTTGCTTCTTCAGCAGTTTTAGCAATAACTACTTTACCAACTGCTGCTTTACGACCAATTCCTTGTCCTTTAGCAAGAACGTCACCTACAACTTGAACTTTCATTAAGTTCGTTGCACCTGATTCTCCAACTGGAACACCAGCTGTAATAACCACTAAGTCGCCGTGTGCTACAACGCCTGTTTTTACTGCGTCATTTACAGCGTGATCTAACATATCGTCAATTGTATTTACGCGCTCACCAACAACTGGTGTAACACCCCATACTAGAGACAGACGACGTGCAACAGAATCGTTTGCTGCAACAGCTACGATTGGAGATTGCGGACGATATTTAGAAACGATTTTCGCTGTATAACCACTTTCTGTTGGCGCTACAATTGCACTAGCGTTTAAGTTAAGCGCTGTGTGTACCACAGATTGTCCAATTGCATCTGTAATAGATGGGCCAACTTGCTTGCTGCGCTGTTGTAAAATCTCAGAGTAGTTTAGAGCTTGCTCAGCACGAGAAGCAATTGAATGCATTGTTTGTACAGCTTCAACTGGGTAAGAACCTGCAGCTGTTTCACCAGATAACATAATTGCATCTGTACCATCAAAGATAGCATTGGCAACGTCACTTGCTTCCGCACGAGTCGGGCGCGGGTTGCGTTGCATTGAATCAAGCATTTGTGTAGCTGTAATAACTGGTTTGCCAAGCGCATTACATTGTTTGATTAGATCTTTTTGTACTAATGGTACTTCTTCAGCAGGAATTTCTACTCCTAAGTCACCACGAGCAACCATTAAACCGTCTGAAACTTCAAGAATTTCCTTGATGTTATCTACGCCTTCTTGGTTTTCGATTTTTGAGATGATTTGAATGTGAGCTGCATTGTGTTTTTCTAGTAGTTCACGAATTTCTAATACATCAGATGCGCGACGCACAAAAGAAGCAGCGATAAAATCAATGCCTTGTTCGATACCGAATACAATATCGCTTGCATCTTTTTCAGTGATACCAGGAAGGTTTACACTTACGTTTGGCACGTTTACACCTTTTTTATTTTTTAATGTACCAGGGTTAAGTACTTTTGTTTTGATTTCACCATCAGTTTTATTGATGTCGAGTACTTCAAGACCGATTAAACCGTCATCTAAAAGGATTTTTGATCCTACGTGTACGTCATCGATTAGACCTGGATATGTAATTGAGAATTTTTCAGTTGTTCCCACTACTTCTGTCATAGAAACAATGATTTCAGAGCCTTCTTCTAACTCAATTGCACCATTTTCCATTGTGTTTGTACGAATTTCAGGTCCTTTTGTATCAAGTAAGATACCTACTGTTTTACCTGTTTGTTTCGCAGCTTCACGAATGTTAACAATACGTGCACCGTGCTCTTCAAAGTCACCGTGAGAGAAGTTTAGACGACAAACGTTTAAGCCTGAGTTAATTAGTTCAACTAATTTTTCTACACTTTCACTCGCTGGTCCAATAGTACATACAATTTTAGTTTTACGCATTCAAATTTCCTCCTATATATTTACTATTTACTCTTTAGATAGGGCAAATAGCTATTTCTTTTACTAACCTTGTACTAGCAGGCTGTGAACAAATATTTTGTTGCCCTGACTTGTTCACCTTGCTTTACGTGTAACTTATGAAATACCTATGTAGCGCTGAATCAAATAGCAAACAAATACACAGCACTTTAACGATGAATTTCTTCATCGTTTGCTTCTTGTTTTACTATTCCCTGCAATTCATACAGCAATACTTGCTGCCTGATTTGTCTTATATATCTCACGTTTTAGAGAAAAGACAAACGCTAGCACAGCTGCTAATAACCATAGGAAATTTTTTAAAAACACTCTTTTTCTACTTTTACTTAAAGGTTTTTGCTGTCTATAAAATACCACGAAGAACTTGTAAACACAATAGAGAAGGGCTATACAAACCGCACAAAAACGCGCACCCTTATTTTTCAAGAGTGCACGTTTCTTTATTTTATAGTAATGGCATCGTTTTCAGCTACAAATTGTCCGATTTTTTTGTATTTTAAATAACGCTCTTCCACTAGCTCTTCTTTTGATAAATTCATCAGCTCTTTTAATGATTTCTTGATAATGCCCTCCATGTATCCAGCTTGCGCATCGATATCTCGGTGAGCTCCGCCTTTTACCTCTGAAACCATTTCATCTACAATACCCAGTTCTTTCAAATCTGGTGCTGTAATCTTCATCGTTTCAGCAGCTTTTTTCGCAAGAGAAGAATCTTTCCAAAGAATGGCTGCCGCTCCTTCTGGAGAAATAACTGAATACGTCGAGTTCTCAAGCATATGAAGGTGATTTCCTAAACCTAATGCCAAGGCTCCCCCGCTTCCTCCTTCTCCAATTACAATGCAAATAACAGGTACAGTTAAGCCAGCCATTTCGAAAAGGTTTTTCGCAATAGCTTCGCTTTGTCCGCGCTCTTCTGCCGCTTTCCCTGGATAAGCTCCTTTTGTATCAATAAAGCAAATAATTGGGCGGTTAAATTTCTCCGCTTGCTTCATTAGACGCAGTGCTTTACGGTAGCCTTCAGGATGAGGCATACCAAAATTACGGCGAATATTTTCTTTCGTATCTTTACCTCTCTGATGTCCAATCACGGTAACAGGCACGCCATTAAACTTAGCAATTCCTCCTACGATTGCTTCATCATCTCCATAAAAGCGATCTCCATGACACTCTAAAAAGTTTGTAAACAAGCGAGAAATATAATCGAGTGTTGTAGGACGCTCAGGATGACGAGCAATTTGAACACGGTTCCATGGGCTTAGATGATTGTAAATATCGTTTTCTACTTTTTCTAAGCGATTTTCTAACTTATCAATTTCGCTAGATAAATCCACTTCTGTATTTTTAGCAAACTCTTTAAGCTCTGCAATCTTGTTTCGCAACTCAACAATTGGACGTTCAAATTCTAATTCGCTTACCACTCGATGTCACCTCCTGCTACGTGTATATCTAAAATAGTTGTTAACGTTTCTTTTAAATCATGACGGTCAATAACTCCGTCTAGCTGACCATGCTTCAACAGAAATTCCGACGTCTGAAAATCTTCTGGAAGCTCTTCTCTAATTGTTTGTTCAATAATACGTCTTCCAGCAAAGCCAATTAACGCGCCCGGCTCGGCTAAATTATAATCACCTAACGAAGCAAAGCTTGCTGACACGCCTCCTGTAGTAGGATGTGTCATAATCGAAATGATTAAGCCGCCTTCATCACTGAACATTTTAAGAGCTGCGCTAGTTTTAGCCATTTGCATCAAGCTCAGAACACCTTCTTGCATACGTGCACCGCCTGAAGCTGTGAAAATAAGGAATGGAACATGCATTTCCTTCGCTTTTTCAATGGCGCGAGTAATTTTCTCGCCGACTACAGAACCCATGCTTCCCATACGGAAGTGTGAATCCATAACAGCAACTACTACTTTAATGCCTTCAATATCTCCTTCACCCGTAACAATCGCTTCACTTAAATTAGTTTTCTCACGATCTTTTTCGAGCTTTTCAAGATAATCAGGGAACCCAAGAGGATTTTCTGACGTCATATCTTTGTCGTATTCAACAAACGTTCCGCTGTCGATTAAGCTTTCGATACGCTCTGGTGCTGTCATTTGGTGATGATATCCACAGTTTAAGCATACTTTTAAGTTTTTATTTAACTCTTTCGTATACATTATTTTTTTACACTTTTTACACTTGGTCATAATTCCTTCAGGTACATCTTGTCTCATATGCTCAGAAGGAATCGTAGCATATTTTCGTTTTTTTGGAGTTTTTGTGTTTTTTGTAAATAAATCTCGTAACAAGGTGTAACCTCCTTTTGGTTCTTTTCTTTATCATAAGAACCTTTATTCTTCCTCTTCTTCTACTATTTACAAGTTGTGAAAATCCGCCTCAAATACAAATCAAGTGACGGATAGACAAAAATTGGACGAATTGTTCGCTTCACTTTATTAGTTGCTATTTACTTTACTAGATGACTGTTTGATTTTGTGTAGAAAGATGGCATGTCTCTTTCGACAAATTCCTTCTTTCACACTTGTTTGTAGCACTGATGGTGAAGATTTAATACAGCTGCTTCATCTTTTTTAGCTAACGCCTCTACTAATTCACTTATCAGAATGTCGCTTGGCGCTGAGTTTTGTTGAAAAGTTTGAGAAAAACGGCAAATAATCAGCCAGATTCGGTGTAATAGCCGATTAGGCTGCAAAGAAAACAAATAGTCAAACAAGTTCTTCAAACAATCGTCATTCTGCTTTTGAATTGCTTTCGAAACATTGATTTCGTCCTGTTCCGCTAAAACAAAATACAAACAGCTCTTTTCAAGAATATATCTAGTCTGAATTAAATCTGATTTTGTTTTACCGTCTTGTACTAAAAAAGTAGCTAATAAATCAATAAATTGATGATCCCCTACTTCTTTAATAAACGTACCTTCACCTCTTCTAGTTTCAATCAACCCAATTAGCTCTAACGCTCTGAGCGCTTCTCGAACGGAAGAACGTCCTGCGCCTAACCGTTCAGAAAGCTCTCGTTCTGACGGGATTTTATCCCCCGTAGTTAAACGATCGTCTTCCATTAGCTGGCGAATTTGTTTTAGAATTTCTACATATACTTTTGAACGTTCATTCTTCAAGTTTACTACCACTCACTTTACATTACTTTAACAGGCATGCTTGAAGCATCATGCCTGTCAAAGAACAGTTGATGTAACCTTATTCAATAATCGCTAAGCGACGTGTGTTTTCAGCTACGGCTTCTGGCTTTACCTTTATCCGGGCAACGCCTGTTTCCATAGCTGCTTTTGCAACAGCGGCGGCTACTGCCGGAGCCACTCGTGCATCAAATGGACCTGGAATCACATAGTCTGTATTCAAGTCCTCTTCCGTAATTAAATTAGCAATGGCCTCAACTGCAGCCATTTTCATTTTTTCATTAATATGAGTAGCACGTACATCTAGTGCACCTCGGAATATCCCCGGAAACGCTAAGACATTGTTCACTTGATTAGGAAAATCAGAACGTCCGGTGCCGATTACTTTCGCGCCAGCTTTTTTAGCTTCTTCTGGCATAATTTCAGGCACCGGATTTGCCATTGCAAAAATGATTGGGTCTGGATTCATCTTTCCAATCATCTCCGGTGTGAGTGCTCCTTCAACCGAAACTCCAATAAATACGTCAGCTTCTTCTAAGGCATCAGCTAACGTACCTTCTACTTTGCTTCGATTTGTATAGGCTGCAACTTCATCTTTTATACGGTTCATGCCGTGAGGACGCTTGTCATAAATCGTTCCTTTGGAATCACACATAATGATATCGCGCACTCCATAGCTGTATAATAATTTAATAATAGCAATGCCAGCAGCTCCTGCTCCATTCGCTACCACTTTGATTTGTGACATTTTTCTTCCTGTCAGCTTCAGGGCATTAAGAAGGCCCGCTACCGTAACAATAGCCGTCCCATGCTGATCATCATGAAAAACCGGGATATTTGTTTCCTTTTTCAACCGCTCTTCAATTTCAAAACAGTTAGGAGCCGCAATATCTTCTAAATTAACGCCTCCAAAAGTAGGTTCTAGCAATTTAACAGTTTCTATAATTTTGTCCACATCTGTCGTGTTTAAACAAATTGGGAATGCATCTACGCCGGCAAAACTTTTAAAAAGGACAGCTTTCCCTTCCATTACTGGCAGAGCAGCTTCAGGACCTATATTGCCCAAGCCCAATACGGCAGTGCCATCAGATACAACAGCTACCATATTTCCTTTCATCGTATATTCATATACATTGTTTACATCATCATATATTTCTTTGCAAGGTTCTGCTACACCAGGGGAATAAGCAAGGCTTAAATCCTCTGCGTTTCGAACAGGAATTTTGGACTTTGATTCTAGTTTACCTTTGTTAATGCGGTGCATATGCAATGCTTCTTCACGTAAAGACAATGAATTTCACTCCCAATAAACAAAATGATAACAAATACTGCGCCTGAACCATGTTCTTTCCCACACTCATATGATGTTATAAATCCAATTGCATTTCATTTCAAGAAAAACGCATCTAATTCGTATATTTCATAAAAAACGGTGGTCAGACCACTTTTTTAACTATTTTACCATATAACATCACATGAAATCTGTAAAGACTATATCTTCTTGAACACAACGTGCTTCTCTCCTAGCATTGCTTTTAAAGTTTTTATTAACTCGTCGCTTCGTTCAATAGAATAGTGAACGGGAAGCTTGACCAATTGACTTTCTGCCTCATAATAAATTTTCACGGGAATTTTCCCTCTATGAGACTGAAAGTGCTGGTAAATAGTATGAAGCAGCTTTTCTGTACCTTGCTTTGTTTCTATACGTAAGTATAATTCTTCTGACGGTAGTTTTTGAACCGCCTCGCTAGCAGCTTCAGCACGTTGACAAACAATTTGCTGCTGCCCATTTCTTTCATCTATCTTTCCCTGTATCAGTAAAACCGTACCTTGTTCAAACAGCAGACGATTCTGCTCAAATACGCGGGGAAACGCAACAACTTCTCCTTCTCCACTTTCATCCGTGATGCGTAAAAAGGCCATTTGCTCTCCTTTTTTCGTTCGAATGACGCGAATTTCCAACACAAATGCTAAAAGAGAGACCGCTTTTCCTGAAGCGTATTCTTTCATATCGTGAAGAGAAACAACAGAATAAAAGGAATTCAGTGCTTCATACTGAGAAGCAGGGTGGCTTGATAAATAAAAACCTAGCATATCTTTTTCATACTGAAGCCGATCTTCTATTTTCAGTTCCTCTTTTTCCATATATTTAGGTTTTAACGAAAATTCATCTCCAAATCCAAAGTCATCATCTGGGAGTACCAAGCTTGCATGTTCAAACGCTACATCAATCGTTGCTAATAAAGTAGCTCGATTTTCTCCGAACTCATCAAAGCCTCCAGATAGAATCAAAGCTTCAAGCCCCTTTTTATTCACGGCTTTTTGTGAAACACGGGCACAAAAATCAAATAAGTCTTCAAATCTTTTTTTCTTTCGCTCTTCTGTTATTTCCTGCATAGCTGCTGCACCAATATGTTTAATCGCTGCAAGGCTATACCTTATACTTTCACCTTCTACGTTAAACGAATACATGCTCTTGTTAATAGAAGGTGGGAGAACTTGTATTTTTTTTCTTTTTAGTTCATTAATATATTGAGCAATTTTCCCTTCATTTCCAATAACGCTCGTTAGTAAAGCTGAAAAGAACTGCAGCGGGTAATGTGCTTTCAAATAAGCTAACTGATAGGCTACCATACTGTAAGCAACAGCATGACTTCGGTTGAAGCCATAATCAGCAAAACGCACAATAAGGTCATACACTCGATTAGCAACGGATAGGTCATACCCTTTCTTCTTGCTTCCTTGGATAAAATGAGCTCGTTCACGATCCAGCACTGCCCGTTCTTTTTTACTAACTGCTCTTCTCAACAAATCTGCTTCTCCAAGAGAAAAACCGGCCATTTTTGAAGCAATCTGCATAATTTGCTCTTGGTACACGATAACGCCGTGCGTGGATTGTAAAATGTCTTTGAGCGTAGGATGATCATATATTACCTTCTCCACTCCATGCTTGCGCTTAATATAGGTTGGAATATTTTCCATCGGACCAGGTCTATACAGCGCGTTAACTGCTACAATATCTTCTAGCTCTGTAGGTTTTAATTGCTGAAGCACTCTTCTCATTCCATCTGACTCTAGCTGAAAAATACCGGTCGTATCCCCTTTGCTCAGCAGTTCAAAAGTTTTCTGATCGTTAAATGGTATATGAGACAGTGACAGCTTTCGATTCATATCCCGCTCAATTTTCTTTAAAATATGATCTAAAATGGTTAAGTTGCGCAAACCTAAAAAGTCCATTTTCAAAAGCCCAACGTCTTGCAGAGCTTCCATTGGATATTGAGTCAGATATACATCGTCATGTCCTTCCTGTACAGCTACAGATTGCGTCAGCGGCTTCTCACTAATCACAACGCCTGCTGCATGCGTAGAAGTATGCCTTGGCAGTCCTTCTATCTTCATGGCAATGTTGTACCATTGTTTTCTGGCTTCATTTTCAGATAAATAGTCTTGAAGAACTCTTGAATCACGAAGAGCGCTTTTCAACGTTGTACCTGGTTTAGTTGGAATGGCTTTGGACATTTTGTTTAGCGCTTCTTGATCAAATCCCATCACTCTCCCTACATCACGTACGGCTGCTTTAGCTGCTAGTGTTCCAAATGTAATGATTTGAGCTACATGCAGCCCTCCATATTTTTGCGCCACATACTGAATGACTTGATCTCGTTTGTTATCAGGAAAATCAATATCAATATCAGGCATCGAAATACGTTCAGGATTTAAAAAGCGCTCAAATAAAAGCTGATGCTGAATTGGATCAACATTTGTAATTCGCAAGGCGTATGAGACCAGTGAGCCTGCCGCTGAACCTCGGCCTGGACCCGTTAAAATACCGTGTTCATGAGCATAATTCATAAAATCCCATACGATAAGAAAGTAATCACTAAAGCGCATATTTTCAATAATGTTTAGCTCATAATCCAAGCGTTCCTCATATTGTTCCGTGATCACTTGAACTCTTTCTTGCAATCCTTTTTCGCAGAGAGTGCGCAAGTAGGTTGATGATGTAACAGACGGGGGAACAGGATATTTTGGAATGGACATTACGCCTAGAGAAATTTCGAGCTCGCATCGTCTTGCGATTTTTATACTTTCTTCTATTAAAAAATGCTGGTCATGAAAGAGATCTTCCATTTCATCAGGTGATTTGAAATAGTACTCGCTGCTCTTACTTTTTACCTCTTCATCGCTATGTAATTTCTCTCCGTCTCGAATAGCTGCTAAACACTCATACGCATCCCGATCTTCTTTTTTTAAATATTTCACTTGATTCGTCGCAACAAGCGGAATATTTTCTTCAGCGGCAAGTTCCGTTAACTGCTGATTTATAAAAGCTTCATCCTGTCCGTGGCGCTGTATAGATATATACAAAGACTGCGAATATACTTTTTTAAAGAATTGAAGCACTCGCTTAGCATCTTGAAGTTTGTTTTCTGCTAGCAGGGTTTCAACTTCTCCAGTTACACCGGGTGTAATAGCAATCACCCCTCCGCTGTAATGATGGAGCCATTTTTTATTTACACCGTGTTTTTCCTTGGTTTGAACTAAACTGCTTAGTTTTAATAGATTTTCATATCCCTTATCATTTTCCGCTAACAAAACTAAAGGGTACGCTCGCTCGCTTTCTTCATGTTCTAGGATTGATAATGTGAGCCCAATAATTGGCTTGATCCCCGCTTTCACGCAGGCTTTATAAAAAGGAATGACTCCGTACATCACGTTTTCATCAGTCAAAGCAATCGCTTCATAGTTCATTTTCTTAGCTGTTTCTACAAGTTCATTAATACGAACGGAACTGCTTAATAAGCTATAAGAACTTTGAAGCTGCAAGTGAACAAAAGGCACAGGACTTCCCACCTTTCTTTAATTCTTTATTCTTATTATAAATTTTGTTGCCGGCGTAGACAAATTACATAACTCTGAGCGTTTGTCCATATATATGTAGGAAGCGTGATTCATTGATAAAATAGTAAAGGAGGACACGTCATGACAAAAGAGCCTTTTATGTCTCTTTTCATTTGGAGTTACTTCACTTCATTAGGTATTATTTTAGGCGGTTCATTAATTGGAGCATTTGCGGGGTTTTTAATTGGCAAATCTCCTTTATACGTCATGCATACCCTCAGCAATAGTTTGAAAATCTGGGCAATTGTCGGAGCAATTGGAGGAACATTTGATACGTTTTACAGCTTTGAGCGAGGACTCTTTGAAGGGGCCACAAAAGATGTATTCAAACAAATCCTTTTAATTCTATCCGCTATGGGAGGAGCTCAGACCGGGGCTCTTATCATCAAGTGGTTAACTCAGGAGCATTTTGTATGAGGGTACCCAGCGAGCGAATGTTCAAGCGCTCCGACTGGCAGCGTTTTTTTGCCGGCATAGTCATTGGAGCAATTGTTAGCTGGGGGGTGTTTTTAACGATTTATGGCGTTTCAAGAGATAGAGAGCTAGAAGAAATTCGAATTGCTAATGATAAGCTAGAAAAAGCAAATTTGCAAATTAGCGCATGGCAAGAAGATGTAAAAGCATTAAACAAGGAAATGAAGCAGCATTTAATTATTCAGAATGTGAAAGTAAAATTAGTAAACGGCAATCGTTATAAAGTAAACTCTGTGGTTGAATACAATATTCAAAAAAGCGTGGACAAAGAAGCACAGCACTTAATTGCCCAAGATATTGAAAGTGCATATCGAAGCAGGGATATCTTAAAAAAAGCAATTGAAAATAAAAAATACGAATTCGATAAAACGATTTATGAAGTTGAAGTTCATCAAATTTATTTTTATACAACGCTTTCGATTGAAGTTCGAATTAAAAAGATGGAAAAAGTACTATAATAAGCCGCTGATTTAAAATCAACGGCTTATTTTACAGATTACTCCTGACTGCAGAGCTCTTCTAAATCAAGTAGTAAAGGCTCTACTTCTTCCCATGAATAAATGGAAGCGCCGGACGCAAGAGGATGGCCTCCTCCGTTGTATTTTCTAGCAATTGTATTAATGACAAGCTCTTTTGAACGAAGGCGAACACGAATTTGATTTTCTTCTTCCACAAAAAACACCCACGTTTTTACTCCATCAATTTGCCCTAACGAACCGACTAGCTGAGAGGCATCAGCTGGTGTCACATCATATTTTCGAAGAATTTCATTCGGAATTTTCATATGAGCCACTCCTGCTGGAGACATCGTAAAGTTTTGCAGCACATATCCGTGTAAGTGAGCGACGTTTTCTTTTGTTTTGTATAACTGATCATATACATCTTTAAAATCGAAACCATATTGAATCAATTCACTTGCATAGCAAAACGTTTTCGGCTTTGTATTTGGAAATAAAAATCGACCCGTATCTCCAACGATACCGCTGAAGATCAGCTTTGCTCCTTCATCATTCAGAGATAATCCCTTTTCCTTTCCTTCCAAGTAAAATTCATAAATCATTTCGCTTGTTGAAGAAGCAGACGTCTCAACCCAAAGCAAATCACCGTAAGGAGTTTGGTTTGGATGGTGATCAATTTTAATGACCATTTTCCCATTTACGTAGCGCTGATCTGATACTCGTGCTTCATTAGCCGTATCACAAACGATGACAAGCGCATCCTCGTAGGTGTCATCAGCGATGTCATCCATCCGGTATAAAAATTTTAATGACTCCGCTTCTTCTCCCGTTACGTATACCTTCTTCTCTGGAAAAGATGTTTTTAACAATTCCGCTAATCCGCACTGAGATCCGTATGCATCTGGATCTGGACGAATGTGCCGGTGAATAATGATGGTGTCAAACTGCTTAATAGCTTCTAATATTTTTGCTTTCATTTTCTCTCTCCTGTCAATACTGTTCTTGTTTTATGTACGTACCGCATGCACTTACATTTCCGCAGCGCTGTATCCATATTATTTATTAAATCATATCTCTTCTCTTTTTTGAAAGAAGAATCAATCAATAGTAGAATTTTCTGTCATCTGCCTGTAAAATAATAGATACTACTGTAAACACTTTCAACACTACGCATTACTAACATCTAGAAACATTATGGATAGAAATACACCGGACTGGAGGGGCGTCTGTGCCATTTTTTATGATTTTAATCGTTGTGTCCTTTGTTTTCTACATGTATTTAAAAGTAAAATACGTACGTTCGAAACGCCCAATGGAACGAAAGTGGATTTCCGCTAAGTCGAGTATTTGTCTTGGCTCTTTTGTATTATTTTTTGGAATCAATCAATGGTTTATTTACGAAACAAGCCTTTCGCTTATCATCGGCATACTATTTGTATTATTCGGTTCAGGCAGCATATTAGCAGGTATCAAAGCTTACAAGTACTATCAGCCTTATGCAATAAAAGAAGCTGGTCAAATGTAAAAGAAGCTGCAAAGCAGCTTCTTTTTTTATACTCTTTCCAATAACTGAGCCATCATCATCGCTTTCCCTACTACAACCCCGGCATTGTAGACTTCTACATCTAATTTAGCAAACTTCCGACCAAGTTCTAATAGCTTAGGGCGAATTTCAATTACGCTTTCAATTTGAACTGGCTTAATAAAATAAACGGTGATGTTTTCAATAACCAAATCACCTTTTTTATATAAGCGAAGAACACGATTGGCGGCTTCCGTTACAATAGTAGTGAAAACTCCGTATGAAATAGTCCCCATATAATTCGTCATTTGCGGCGTTACTTCACAGCGATACACCGGTGCTTCTTTTGTCTCTTGCACGTCCATAAATTGATTGGTTACAATGTCGTCAATAGTTTCTCCTACCTGCGGTTGACGCTGAATCATTTGCAGCGCCTTTAAAACATCTTGACGGCTGATAATGCCCTCTAGCCGGTGGTAATCATCCACTACAGGCAGCACTTCAATCCCTTCCCATACCATCATATGCGCAGAAGAAGCGACCGATGTTTTCCCGTGAACCGTCATCGGATTTTTCGTCATTACTTTTTCAATTGAAGTAGAAAGGTCATATCCAATAACATCTTTTGAGGTGACCATACCGTGAACTTTCATATGCTGATCCACTACAGGAAAACGACTGTGGTGAGTCTTATCGTTACATTCATGCCATTTTTCAATCGTATCGGTTAACTGCAAGCTAACCGCTTCAGAGATAGGTGTTAAAATATCCTCTACAAGCACAATTTCTTTTTTTATCAGCTGATCATAAATAGCACGATTAATCATCGTTGCAACTGTAAACGTATCATAGCTCGTTGAAATAATAGGAAGCTTAAGATCATCCGCAAGCTTCTTAACCCATTCTTCCGTATCAAAGCCGCCCGTAATTAACACGGCTGCTCCTGCTTCAAGAGCTAATTCATGAGCGTTTACTCGATTCCCTACGATAAGAAGGTTTCCGGCCTCGGTATATCTCATCATAGCATCAAGCTTCATCGCTCCAATAACAAACTTGTTTAACGTTTTATGCAAACCTTCACGTCCGCCCAGCACTTGTCCATCCACGATGTTTACTACTTCAGCAAACGTGAGCTTTTCAATGTTTTCTTTCTTCTTTCGTTCAATTCGAATGGTCCCAACTCGTTCAATCGTTGAAACATATCCTTTATTTTCCGCGTCTTTTATTGCTCGGTACGCCGTGCCTTCACTGACATTCAGTTCTTTGGCAATTTGGCGCACTGAAATTTTTTCACCAATTGGAAGCGAATCGATATACTGTAAAATTTGCTCATGTTTTGTCGCCACGTGTACTTCACCCTTCTAAAACGTTTTTACGTTTCATATGTCTTTTCTTTTATTATACGGGGGAAGTGAAATGGATTCAATCTAACCTCTTTGACGCAAAGGCTTTCTCGCACTATTTTTTTGAATACCTGCCTTCTTGCGGCGCGGTGCATAAAGCAGTGATGACAAATTGCCTCCGGCTACAAAAAGAGCAAAGGTAAGCCAGCTTATGCTAAAAACCCCTTGCAAACTCGAAGTTGTTAACACTAAGTGCGGCATTGCATAGTAAAGCATCACTCCGCATAATAAAAGCGATAAAATAACTCGATTTTTTTCCATAGCTCTCCCTCCTTATTATTACTATCGTATGCAGGGAAGTAAAAAAAGCAGAACGTTTCTTTACAAATAAAAAGAGATTAAGACATAACTGCATCGATTCAATCTAAAGACGAACAAATGTGAGGCATGAGCTGAACCGCTTGTGACACCGCAGTTGATTTGCGTGCAAGAACTTCGCTTTCCGCGGGAGTCTTCGTCTTGCCCTCCAATCAACAGCTAGAAGCCGCTACATATATGAAACTTACGTTCACCTTAACAATAAAAAAAGAACGAGTAATCGATATTATCGATTACTCGTTCTTTTTTAACTTTATCTGAAATCGTTTTGTCCCCGCCTTTATTTATGATTAAAGATCCAATCCTTCTCCAACTTTTAATACTTTTCCTTCAATACCAGATAAAGACTCAACAAATTGATGAGGATCTTGCTTAATTACAGGAAATGTATTGTAGTGAATTGGCACAACAAGCTTTGCCTGCACCCATTCCGCTGCGATAGCCGCATCTTCAGGTCCCATTGTAAAGTTATCTCCAATTGGAAGAAATGCTACGTCAGGCTCATGGCGACCAATTAACTTTAAATCAGAAAATAAAGCCGTATCTCCAGCATGATAAATTGTCTTTCCTTCAATAGTTAAAAGCAAACCAGCCGGCATTCCTGTATAAATAATTTTCTCATTATTTTCTGTATAACTTGAACCGTGGAAAGCTTGTGTCAATTTTACCGTACCAAAATCAAATGTATAGGCTCCTCCTATGCTCATTGGATGTACGTTTAAGCCTTGCCAGCTAAGATATGTAGCTAATTCTGCTACTGCCACAACAAGTGCACCGCTGCGCTTAGCAATTTCCACCGTGTCGCCTACATGATCATTATGGCCATGAGTCAGTAAAATCACATCTACTTTTACATCTTCAGCATTTAAATCTGTTAATTCATTTCCAGTGATAAACGGGTCAATTAAAATTGTTTTTCCTTTTGTTTCAATTTTAACAACAGAATGTCCATGATAAGAAACGTGCATCATATATTCTCTCCTTTTACACTAACCTTTTCTATATTCTACCCGTCTGTTTTGGTTACAAAACAAGTGAATACGCGGCTATCATATCACAAACTGCGCAAAAACATGCCTTATTATGCTTGCTCTAATAAAGTTGTTGCATCAGCGTAAGTGAGACCGTGTGCATCTGCAACAGCCGCGTAAGTGACAAACCCATTTAAGGTGTTGATGCCTTGAAGAAGGGAAGGGTTTTTTAAGCACGCTTTTTTATATCCCTGATTTGCTATTTGCAGAGCATAAGGAACCGTTACGTTGGTCAGCGCTAAGGTCGACGTACGTGGAACAGCTCCAGGCATATTAGCAACAGCATAATGCAAGACCTCATGCTTCGAATAAGTCGGGTTATCGTGAGTGGTAATGCGATCAGTTGTTTCAAAAATCCCCCCTTGATCAATAGCAATATCAACTACAACGGACCCTTTTGACATCGTTTGAACCATTTCCTCGGTGACAAGCTTGGGCGCTTTAGCTCCTGGTATGAGAACCGCTCCTATCACTAAATCTGACTCTTTTACAGATTGTGCAATATTGTAGTGATTTGACATTAATGTCGTCACTTCTTTACCAAATAAATCATCAAGCTGGCGAAGGCGATCAGCGTTTAAATCAATTATTGTAACATCAGCCCCTAATCCGACCGCAATTTTAGCAGCGTTGGTTCCTGCTACTCCTCCTCCAATAATTGTTACTTTTCCTCTTTGCACGCCTGGAACTCCACTTAATAAAATCCCTTTGCCACCTTTGGTTTTCTCCAAAAATTGAGCTCCAATCTGAGAAGACATTCTTCCTGCAACTTCGCTCATCGGAGTTAACAGAGGCAAGCTTTTGTTTGGAAGCTGTACAGTTTCATAAGCGATGCCTATCACCTTTTTATCAATCAATGCTTTCGTTAATGCTTCTTCAGCTGCCAAATGTAAATAGGTAAACAAAATAAGTCCTTCACGAAAATATCCGTATTCTTCTGAAATCGGTTCTTTTACTTTCATAACCATTTCAGCATCCCATGCTTCTTTTGCAGTATTTACGATAGAAGCTCCTGCATTTGTGTAATCTTCATCATGGAATCCAGAGCCTTCTCCTGCCTGTGTTTCAATATATACATCATGCCCACCGTTAACTAAAGCTGTAACACCAGCTGGAGTAATAGCCACGCGATTTTCATTGTTTTTTACTTCTTTCGGCACTCCAATTTTCACCTTTATCCCTCTTTTCTTATATCAGTGATTAACTAAAAAAAGAACGCCACACCAAATCCTTTAGAAAACCGGATTTACTATGACGTTACCTTTCGATAGAGCTCAGCATAAT
Organism: Priestia megaterium NBRC 15308 = ATCC 14581; assembly: GCF_000832985.1. Classification (GTDB taxonomy): domain Bacteria; phylum Bacillota; class Bacilli; order Bacillales; family Bacillaceae_H; genus Priestia; species Priestia megaterium. The sequence continues at coordinate 1,638,568 of NZ_CP009920.1, forward strand.
CCTGCTTTTCTTAGTCTATATACAGTATATGCATCTAGTTATTCATATAGTTCGTTATCACTCTTTGCTTCTGGATTTTCCACTACAGAAGCCATAGCATCGCCAATGACGCCGCTTGAATAAGAATCCATTAGCTGTCTTGATGTCTCTTTTTCTCCTTCAAAATCATATTCATATACATGCTGCGGATGTTTTTTGTCTTTCATATGTCACTTCTCCTTTTTCACTTTATTTTCTTTACGAATGTAAACTTTACTTCATAATCCCTTACTTGATCTTTTCTATTTTCTTCTTAAATGCTCTAGTTATACCATTTATCTCACATCAAAAAACGCCCGCAGATTTTTCTGCGGACGTTTTGATAACTTTTTTATATCGATGTTTTTTCATGCAATTCATCTTTAGCTAGCTGAATTGCTTTTTTTACTTGTTCAAATCCTGTTCCTCCCGCGCTATTGCGGCGATTAACAGCTGTTTTTGGACTTAATACATGATAGATGTCTTCCTCGAATAAATCTGACGCTTCCTTATATTGTTCAAGCGGCAAATCCATTAGGTAGATATTTTTCTGAATACAAACGAGAACCAGTTTCCCAACCACTTCATGTGCTTCACGAAACGGCATACCTTTTGAAGCAAGATAGTCAGCTAACTCCGTTGCATTTGAAAAATCTTGTTTCGTAGCTTTTTCCATAACATTTGTTTTTACTGTCATTGTTTCGATCATGCCAGCAAAAATGGTCAAACATCCTTCAATCGTTGTAACCGTATCGAACATGCCTTCTTTATCTTCTTGCAAGTCTTTGTTGTATGTTAAAGGCGTGCCTTTTAACACAGTCAATAGGCTAAATAAATGACCATATACTCGTCCTGTTTTACCACGAATTAACTCCGCCATATCAGGATTTTTCTTTTGAGGCATAATACTGCTGCCCGTTGCGTACGTATCATCCATTTCAATAAATTGAAATTCTTGACTAGACCATAAAATTAACTCTTCACAAAAACGAGATAAATGCATCATTAAAATAGAACTGTTGCTTAAAAACTCTAAAATAAAGTCACGATCGCTGACAGCATCCATACTGTTTTGATAAATCCCATTAAAGCCTAGAAGCTCAGCGCTATAGTGACGATCAATTGGGAATGTTGTACCAGCTAAAGCTCCTGCTCCCAAAGGAGATAAATCAATACGCTTCAGCGATTCTGCATAACGTTCAGCATCGCGCTTGAACATTGAAACATAAGCCATTAAATGATGAGCAAAAGAAACCGGCTGCGCGCGCTGCAAATGTGTGTAGCCTGGAAAAATGGTTTCAACATGCTGATCTGCTTTTGTAAGCAATACATCTTCTAGATTTTCAATCAGACCTACAATTTGCTGAACATGCTTTTTTAAATATAAGTGCATATCTGTAGCAACTTGATCATTACGGCTTCGACCCGTATGAAGCTTCCCTCCAACCGGACCAATTTCATCAATTAATAACTTTTCTAAATTCAAATGAATATCTTCATATTGAGCAGAAAATGTTAATTCTTTCTTCTTAGCTTTTTCAAGCAGTGTTTGAAGGCCTTTTTTAATTTGTGACGCTTCATCTCCAGAAAGAATACTGCATTTCTCAAGCATTGTTACATGTGCTAAACTGCCTTCAATATCTTCTTCTACAAGATGCTGATCAAATGAAATCGACGCACCGAACTCGTCAATCCATTGTTCAGGGCGTTTCGTAAAACGCCCTCCCCAAAGTTTGGTCATACCGTTGTCACCTTCTTTTGATTTACCATGCTGCTCACTTGTGTTGGAAGTCCCCATAATGAGATGAAACCAACTGCTGCATTGTGATCAAATTCATCTTCTTTTGTATATGTTGCAAGTTTTTCATTGTATAAAGAATTAGGAGATTTACGTCCCTCTACGATAGCATGCCCTTTAAATAGTTTTACTCTCACTGTTCCGTTCACATATTGCTGTGTATCTTTTAAGAATGCAAGCAGTGAATTTGTTAATGGAGAGAACCATAAACCTTCATAGATAACTTCTGTTAATTTTTTTTCAATCACTGGTTTAAAGTGCGCTACTTCTTTCACTAATGTTAAATCTTCAAGCTCTTTGTGTGCTTTAATTAATGTCATAGCAGCTGGACACTCATACACTTCACGTGATTTAATTCCCACAAGACGGTTTTCTACATGATCAATACGTCCGACTCCGTGCTTACCTGCAATTTCATTCAATTCTAGAATTAACTGAGCTAGCGTGTAAGATTGACCATTTAATGATACTGGAACACCTTCAACGAATTCAATTTCTACTACATCCGCTGTGTCCGGAGTGTTTTCAAGAGAAGCCGTTAGGTCATATGCTTCTTCAGGTGGAGCTGCCCAAGGATCTTCAAGAACGCCACACTCGTTACTTCTTCCCCACAAGTTTTGGTCAATTGAAAATGGGCTGTCTAAGTTAATTGGAATTGGAATATTCTTTTCTTTTGCATACTCGATTTCTTCTTCACGAGACCATTTCCAATCACGAACAGGAGCTAAAACTTCTAAGTGTGGATTTAATGCTTTAATTGATACTTCGAAACGCACTTGGTCATTTCCTTTTCCCGTACATCCATGTGCGACAGCTACTGCATTTTCTTGCTCTGCTACTTCTACAAGCTTTTTAGCGATTAGCGGTCTAGATAGTGCAGATACTAATGGATATTTTCCTTCATATAATGTGTGTGCTTGAAGTGCTGCTAACGCAAATGTATTGGCATATTCTTCTTTTGCATCAATCACATATGATGATACTGCTCCAACTGTTAATGCTTTTTCTTTAACGAATTTTAAATCTTTTCCTTCGCCTACATCTAAACAGCAAGCTACCACATCGTACCCTTTTTCCTGTAACCATTTAATTGCAACTGATGTATCTAAACCTCCGGAATATGCTAAAACAACTTTTGGATTACTCATTATCTATTCCTCCTACAAATTATATATATATTAATACAACCGTTTTAATTTTTATTCATTTAATCTACTATTACTTTAACAACTTTTTAATCTATTTTCAATAGTTATTCAAAAAAAAGTATATAAATTCACATTTATTTTAATTTAATAGGGTAAAATCTCTTAAAATACTGTAAAAATAGACATGAATGAATATGCCTTTCTTACATACTGTGTATATTTATATGCATAAATCAAGTATAAATGATTCATTTTTCACTTACAGTAGCTTTGGCTTTTGTCATTGTATAAAATGGAAGGGAAGAGGTGAAAAAATGGAGCACTTTTTTACTTATGACAACAGACTCGGTATAAAAATTCCTGCTCTCGAAAGAGAATGGACATTCTATTCTGAAAAAGTTCAGCAGGATATCCTCCTAACATGGGAATCCATTCGGGGGCAGATTCCAGACAAAATTCAATCTTTAGAAAAGAGTATTAATCAAAAACAAGCGGCGTTAGAAGATGAGACTAATTTTATCCGCTCCTGTGAATTAAATAGCGAGATAGGAGAACTTGCTTCTATTATTAATGATTTGTGGATTTGGTATCGAACAAATGAGGAAATATCAAAAGAAGTTCACGGATAGACAAAAAAACGAGTCTCATGAAAAATTAATGAGACTCGTTTTTCTTATCCAGCAAATAGCGGTATTGGTAAAAGCGCTTCGCATAATCTGTCACTTGTTTGGCCATTCGATAATTCATCCCTCCGCCAACCATCATACTCACAATTGGCAAACGATTATAAACTTTTCGCTTCGCAGCAAATATAGCTAGCGTTTTCCCAATTTGTACAACGATTTTTTGCAGCCACGTTTTATCTACAATTTGATCAACACCTTCATAAAAATACGGGTCAAATTCTTGGCTTAACTCACCCTTTAATTGATGCCACCCCTCAGCCTGAAGGTGTCTAGGTAACGTTGCTGCATGGAACACTTTTAGCGTTAGCATAAGCTCTGAAGGAGTCTGGATATGATAGCCGTAGCTCATTGCTGCCTGTTGCACCGCTTGAATATTCATGCATAAAACAGCAGGTATATCAATACCGACTAGCAGCGATTGTCCCGTTCCTGAAAGTGCTCCTTGACTCAGCGCATACAACCGAAGCTTGGCCATTTGCTGTTCGCATATATAAGAAAGCTGATCTACTTGAAGGGAATTCATTTCTGACAGCTCTGTGATATCCTCTTTGAATACACGAGCGGTTTCAATAATTCGTTTTGTCGCTTGAGTTTGCATTTCCGTACCTTGAATTAATGCGGTTAACTGAAAGAGTCCTTCATCAATTTTATGTAAATAGGTCTCACGAACAGAAGCTGGAATTAAGTTAAGCCCTTTTTCTAACCACTCTTCGTACAATAACTCCATCTCAGTTGCTTCTACACTCTGTAAGCTCTCTTCCCATTTATAGATTTCTTCTAAAAGCTGTTCTTCGCGATTCGTTAGTATCATCATGTCACCCTTTCAAGAAATAAGTAGTTTTATTTTTATTATAACAAATAATGCATCCGTTACATTTTGCTTCCTATATTATTTCTTTCTTCTATACGTTGTAAACCTTCTTTCAATCGTCAGCTACTTACGCTATATAAAAAAGCTGATTTCCTAACAAGGAAATCAGCTTTTCGTTAGTTCGCCTGACAATTTATGAGAATTCATGCATTGAAGAGGCACTTTATGAACTTAAATATTCGCTAAACGAGTAACGTCACGTGCAATCATAACTTCTTCGTCTGTAGGAATAACCATAACTTTAACTGGAGAATGAGGGTAGCTAATAAATGCTTCTTCTCCTTGTACACTATTTAAAGCTGGATCCCAATAAACGCCCATGAACTCTAAACCGCGAAGAACGCGAGCACGTACAACATCACTGTTTTCTCCAATACCTGCTGTGAAGATGATTGCATCTACACCAGACATACGAGCAGCATAAGAACCGATATATTTATGAATACGGCTAGCAAATACTTCAAGTGCTGTTTCAGCGCGTTCATTGCCTTCAGCGCTTGCTTTGATTAGATCGCGTAGGTCACTAGAAATACCAGATACACCTAAAAGACCACTTTCTTTATTTAATACATTTAATACTTCGTCAGCAGTTTTTCCTGTTTTCTCCATAATAAATGGAATTAATGCAGGGTCAATGTTACCTGAACGAGTTCCCATTGCTACACCAGCTAATGGCGTGAAGCCCATTGATGTATCAATTGACTTGCCGCCTTCAATTGCAGCGATACTTGCACCGTTACCTAAGTGACAAGAAATTAAGCGCAATTGTTCGATCGGACGGCCAAGAAGCTCAGCTGCACGCTCAGAAACATATTTATGAGATGTGCCGTGGAAACCGTATTTACGAACGCCATACTTTTCATAGTACTCGTACGGTAAGCTGTACAAGAATGATTTTTCTGGCATTGTTTGATGGAATGCTGTATCGAAAACTGCTACAGCTGGAACATTTGGAAGAATATCTTGGAACGCTTTAATTCCCACAATGTTTGCTGGGTTGTGAAGCGGTGCTAAATCAGATAAAGCTTCAATTTCCGCTAGTGTTTCATCTGTGATTAAAACAGAATCAGCAAATTTCTCTCCGCCGTGTACTACACGGTGACCTACACCAGTGATTTCATCGTATGATTGAATGATGTTTTGAGAAAGTAACTTTTCAACTAAAATTTTAACTGCAACAGCATGGTCAGGGATTTCTGTAATATCCGTTTGTTTTTCACCATTTACCGAGATCGTGAAAACAGCGTTATCTAAACCAATTCGTTCTACTAAACCTTTTGTTAATACCGTCTCACTTGGCATTTCAAATAATTGAAACTTAAGTGAAGAACTGCCGGCGTTGATTGCCATGATTTTTGACATAAAAAAACAGCTCCTTCTTTATTATACGTGCATCATAAACATAACGAACAGAACATAAAAGTGTAATCTCTACAATATTCTATGCATTTCGACACGATTTCTATCCTTATTCATTTAATCATTCACGACAATAGATTTCAAGAGCTATACACCATGAAAACGCTACCGGAAAATATTCATTATTTTCGAAAAAGACTTACTTTTTATTCACTCGGAACCATTGGTCCATTTGAGCCATAATATCACTCATTGCTTCCCGATTACTGAACTTCGGCAAATTCACAAGCAGCGCGTTCTCAGGTGCTGTTACTCCTTCTCCCTGCTTTTGAAGAACCATAATACTTTTAGCAGCCTGCTCTTGTTTGAACATTGAAAGTGGCAGCTGAATAATCCCTTGCACGATTGCTTCCTCTTTTAGCAACGGCTGTAATAAATGAGACTGTTCAGATTCAAACAAGTTATTTGGAATAAGGGCTACTACGTATCCTCCATCTTTTACATGACGCAAGCTTTGTTCAATAAATAAGTGATGAGCATAGGTGTGACCTTCTTCAGCTCTTACCTTATACTCTTTTACCCCTTCGTCGTTTGGATAATAACCAACCGGAAGGTCACAGACAACTAAATCAACAGGATCAATAAAAAGCGGCTGTAAGCTGTCTTGATTGAATAATTGAACGCCGTGCTTCTGTAAATTTGCATTTACATATGTTAATTGAAGTAATAAATCATCCACGTCTACACCGTATACGTGTTCAATTGACGCAGCGTGTGTGTTTAAAATGGTTGTTAATAAGTTCCCTGCTCCTACTGCGGGATCTAAAAGCGTATATTTATCTTTTCCTGCCATGAACTTTCCAACTAGATAGCTGACAAATAGTCCTACAGCATCAGGCGTCATTTGGTGGTTAGGCTGAACTGCTTCTTTCATGCCTTTTAAAATAGCTAGCTGATACGCTTTTCGAATCGTTTCTTTTTCAAAATGATCAAGCGTGATTGAATCGTATTCTTTTTTTAAACGTTTTTTAGTTACCTCATCTAGCTCTTCTTGTAAAATAGTTCCTTGAAACAAATTTTCTCCCGTTTCAGCTACTGCTTCTAAATATACGCAGTTTAGTTCTTTTCTTAAAATAATAGCTGTTTGATCAATTACACCAAATAGCTTTTCCATACTAGCTAACTGACTCATATTCTGCCTCCTGTGTAATGAAATAATATCTATATAAATGAGTAAACGTCCTATTTGGAACATCATATTTTATCATAAAAACTTCTTAAAACACAAAGAAGGCGAAAAACATTGTTTTCCGCCTTCTGCCGAACGCCACTGACAATCTTACTTAGCTGTTTTAGCTGCTTCGATTGCCGCTTCGTAGTTCGGATGCTCAGTTACTTCTGGTAAGTACTCAACATACGTTACGTTGTCATTTGAGTCTACTACAAAGATTGAACGAGCTAATAAGCGTAATTCTTGAATAGCTACACCATATGCTTCTCCGAAAGATAAGTCGCGGTGGTCAGATAAAGTTTGAACATTATCAATGCCATTAGCACCGCACCAGCGCTTTTGAGCAAAAGGTAAATCTACGCTTACTGTTAATACTTTTACGTTATCTAATTTAGCTGCTTCTTCGTTGAAGCGGCGAGTTTGCGCATCACAAACTCCAGTATCAATAGAAGGAACTACACTGATTAGGCGAACAGAACCCTTTGTGCTGTCAAGCGTTACTTCTGATAAATCATTTGCTAAAACCGTAAAGTTTGGCGCCTTGTCTCCAACCTTCACTTGATTTCCTAATAATGTTACATCGTTACCTTTAAATTTAGTCACGAATAATTCCTCCTTTAAATAAGTATGTACACTGTTCATATTAGCTTGTCTGTCTCTATATTGCAATTAAATGACATACAAAACATGGAGCTGTATCCTAAAAAATAAGCGCAATAAAAAAAGACTTTGCCTGCTTCTTTTACGATTTAAAGAAGCAGGCAAAGCTTTATATTATTTCTACAAATTAAAATCATTTGAACTGTCATGATGCTGATTTTGTTGATTGTGCTGATCCTGCTGATGATTGTTCCGCTTGAACATTTGCTGCACGCGTTCAATTGCTTGAGGTGCTGTATCTAGAATCTTTTCATATAAATGTGTACTTTCGTTAAGGTGAAGCATTTTAATTCCGCTTCCACTCACAATTAAAAAGGCGATGGGCGTAATTGATACACCGCCACCGCTTCCTCCGCCAAACGGATGACTTGATTCTTGCTGATGCTGTCCTGGAGAAGATGGTGCATGTCCTTCTACTCCAAACTCGCTTCCGCCCGCTGCAAAACCAAACCCTACTTTTGAGACAGTTAAAATAACACTGCCATCAGGTGTTTCTACAGGATCACCAATGATTGTATTAACATCAATCATTTCCTTTAAATTTTCCATAGCTGTCGACATTAAACTTTTAATTGGATGTTCTGCCATTAAGATAACCTCCTTATGTTTTCACAGAGTGTGTCTTGTTCTTATTTGACGACTTCCATCTTTTGCGACGCTTTTTGGACGTATGCCGCCAGTATCTCAAGGTCCGTAAACCTACTAGAATAGCTTGACCAACTCGAAAAGAAATTATGCACTCAAATACCGTTTCTGACCAAAGATGTTGAAATACAGGAGTAACGCTCATGACAGGCATATCTTTTAATTTCATATAACGGCTGATTATAACAACTATGCCCCCCTTTGCAGACCACACAGCCCCGGTAAGGATGCCTGTTAACGCAGCGTCACCTAAGCCGAAACGGCTGTGCCATCTAATATCACTTACCGTCACTTTCTGTAAGAAACGACGAAAAATTTTATGAAAACCGACTACCTGTTCAAGGAATTGCTTCGCATTTTCTAACATGCTTAGCCCGTCTTCTACAGAATAATCACTCCATGAATTCTCGTCTTCTTTTCCTTGATCACCCATTCCTTTCTTCTTTTCCACAAGCAAACGAGGAGAATCTTTTTTCACTTTCACTACCGGAATTTCATATGTATAGCGAATAAGACCAAACCAAGCCCTGAGTCTCACTCTATAATAATCGTTATCTCGGACATGGTGAAGATCTACAAACAGCGTGATTTTTGTCCATATAATAAGTATAATAACAATTAAAAGTGCTAGCAATATCCATAAAAGCCATAGCACATCCTTCACTCCTTCTTAGCTTCACATTATCTCCAAAACACAGAATATTAAACCTTATGGAAACAATAAAAAGAAGTTGAGATATAACGAAATGAATCCAATCTCAGGACGAACAAATGGGATACATGAGCTGAACCGCTTGTGACACAGCAGTTGATTTCCGTGCAAAACTTCGCTTTCCGCGGACGGGCGCTGAGCCTCCTCGTCGCATACACTCCTGTGGGGCCTCACCTGCTCCGCTTTTCCTGCAGGAGTCTTCGCCTTGCCCTCCACTCAGCAGCTAGAAGAATCTAAACTAATAAAACCTGCGTTTACCATAAAAAAAACGAACCACTAATCAAAAGTCTTGATCAATGGTTCGTTTTTCACTTCGTCTAAAATCCTTTTATTCTAGCCTCTTTTGATTATCTGCTGATTGTACCTTCATGTATGACAGTTGTATCTGCGTAGTAATCGTGTGCTCCTTGCTTCTTAGGTAAAAACGCAACTAATAAATAGCCAAGTAAAAAAACTGTTTTAGAAATATAGCGTCCAACTCCTTCACGAAACAGCACAACAGGCCAAGTTAAAGTGGAGTCTTTCAGCGATACTACTTTAAGCCCAAACACCATCTTTCCAAGCGTTTGTCCAAAATACTTGGTCATTAAAACAAAATAACCATAAAAGATAATAACCGTTACAATCGTATAGGGAGAAAAAAATCCATCTCCTCGAGAAATACCTGCTAAATGGAAAATAGGCTTGATCAGCAGAGAGTTCAAGCTAGCTACCACAGCTAGATCTAAAAGATATGCCCAAAAGCGCATCCAAAAGCCTGCATAATGGAAGTCACTACCTATTGGCGTACTTACCGCTGGCTCATGTTTTATATTGTCGTTTGATTCGGTTGAATGAGACTGATTTTCCATGTTCCCACCTCTATTCTGCATATAAATACATCAGACGCGGAGAGCTTGGCTGCGCAAATGTTTTTAACATTGCAGTAACTTGTTCATCTCCACCTATTACTTTTTGCATGCTCATTGAAAGCCAAGAAGGCAGTCCGAATCCTTGATTGTATTGAATTACTTGTGCACCTTTTAACTTATAATCTTTCTCCATTCCTGTTACCGCATCTTCAAAATAGCCTAGTTGATCGACCAGCTTCAGCTCTTTAGCCTGACGTCCATCGTACACTCGTCCATCTGCGAGAGAACGCACTTTTTCTTTAGACAAGTGACGTCCCTCAGAGATAACATTGACAAAACCATCGTACGAGTTGTCTACAAGTGTTTGCATAATTTCTTTTTCTTCTCCGGTCATTTCTCTTGTTGGAGACATAATATCTTTATGAGCTCCGCTTTTAATCACGACAGATTCTACTCCTAGTTTATCAGCCAGCTTGCCGTAGTTAACGCTTTGCATAATTACACCTAGTGAACCTGTTAAAGTGTCCGGGATTGCATAGATTTTGTTAGCCGCTGTTGAAATGTAATAGCCTCCTGAAGCAGCCATTGATCCCATTGAAATATACACTGGCTTTTTCGTTTCTTTCTTCAGCTCTTCAATTTTTTTATGTATTTCAGCACTTTCAACGACGCCGCCGCCCGGTGAATTCACCTTAATAATGACTCCTTTAACTGTCTTATCATTTTTTGCAGCCTCTAGCTGCTTTAAAAATGCTTGGTGGTTATAACCATTTTGGGACATAAGCGGAGAGGAACCGCTTCCTGTATCTTGAATCGTTCCATTGACCTCTAGCACTGCAATTTTCTTAGCTGCATTCCCTTTTTCAATAACTGTTTCTGATAGTTCGCTGTCGTCTCCTCCAAAGATGCCTGCCAGACCGTCATCTTTTTCTTCTTTGACTGAAAAACCAATATTAACAATCGCAGAAAAAATGAATAAGCAGGCCGCAATTAAAAGAGCAATCCACCTTTTTTTACTCATGAAAATCCTCCTTTTTAGGTGTCAGAATTAAAAGATTATTCTTTTAATTCTTAAAGCAATAATGCTATAATTATTGTAACAAACTTTTTTTAAAAAGTTTACTTTATCGCTAATATTTTACATATCAGACAAACAAGGGGGAACTATCTATGCCAAATCGTCGCAACGTTTATTTCTTTCATCCAAAAAACCAGGAAACAAAGGCGCTCGTAAGTCCACTTATTGAACTTGCAAAACAATATGACTTTCAAGTAGTAGATCATTTCGACAGCGCTAACATCATTGTAAGTATTGGCGGTGACGGAGCTTTCTTACAGGCTGTCCGTCAATCTGGCTTTCGAGATGACTGCTTATATGCTGGTGTCACAACTTCAGATCAACTAAGCTTTTACTGCGATTTTCATATCGATGAAACGGATAAAATGATTGAAGCTATTACGACAGAAAATATAGAAGTACGTCGATTTCCCGTTTTACAAACTCAAATTGATCAAGGAACTTCTTTTTATTGCTTAAATGAATGTTCGATTCGATCAGGAGTTATAAAAACACTCAGTCTAGATGTTTTTATTAATGAAAATCACTTTGAAACATTCCGTGGGGATGGGATGATTATTTCAACACCAACAGGCAGTACGGCTTATAATAAATCGGTAAGTGGAGCCGTAGTTGATCCGTTAATTCCTTGTATGCAAGTCAGCGAATTGGCATCGTTAAATAATAATAACTATCGTACATTAGGATCTTCATTCATTCTAAGCGCTGAGCATACGCTCACTTTAAAACTATCCAATGACAACAATCACAGTCCAATTATTGGAATAGATAACGAAGCATTAAATGCACGTCAAGTTGATCAAGTTCAAATTCGTTTAAGCGACCGTCAAATTAAAACGGTTAAGCTGAAAGATAACTCTTTCTGGCAAAGAGTTAAGCGTACGTTTCTATAATAAAAAGCGCCCTTGGGCGCTTTTTATTTTTGATATACAATTTCTCCATTAATAGCAGTCATCTGCACCTGTACCCCTGGAATATCATCTGCAGGTATCTCAAACAGATCTCTTTCTAATACGGTAAAATCAGCTACATAGTCTTTTTGAATATATCCTTTTTTATGCTCTTGATGAATGGCCTGCGCGCTTCCTAATGTAAACAGCTGAACAGCTTCAAATACAGTGAGTCGCTCAGAAGGTATGTAAACGACCGAGCTGTTCGGAGAAGTTTTTCTAGAAACTGCTGCATGAATCGTTAACATGGGATTGATAGGTTCAATAGGCGCATCCGATCCGCCTGCACACATAACGCCCTCGTCCAATAACGTTTTCCACGCATAGCAATAGTCCAAATGCTCTTCTCCAATTTTTTCAATAACCCATGGAAAATCACTGGCTAAAAACCGAGGCTGGATATCCAGCACAACCGGGAGCTTTTTTACACGATCAACTAAATCTTTTCGTAGGATTTGCGCATGAATAATACGATCTCTTTGCCCTGTTTGAGGAGGATATTGTTCGATGCTTTCTACTACATATTGAAACGCTAAATCACCAATCGCATGAATTGCAACGGTCATATTCAATTCCCTCGCTTTTCTCACTAGCTGTTTTAATTCATCGAGTGATTGAATAGCTACACCTCTTGTAGAAGGGTCGCTTTTGTATGGAAAGCTTAAAAGAGCAGATTGACTGCCGAGCGAACCATCAGCAAAAATCTTCATTGGCCCTATTTCAATAAAAGCGGATGTGTCTTTCTTTTCTTCAACGTATGTATACATATCATCTACAGCTTCATGATGAACAAGTAAATGAGCACGAAACAGCTGCTTTTCTTTATGAATAACGTCTTGAAATGCTTGATATGTACGCAAAAAGCCTCCATAATAATTTAAATCTTCCGTATGTCCACCCGTCAATCCGTACTGAACACAATCTTTAATAGCTACTGAAAGAGCTTGTCGAATGTATGCTTCCGTTACTTGAGGAATATGAGCCGTTACTAATTCTTGCGCTTGATCAGCCAAAAAACCAGTAGGATTTCCCGCTTCATCCCTCTGGATAATACCTCCTTCCGGGTCGCGTGTTTCAGCTGTAATCCCGGCTTTTTTAAGAGCAGTCCCGTTTACTACTAATCCGTGACGACAGACTCGCTTCAACATAATAGGATGTTCTGTTGAAAGTTGATCAAGATCTTGATAGTGAATCAAAGAGGAATCTTCCCACTGATTTTCATCCCAACCTTCTCCAATTACCCATTCTCCTTTTGGTGTACTCTCTACTTTTTGCCGAACGCGCATCAGCACGTCTTCCTTAGAAGTAGCTTGAGACAAATCAAGCCTAATGAGCTTTTCACCATGACCAATTAAGTGAAGATGGCTATCTACAAAGCCCGGATACATTGGATATCCCTTGAGGTGTACTTCATTGTCAATCTCAGCACCCCATTTGATTCTTAGATCTTCTTCTGCGCCTATATCTTCAATGAATCCTTTTTCAATATATACGCTTTCTACATGCTCATCTTCTTTTAGCATCGTATATATTTTGCCTCCGTAAAATAAAGTCCCCATCGCCAACATCTCCTTTACTTTATAAAGCTTGATCTTGTCTCTATTATACGTGACAAAACAAACAAGACAAAAGAGTGAGGTTTCCCCCACTCTTTTTAGCCATCATTATTTAGTTAATATGACTTATTTACCACCAAGTTGTTGCTCAGCCATTTGAACTAAGCGTTTAGTGATTTCTCCACCAACAGATCCGTTAGCGCGAGCTGTTGCTTCTGGTCCAAGATTTACACCGAATTCAGAAGCGATTTCGTATTTCATTTGGTCGATAGCAGCTGCTGAACCAGGAGCTACTAATTTGTTTGTGTTTGCCATGTGTTTTCACCTCCTTGTTGAATATAGATTGTGTCAAAACACATGGCATCATACATTATTTTTTTGGTAATTTTATGAAATTTAACTTTTAAAATAAATCTTCTACGCTGTCTGCGGTATTTGTAGCCGAAGAAGCTGTCATCTCAAGCGTTTCTACATTATTTACCGCTTCTTGAATTAATGTTTCAAAATCATAAAATTGTTCGTATCGATTTATTTTTTCACGCTTTGGCTTCGTTTTTGGTGAGCTTGGCGTAAAAATTGTACAGCAGTCTTCATACGGTCGATTCGAAATTTCATGTGTATCAATTTTGCGGGCAATTTCAACAATCTCCGTTTTATCCATTGTTACAAGCGGACGCAAAATTGGCGTATTAGTCACTTCATTAATCGCATACATGCTCTCAACCGTTTGACTAGCTACTTGCCCTAAGCTGTCGCCAGTTACGATAGCTAACGATTCATTTTTTTCACGAATAAGGTCCGTGATTCGAAGCATCATACGGCGTGTAGAGGTCATGGTATAATTCTCTGGAATTTGCTTTTGAATCGCTTGCTGTACAGCTGTAAACGGTACAATGTGAAGCTTTACTTTTTCGTGATAAGCCGTTAATTTTTGCGTTAAATCGATGACCTTTTGCTTAGAACGTTCACTTGTAAAAGGCGGACTGTAAAAATGAACCGCTTCTATTTCTAAACCACGCTTCATGGCTAAGTATCCTGCAACCGGGCTGTCAATTCCTCCAGAAAGCATCAGCATCGCTTTTCCACTCGTACCAACTGGAAGACCTCCTGCTCCGCGATAATCAAAACATGTAATATACGTTGCTTCACTTCTCACTTCTACTCGTACATTTACGCTTGGTTCTTTTACGTTTACCTTTAGATGCTCTGTATTTCGTAGAATATGACTTCCTACTGCATAATTTAATTCGTTTGTATCAAGAGGAAATTGTTTATACGCTCTCCGAGTAGATACTTTGAATGTTTTTCCTTCTATATCAAATTCTTTCATTGCTTCTAACGCTGCTTCTTGAATCGCTTCAAGCTCATTTTCAACTTTTAATGCTAAACTAAAGCTTTGAATACCAAAGATTTGCTGAAGACGTTCGATGATAGGCTCGTGATTTTCACCGTTTAAGTGAATATACATGCGGTCTCTTGTGTATTTTACGTGAATATTTTGGAATGCACTAAGAGCCGTTACGATATTTTTTCTTAGCTGGGCAACAAATTTTTTTCTATTTTGTCCTTTGGTTGAGATTTCTCCGTACCGAATTAAAATATGGTTATATATCATAATCATTTACCTCATTACTTTCTTTAGATCTTCAATTACTGTGAAAATAGCATTTACAATGGGCGTTACTTCATTATAATCATTTAAGCCTGACAAGCTTAATCGAATGGATTGATCGGCTTCTTCGTAATTTTTACCGATAGCTAAAAGCGTTTTGCTTGGCTTTTTTCGCTTTGATGAGCAAGCAGATGTAGTGGATACAAACACTCCTTTTTCTTCAAGAGCGTGAACAAAAACCTCACCTTTAATACCTTGTGCTGTAAAATTTATAATATGAGGTGCCGAATGCTCATTCGGCGTATTAACCGTGATTCTTTCGTGAGCAGAAAGTTTGTCCATCAGTTCTGCTTTTATTTCCCGCATTTTTTGCTGATTTTGAGCAGCATGTTCAAGTGTTAAACGAAGTGCTTTAGCAAATGCTACGATTCCCGGCACATTTTCCGTGCCTGATCGATTCTGCATTTCCTGAGAGCCTCCGCTAAGCAGCGGATGAAGCTGAACTCCATTTCGTTTATATAAAATTCCCGTCCCTTTTAAGCCGTGAATTTTGTGCCCTGATAATGTGCATAAATCAATTTTATGATCCGCTAAAGAAAGCGGAACTTTTCCAATCCCCTGCACATGATCGACGTGAAAAAGCACCTTGGAATAGTTCGTCAGCATCTGTCCAATTTCTTCAATTGGCTGAATGGTGCCAATCTCATTATTTACATGCATAACAGATACTAAAATGGTTTCATCCGTAATAGCTGATTCAATAGCCGCAGGTGATACAAAACCACTGGAATCTACCGGAACATACGTAACGTTAAATCCTAGGACTTCTAACTGCTTGAATGGTTCATGAACAGAATCATGTTCAATATTTGTCGTAATAATATGCTGACCTCGGCTTTTATATTGCATCGCTACGCCTTTAATAGCCAAATTATTTCCTTCCGTTCCTCCAGATGTAAAGATAATTTCATTTGACGATACGTGCAGCAATTCTGCTACTTGCTCACGCGAACGGCTCAACAAATTCTCCGCCTGTACGCCAAACTGATGGAGGGAGGATGGATTGCCATAATAAGTTGTAGCTACTTTGATAAAAGATTGTATGACTTCGTTATAGGGTTTTGTTGTAGCGCTATTATCTAAATAAATCAAGGATGCGCGCCCCCTTCTTCATTTTTTCGGAACAACGTATTATCATAACATACCTTAATACTTTTTTAAATTAGGTTTTGCCTTAGTAATCATAACAAGGATAGACGATCTTTTCAAAGCTATTTGCCACTTTATAAGCAAGGTCTCCCCTTGCTTATCCTAACAGTTGCTGCCGTATTTATAGACTATACCATTAGCATTGAAAGAGATACGAGATAGTATGCAAAGAAAAGCATCATAAAAAAGCTCGTGTCCAAAGGACACGAGCTTTTTAACTCTGTGAAGATACAATACGCTGTATACGATCCAGCGCACCGGGATCTACTTGCTCAATAGCTGCAGATGCCTGTTTTAATGCTTCTTTGTATTCATAATGACGAAATGCTTCTTCTGCTTCTTCTAAAGACTGTGCAATTGAGTGATGAGTACTTCTATAGCGGTTACCGTATTGAATCACTCTTTCAACGAGTCGCGCTTCTTCTAACATTGCCTCTGTTTCATCAAATGTATCCTGAACAAAACCAACAGCATCTTCAAGTAAAGATTGAACAGCTTGAATATTAAGCGGTTTTTCTTTCAGCTTAGCGGTTACTTCATTTAAGATATGAACCGTTTTTTCAAGCTGCACTTTATATTCTTCAGGAACACCAGGAAGGTTGCTTTTTTGAATAAGGCGTCGTGCTTCAATCAACTGAGATTTCAGTTCTTCTATTTTGTCCTTAGCTGAGAGCTCATCTTTGCGAAGAGCTTGTAGCATATCGCTATAGGATTCCTGAGATTCTTTTAATTGGTTAAGCTGTTTGGAAACGTCTTCGAGTTCTTCTTGGATCACACTGTAGGCTAAATTGTGCTCCGCCACCTTGTCCGAAATATTATAGTACAAGTTAGTCAATCGTTTTAGTTCGCGGTCCATTTTATAATATACGTCTAAATCGCGCTCTTTAAAATGATAGCTTTGCTGTACAAATAGCGTTTCTTCACGAAGTTCACGGTTTCGTTCTTGAAGCATACGAAGGAAGTTAGATACCGTATGAGATTCACGGTTCATTTTATGATAGGAGAAAACCTCATGCTCAAGTGAGTCATATAACTGCTCTAAGCGTTCGTTCACATCATCTAGTTTTGTAATCGCTTCTTCCACATATAATTCTTCAATATCTGCAATAATTTCAGCAGTTTCTTGTTTTAAAAGCTCTACCGTTTCTTCTACTTGCAGATGATCTAACACATATCCCTGCTCACTCATTTCGTGGAACCCGTCAAGCAGTTCATTGAACTGAACAGGAAGAGTGGTCTGACACTCAACTAACACTTTTGGAATTTGTTCTAAATACGAATCAATAGCTGTTAAATCAGTTTTTAATTGAAGAACAATCTCACGTGCTTGAAGATAGTTTCCGTTAATCGTCTCTTCCTCGTATTTTTTAAACTGCTCTTTAGACGTATTAATTGCGTATTCTAACGTTTTTTCAGCATTTCCATAGGAATACCGATGTGCGAGCAATTTTTTCTTCACATGGCGGTGAAGCTGATTTAATTCCTCAATATCATATCGATTATCTTGTTCGCTACCAATTAAATTTTGAAGTTCAGTAAGTATGTTTTCAATATCTATCTTGGTTTGTTCTAAGGCTTGATCAATATGTATAGATAACTGCTTCGCTTTTTTAAATCGGTATTTATCCGCTGCTTCTTCCGTTTCAAACAGTTCTTTATCAATTTTAGGGAGATTAGTTGATATAATTTCATCCCACTGCTCACGCCAACGTTCAAATAGCTCTTCAGTTTGACCTGTCATGTTCAATTCTTTTACTTTTGAAATTTCCTCTGCAACTGGCGTATTTGCTAATTCGACTTTGATCGTTTCCAGGCGATCAATTTCTTGATAAATCTTTTTACGTGAAAACATTCCGTACACAACTAATCCGATAATAAGTATGATTAGTGCTATAATGAATTCCATACTAAGCCCCCTTACAGTGCGTTCTACATGACAAGTTTCTTATTTATAAAAAGGGTCAATTTAATCCTTTAAATTTTTTTGCGTCAATGTTTTTATGATACCATGTAAAGTCCAACTTTTGAGCAAAAAATTAAATTTTTTTATACAAAATATTGGCATGGAGTCACTTTGTGTCGTTACAATGGAAAAAGAAGAAAAAAGGAGGCATTTTTTATGAAAGTTGACAAACATATTCATACTCCATTTTGCCCACACGGCTCACCTGATTCATTGCAACAATATGTTGAACAGGCGATTTCCCTGAACTTTTGCGAGATTTCGTTTACAGAGCATGCTCCATTACCAAAAAGCTTCAGTGATCCGACGCCTGATCGCGACAGCGGAATGGATCCTGACAAACTTGATCGCTACATTCAAAACGTACAGCAAGTTAAAAAAGAATTTGAGCCCGATATTCGTATTAATATCGGATTGGAAGTTGACTTTATTGAAGGATTTGAACACGAAACAACAGATTTCTTAAACGAATATGGTCCTTATCTCGATGACAGCATACTTTCTGTCCACTTCTTAAAACATGAAGAAGGATATGATTGCCTAGATTTTAGCGCTGACGTATTTGCACATATTGTACAGAAGTTTGGCAGCGTAAGCAAAGTATATGATAAGTATTACAACACCGTATTACGCTCTGTACAGGCCAATTTAGGCGTTTATAAGCCTAAGCGCATTGGTCATATGACGCTCGTACATAAATTTCAAACTCGCTTTCCATATGAAGACACACTTTCACCTATTATTTTAGCAATACTCGATGAAATAAAAATGAAAGATCTGGCTTTGGATTATAATGGTGCAGGGTTGTTTAAGCCTTTGTGCAAGGAAGCGTATCCAGCTCCCTTTGTCGTAAAAGCAGCCCAACAGAAAAAAATCCCTCTCGTATATGGGTCAGATGCCCACTGTGCGAAGGATTTAGGCCAAGGCTATGGAGAGCTCCATTTAGGATAATTGAACGCGCAGTTTGTTTGTCCGTTCATATGGCAAACATACCGTAGTGTGGACCCATTGCTCAAGCTCAATCGCATATTGCTGAACAAAATACGGTTCGTGAGGCAATATATGAAGAACTTCACTTAGGTACTGAGGATGAAGATAAGGCATAGACAGCATGCCCTTAAGCTCAATGATTGTAAAGGAAACGTGCAGCTTTCGAAATTCCTTTTCTTTCATCCCTCTTTCAAGGATTGTTTTTAAGTAGTACTTTTCCTTGGTTAAATACGTAGTCATAACTTCTCGAATTAAAATCGTGTCAAGAGAGATTTCTCTATATACGAGCCGGGCAATATGCCTATTTTCGTGCTGGTAATGTAAGATAGCTCGAATCATCACGATCATACTTTCTGTTGAAGACAGCTTTTTCATTTCTTGGAATGCTTGCTCCAGTACCGCAATATAACCTTCAAAATAAGAAATCACTAAACTTTCAAGCAATCCTTCTTTGCTATGAAAATAATATGAAATATTCGCTACGTTCACTTTCGCTTTTCCTGCAATCTCGCGCACCGACGTACCATCAAAACCTTTTACGTTAAAAAGAGAAACAGCCGCATCAATAATTTTCTCTTTCGTTTTTGACTGTACAGCCATCTATCTACACCTCATTTCGATTTATTTTTACAAAACACATATGATTGCAAAATTGTGTAGAAATCGTTACAGTATTTAAAAAGGATTTTAGTAGCCTCTCTACATAATTCGTGATAGGCTTTTTAGTTCCTGTAATCTTTTATCGACAAAGTAGCGTTAAAACTGACGTTTCCTGATAAAAACTCATTAAATCTTATGTTGAATGGAGGAGAATACATTGTTTAATGTCGAAAACTACAGCGGCTCAAAACAAAAGGATTATGAATTAGTAATTAAGCAATTACGCGCCTTATTAGAAGGAGAAAGTAATACAATTGCTAATCTAGCAAATGCTTCAGCGTTACTAAATCAATTTTTAAATGAAGTAAACTGGGTAGGCTTTTATTTAATGGAAGACGGCGAGTTAGTACTCGGCCCTTTCCAGGGGCTGCCGGCTTGTGTTCGCATTCCACTTGGAAAAGGCGTATGCGGTACAGCAGCTCAAAATCAAAGAACAGAGCGAATTGAAGATGTTCATGCATTCCCTGGCCACATTGCATGTGATGCCGCTTCTCAATCTGAAATTGTTGTACCAATGGTAAAAGACGGTAAACTTTTAGGTGTTCTTGATATTGACAGTCCAATCAAAAATCGCTTTGATGAAATCGATCAACAGTATCTTGAAGAATTCGTCAAAGAACTCACTTCTTTTCTTTGAATATGAATAAGCAAAAAAACCGCTGTAAATCAGCGGTTTTTGCTTATTAAACAAACGTTTGATTAGCCCATCACCACCGTTTTCTTATGTTCTTTCTTCTCCTTTCATACTTCAAAAGAATATATCCTTTCTTTTACATTCTTTTAATCTTCAATCTTCCTTGACTTTATACGAGGAAACACCTATAATACTCGTTGTGTGAAATATTGCAGCTTATACAATCTTCTTTATGTTTTTTCATTTTGTTCCTCATTAAAAGGTTGTTTTACAGAAGTAGCAATTCTTTTAACAAGATGGTGTATCGTGTAACTCTCTGCTGCTAGAGCGATGGTACATGAAAACAAAATGAGCATATCGCTAGAATGTGTCTGTTTTTGTTTTGCATAAAATAAAAACACAAACAAGGAGGAGTCATCATGGCTCGTTATACAGGTCCAAGTTGGAAAATCTCTCGTCGCTTAGGTCTTTCTCTAAGTGGTACAGGTAAAGAATTAGAAAAACGCCCTTACGCTCCAGGTCCACACGGCCCAGGTCAACGTAAGAAAATTTCTGAGTACGGTTTACAATTACAAGAAAAGCAAAAATTACGCCACATGTATGGTGTAACTGAGCGTCAATTCCGTAACTTATTCGTTGCTGCTGGTAAATTAACTGGTAAGCACGGTGAGAACTTCATGATTCTTTTAGAAGCTCGTCTTGATAACTTAGTATACCGTATGGGTCTTGCACGCACTCGTCGTCAAGCTCGTCAATTAGTTAACCACGGTCACGTTTTAGTTGACGGTAAACGCGTTGACATCCCATCTTACCGTGTACAACCTGGTCAAGTGATCGGTGTTCGCGAAAAATCTCGCAACCTTTCAATCGTGAAAGAAGCGCTTGAAGTTAACAACTTCGTACCAGACTACTTAACAGTAGACGCTGAGAAATTAGAAGGTACATTCACTCGTTTACCAGAGCGTTCTGAATTATCTGCTGAAATCAACGAAGCACTAATCGTAGAGTTCTACTCTCGTTAATAGTAAAAAGCCGTTCCTTATGGAGCGGCTTTTTTGCTATCTATATAAAAAAAAGGCCTTTCGGCCTTTTTTTATGCGTATTGAATAAGCGTATATTTTTTCTTGCCTCGACGAATCACTGTGAATTGACCTTCAATACGGTCTTCTGCACCTACTGTTTTTTGTAAATCTTGTTCACGCTCACCATTTAAGTAAATCGCACCGTTTGAAATATCTTCACGTGCTTGACGTTTAGAAGGAGAAATTTTACTTTCTACAAGTAAATCAATTAAACCAATATCTTCACCTGTATGCGTGTAAGAAGGAACATCCTTGAATCCTTGCTTAATTTCTTCTGCTGTTAATTCTGAAATACTTCCGCTAAATAAAGCTTGCGAAATACGAATTGCTTGCTCAAGAGCTTCTTCACCGTGTACAAGCGTAGTCATCGCTGCCGCTAGTGCTTTTTGTGCTTCGCGTTTTTCAGGAGCTTCTTTTGCAGAAGCTGCTAATTCATTAATTTCCTCGTGTGATAAGAATGTAAAGTATTTTAAATATTTTATAACATCACGATCATCTGTATTAATCCAGAATTGGTAGAATTCATACGGACTTGTTTTTTCAGGATCTAACCAAATTGCTCCGCCTTCTGTTTTACCGAACTTCGTCCCGTCCGCTTTTGTTACAAGCGGAACTGTTAATCCAAATGCTTTTGCATCTTCTTCTGATTTACGAATTAATTCTAAGCCAGCTGTAATATTTCCCCATTGGTCGCTGCCGCCAATTTGAAGCTTACAGTTATATGTTTGGTATAAATTCAAGAAATCGTATGATTGTAAAATCATGTAGCTAAATTCCGTAAATGAAATGCCTGATTCGATACGAGATTGAACAGAATCCTTTGCCATCATATAGTTAATACCAAAGTTTTTACCGATATCTCGTAGGAATGTAATAACATCTAATGAGCCAATCCAGTCATAGTTATTTGCAATAACTGCTGCATTTTCACCTTCTTCGAAATCTAAGAAGCGTGAAAGCTGACCTTTAATACGCTCACTAAACATGGCAACCGTTTCTTTTTCATTTAATGTACGCTCTGCTTTTTTACCGCTTGGATCTCCAATAAGCCCCGTACCTCCACCAACTAATGCAATTGGTTGGTGGCCAGCTTGTTGAAAGCGACGC
This sequence comes from Priestia megaterium NBRC 15308 = ATCC 14581, assembly GCF_000832985.1. Classification (GTDB taxonomy): domain Bacteria; phylum Bacillota; class Bacilli; order Bacillales; family Bacillaceae_H; genus Priestia; species Priestia megaterium. The sequence goes on from NZ_CP009920.1 coordinate 1,661,388, forward strand.
AAAATTAAAACAGGAAGCATGTGGCCGATGTGAAGGCTGTCGGCTGTCGGATCGAATCCACAGTACAAACGAACAGACTCTTTACTCAAAAGTTCACTTAAACCTTTTTCATCCGTTTGTTGGTTAATGAGCCCTCGAAACTCAAGATCTTGTAAAATATCCATGTTATATATTCTCTCCTTTATCTAATTGCTCGTTACAATTTGTTGAACAACATAAAAAACGCCCCTTCTTAAAAAAGAAGGGACGAAAATATCGCGGTACCACCCTATTTGGAAATAAATTATTTCCCACTTAAATGATGTAACGGTCTACCCGTCTTTTGCTACTGTAAGTTCACAAAAGATGCTCAAGGACGTATTTCATATTTGTCTATGTACTGATTTTCAGCAACCATCAGCTCTCTTAAACAGGGAGACAAGTATTACTTCTTCCTATCACTGCAGTTTATTTTATTTAAAAGTTTACACCCCACAATTATGAATGATTTTATTTTAAAATTCAAGTCCAAAAAAAAGTTCAAACAGCTGGCTGTTTGAACTTTATAAAAATCACTTATTTTCCCTACAAAGATTGAAACATTTACTCCTTAGTCTTCCATCGTTGACAAATCGCCCGTTGGCAAATCTAATTCCCACGCTTTTAAAACGCGACGCATAATTTTACCACTTCGTGTTTTAGGTAGCTTATCTTTAAACTCGATTTCACGCGGGGCTGCATGAGCAGCTAACCCTTTTTTCACAAATTGACGAATATCTTCAATCAGTTCATCTGAAGATTCATACCCATCTCTAAGTGCGATAAATGCTTTAATAATTTCCCCGCGCACAGGGTCAGGCTTACCAATAACACCCGCTTCTGCTACAGCAGGATGTTCAACAAGCTTACTTTCTACTTCAAATGGACCCACGCGTTCTCCTGCCGTCATAATAACATCATCGATTCGGCCTTGGAACCAAAAATAACCTTCTTCATCCATATACGCCGAATCACCTGATACGTACCAATCACCTGGCATAAAATATGACTCATACTTTTCTTTGTTGTTCCAAATCGTATGCATCATAGATGGCCAGCCTTTTTTAATTGCTAAGTTCCCCATTCGATAAGGTGGAAGCTCTTGCCCTTGATCGTCAACGATTGCTGCTTGTACGCCTGGAATTGGTTTCCCCATAGATCCTGGCTTAATTTTCATGGACGGATAATTACAAATCGTCTGACCGCCAGTTTCAGTCATCCACCACGTATCATGAATACGTTTTTGGAACACCTTCATTCCCCAGCGTACCACTTCAGGATTTAACGGTTCTCCCACACTTAATACATGTCTGAGATTGCTTAAATCATAGCGTTTAACTAAGTCATCACCAGCACCCATTAGCATACGAAAAGCTGTAGGTGCACTGTACCAAACCGTTACGCCAAAATCTTCAAGTGCTTGATACCATGCATCTGGACTAAAGCGTCCTCCTACAATCACATTGGTTGCTCCAGCAAGCCAAGGACCAAAAATTCCATAGGAAGTCCCCGTTACCCAACCGGGATCTGCTGTACACCAATACACATCGTCATCTTTTAAGTCGAGTACCCACTTTGCAGTTTGATAGTGCTGAAGCATTGCGTTGTGAACATGAAGTACGCCTTTTGGTTTGCCAGTTGAACCTGATGTATAATGAAGCAGCATACCATCTGTTCTATCTACCCACTCAATTTCCACCTCTTTATTCGCCGCTTCTAATCGCTTTAGAAAATCTAGTTGAATGCCTTCTTCTTCTACATTTCCCCCTACAAGGAGAATGTGTTTTAAAGCTGGCAAATCTTTCACCGGAACGCGGCTCAGCAGTTCAGGCGTTGTAATTAACACTTTTGCATCACTGTCTTGCAAACGATCTTTTACTGCACCTTCCATGAACGCTTCAAATAAAGGCCCAACAATAGCGCCAAGCTTCACCGCTCCTAACAATGCAAAATAAAGTTCCGGAGAGCGAGGCATAAAAATAAACACGCGATCTCCCTTCTCTACGTCTGCTTGTTTTAGCACGTTTGCGGCCTTGTTTGACCATTCTTTCATTTCTTTGAATGTATATTTTTCATTGCGCTGCGCATCTCGATAATAAAGCGCAACTTTATTTTTACGCGTAGAGTTTGCGTGCTTATCAATTGCTTCATAAGCTGCATTTAATTTACCTGTTTCATGCCATGAAAATTCCTTCTCCACTTGTGACCAGTCAAAGGTTTGATACGTTTTATCGTAGTCCTGTAAGTTGTATACCCCTTCAATTACAGGAAGCGCTTCCACCTTCATCACAAACTCCCCCTTATGTATAAAATTTACAAACCTATTATATAACAAAAATAGACTTTTCACAATTTTATAAAAATTATTTGTCGGAATTGGGATAATAGTCTCCCTTGTTATATGACAACCTTGTTTATATAAGTGTCGAATTAACAAGAATCTCTTTTAATTTTCTATTCTATGTTTTTAAAAAAACTCCTTTTCTTTTATTTAATTTTTTGAAAACGCTTTAATACAGAGTTTTTTTTATATTATAATACAGATAAGACTGCTTGAAGGTGGTGATTCATGTGAAACATTCCCAAACATACAATATGAAAGAACTAAAAACAGCTGTTGGAGCAATTGTTATTGAAGGACCTGTCTCCTCACAGACCTTGCAACAACTTGATTTTCATGAGCAACTAACGGCCTTTCGTCCACCTGAACAGCAAAAAGAAGCATTGATCGAGATTGCCAACTTGCCTGAAGGTAGAATCATTATTGCTCGCCATCATCATACAATCATTGGTTACGTAACCTTTTTATATCCCGATCCTCTAGAACGATGGTCGGAAGGAAATATGGAGAATTTAATCGAATTAGGAGCTATAGAGGTAGCTGCTCCATTTCGCAGCTACGCTGTTGGTAAAAACTTGCTTATCGTATCTATGATGGATGATGCAATGGAAGATTATATTGTCATTACGACAGAATATTACTGGCATTGGGATTTAAAAGGAACAGGGCTAAATGTGTGGGATTACCGCAAAATTATGGAGAAAATGATGAATAAAGGCGGACTTACGTGGTTTGCCACAGATGATCCGGAAATCAGCTCCCACCCTGCTAATTGTTTGATGGTAAGAATTGGGAGAAGAGTACCTCAAGAAAGCATGCAAGAATTTGATAGCCTGCGCTTTCGAAATCGCTTTATGTATTAAGCTGACCTTTAAGAAAAGGAGCCGTGTCTGATGATTGTTGAAGAAATGATGAAAACCGATCTCGTTACCTTAACCCCCGACCATACGATTGCTGAAGCTATGAAACTTTTAGATACACATAAGATTAGACATATTCCTATCGTTAATGACCTTCATCACGTAGTTGGCATCATTTCTGATCGAGACGTAAGAGATGCAAGTCCATCTATTTTAGATAATACTTATACGTCTGCTCTTCTATCCGAGCCTGTGCGGATGATTATGCAAACAGAAGTCATTACAGCTCACCCTCTTGATTTTGTTGAAGAAATTGCAAGTATTTTTTATGAACATCAAATCGGTTGTATTCCCGTCACAAAAAACAAGCGGTTAGTAGGAGTTGTTACCGAGAGAGATCTATTACATACGTTTATTCAGCTTACCGGTACCAATAAACCAGGTTCACAAATTGAAATAAAAGTAGAAAACAAGGCTGGCGTGCTCGCTGAAGTTACATCCCTTTTTGGTTCAACGAGAACAAACATCTTAAGCGTACTTGTCTACCCTGATGTAGATGAACGATATAAAATCCTTGTGCTTCGCATTCAAGCTATTAATCCATTAATTAGTATAAATACATTAAAAGAAAACGGCTATGAGGTGTTGTGGCCTAAATTACCGGAGATGACGTAATGACTAGTAATGCTGTATTTATTTATTCAGATGATATTCTTTCGTACAAATTCAGCAATAATCATCCGTTTAACCAGCTTCGTGTTCAACTAACATATGAACTGTTACGGGAATTTGGCGCTTTAGGCAATCAAGATATTGTATTACCGCGGATGGCATCTGATGAAGAACTTCAGCTTGTCCATGATACTAGCTATATTCAAGCGGTAAAATTAGCAGGAAGCGGCGAGCTTTCTGTTGAAAAAGCAGCAGATTTTGGTCTTGGAACAGAAGATACACCTATGTTTCCCAACATGCATGAAGCCAGTGCATTTTTAGTTGGAGGTACACTTACTGCTGTAGATTATGTGATGACTGGAAAAGCTAAGCATGCTCTAAATTTAGGAGGAGGATTGCACCACGGCTTTCGAGGAAAAGCTTCCGGCTTCTGTATTTATAACGATAGCGCGGTAGCCATCAAATATATGCAGCAAAAGTACAACGCGCGCGTTCTCTATGTCGATACAGATGCTCACCATGGTGACGGCGTTCAATGGACATTTTATGACGACCCTTCCGTTTGTACTCTTTCCATTCATGAAACGGGACGCTACTTGTTTCCAGGTACGGGAAACGTTAACGAACGCGGGCACAGTGAAGGCTATGGTTATTCATTTAATGTGCCTGTTGATGCTTATACCGAAGATGAGTCTTGGCTCGACGTTTATAAGACCTCTTTAAAAGAAGTAGCTGCTTTTTTTAAACCAGATGTTATCTTGACACAAAATGGAGCCGATTCTCATTATTACGATCCGCTCACTCATTTATGCGGCACCACGAAAATATACCGTGAGATTCCTAAAATTGCTCATGAAATTGCCCATGAATACTGTCAGGGAAGATGGATTGCGGTTGGCGGAGGAGGTTATGATATTTGGCGGGTTGTTCCTCGGGCTTGGTCATTCATTTGGCTTGAAATGATTGAACGAAAGGCAGAAGGCATGCTTCCTCTGTCATGGCTTGAAAAATGGACAAAAGTATCGCCCCACCCCGTTTGCACGCAGTGGGATGATGAACCTAATATCTATCAGCCAATTCCAAGAAAACCAGAAATAACAGAAAAAAACGCTCAAACTCTTGAGCGCGCTCTTTATCCTATTCGTTCTCATACATCTCATTCTTAAAAAAAGGCTATACAAGCGTATGGCCTTTTTCACTGTGCTTCGGGATCTGAAATAATAATTTCGACGCGTCTATTTTTTTGTAGATTGTCATTAGACGTGTTCGGAACAAGCGGCTTTGTATCTCCATATCCAAGTGCTTCAAAGCGGTTAGCAGAAAGAGAAAAATGGTTCGTTAAATAACGTATGACGCCGCTAGCACGCGCTGCCGATAGTTCCCAATTAGATGGATAACGATAGGTGTGAATGGGTCGATTGTCGGTATGACCTTCTACTTTAATATCATTTGGAATAGTACTGAATAACCTTCCTAATTCATCTAGAAAAGGAGTACCTTTTTTCAAAATGTCCGCTTGTCCTGTTTCAAACAGCACCTGTTCTTGTAAAATAAGCACAACTCCGCGTTTATCTCGCTTAGCAGTAATGACATTCTGAAGCTTATTTTCCTTCAGGTAGCCCTGCACTTTCGCTAAAATGTTATCCAGCTTTTGAGACTGCTGGCTCTTTTCTACAGAAGCTAATGAGCCACCGCTTGTAAGCGAATTGACAACGGTCTGAAACTTTTGATTATCAACGCTAGACATTGAAAATAGTAAAATAAAAAAAACTAATATTAACGTCACCAAATCAGCAAATGTTACCATCCATTTTGGCGACTGTGCCGAATACCTTTTTCTTCTACGCTTCACGAACGTGTTCTCTCTTTTCTTCCAGCTTTCGTTTTTCAACAGGGGCAAATACTTTTAGCTTTGCTTGCACAAAGCGAGAATTTTGACCCGCCAGCAAGCCGATGACACCTTCAATAATCACTTCTTTAACAAAAAGCTCATGCTCCGTTTTACCAGCTAATTTAGCTGCGATTGGCTGAAAAAACAAGTTTGAAAGCAGCGCCCCGTAGAAAGTCGTTAAAAGAGCAATTGCCATGTTAGGCCCAAGCGACGAAGGAGTATTAAGGCTTTTAAGCATTAGCACTAGCCCAACGAGCGTCCCAATCATTCCCCAAGCGGGGGCATAATCGCCTGCTTTTTCAAACATACTTCGACCTCTCGCATGTCTTTCTTCCACTGCAGCTATTTCAGCTTCAAGAAGCTCTCGAATCATTTCTGGTTCTACTCCATCAATGGCTAGCAAAATACCTTTTTTCACAAATGAATCATCGATTTGTTCAAGTTCTGCTTCTAACGATAGAAGCCCTTCTCGACGCGCTTTCTCCGATAAATGTACAAATGTTCCTACAATTTCTTCTACGTTTATTTCTTTCGATTGAAACGCTTGTTTCCCTACTCTTCCCATATTTTTTAATTGTTTTAAAGGAAAGCTCACGCACAGCGTACCAAAAACGCCTCCCAGTACAATTAAAATCGATGGTACATCAATAAAAGCTAAAAAACCGCTCATTCCCCCACTTGAAATAACCCCAAACACAACCATAGAGATACCAATTAGTATCCCTATAGGTGTGAGCATATCAATTTTTTTCATATTCTATCTCCCCGTGTCTGAACTTGGATTCGTTCTTATTCATTCACAGGTATTATTTTGTTGATTGTCTGAACTCGATGCGGTGAGGAAGCTGTACAATGCTGCTGTCTACCGTTTCTTTGTTCATGTATTTTGTTAAGAGACGCATCGCTACTGCACCAATATCATACATTGGCTGTACAACAGATGTTAACTGAGGACGAACCATTGTTGAAAGTCTTGTGTTATCAAAACCGATAACTTCTAGATCGTTTGGTACATTCAACCCGCGGTCTTGTGCCCCGTGAATAACGCCTAATGCCATTTCATCCGTTCCAACGAAAATAGCAGTTGGTTTTTCATCTTCTTCTAATAGTTTTTCAACCGCTTCAATACCTGAATCGTACGTGTAGTCTCCTTCTACAATATAAGAATCACGTACAGGCAATCCGCTTTCCGTAAGAGCACGCTTGTACCCTTTTACTTTTTTCGCATGATTGATCGGTTCTTCTAACGTACCTGAAACGAATGCAATATTTTTATGACCGCTGTCAATTAGTGATTGCACTGCATCAAAAGCTGCTTGTTCATAATCAATAGTTACAGATGGGATTTGGTTAGTTGATTCGATTGATGCTGCAAGGACAACTGGAACCGGTGATTTTTTTAGCTCTTCTACGTGTTCTTCCGTTACATTCCCACTCATGAAGATGATTCCATCTACTTGTTTACCAAGCATGTTATTTAAAAGGTGAAGTTCTTTATCTTGATTTTGATCGGAGTTACTTAAGATGATATTATATTTGTACATTGTTGCAATATCTTCGATTCCACGCGCTAACTCTGCATAGAAAATATTTGAAATATCAGGAATGATAACTCCTACTGTCGTTGTTTTTTTACTTGCTAATCCACGCGCTACTGCGTTCGGACGATAGCCTAGTCTTTCAATTGTTTCTAATACTTTTTTTCTAGTTGATGGTTTTACATTTGGATTTCCGTTTACCACACGAGAAACCGTTGCCATCGACACGCTTGCTTCCCTTGCTACATCATAAATTGTTACGTTCACAACAAACACTCCTTATCGAAAAACATTTCGTTTATTTTATCCTTATTTCATTTCTTGTATTTACGTATATAAATCCATCTTCCTTTATAGAATGGCTATTTCTAGCTCCTTCACTCTTACATACAGCTTAGATACCCTGTATGCATCTAAATCATTCCTGTTATGCCCTTATTATTACGTGACAAAGACAATTTTACCAGTTTATATGTAACAATGTAAAAGACGGTGTATATTAAGTAAATAAAAAAAGTGAATCGCGAATTTATATCATATGCAATCACAGAATGATAGCGAATATCTGTAACTACTATACGATACTATGTGCTTCATCGCAACGTATTTACCGCCTTTTTCCGACAAGTTTCACGAGAATTTCATAAATTCTTGTTTTTTGGATTTGCACTTATTCTTTCCTATTTTGACAAAAGTTATCGACTGTTTTCAAAATACGTGATAATTTCGCTTATCTTTATTATAACGAAAGGCAAACAAGCTTGAAACCATTAAGTGCCTCAAACTTGTCATAAAAGTATACGAATTTTTCATTTTTACGTTTTTTTATAAATTTAAGTTACATATAGGTTTTAGCTGCTTCATAAATTCTGTAAATTGCGGGATATCCATTTGCTGAGCTGAATCAGAAAGTGCTACCGCAGGATCTGGATGAACTTCTGCCATAATTCCATCTGCACCGATGGCAAGAGCTGCTTTAGCCGTTGGAACAAGTAAATCTCGTCTTCCCGTTGAATGGGTGACGTCGACTAAAACAGGTAAATGAGTTTCTTGTTTTAAAATGGGAACAGCTGAAATATCCAGCGTATTTCGCGTTGCTCGCTCATACGTACGAATTCCTCGTTCACACAAAATCAGCTGATCATTTCCTTTTGACACAATGTATTCAGCAGCATTAATAAACTCATCAATCGTAGCGGCTAAGCCTCGCTTTAATAAGACAGGCTTCTTCATCGCACCCGCTTCTTTTAACAGCTCAAAGTTTTGCATATTACGAGCACCAATCTGAATCACATCTACGTATTCTACAGCTGTTTCAATATCAGCGGGGTCGACAATCTCACTAATAACGGCTAAATCGTATTCGTCAGCTACTCTTTTTAAAATTTGCAATCCTTCTAAGCCAAGGCCTTGAAAATCATAAGGAGATGTTCTTGGCTTGTAGGCTCCGCCTCTAAGCATCCGCACACCCTGCTGCTTCACGACTTTTGCTACGGCTGCTACTTGCTCATAGCTTTCAACGGAACAAGGTCCTGCTACAAAACGCTGAAGTCCGTCACCAATTGTTTCTCCTTTTACCGTAACAATTGTATTTTCCGGCTTCTTTTTACGGGATACAAGAAGTGCTTTACGATGATCATCTTCTTGAAGCTCTAAATGAGCTTTGAAAATCTCTTTGAAAATATGTTGAAGCGTAGACGTTTGAAACGGTCCTTCATTCTTGCTTAAAATCGCATCAAGCATTGCTCGTTCACGAACGGGATCAAACCGTTTGGTTGACTGCATGCCTTTTAACTTTCCTATTTCTTGAACAAGCTCGCCTCGCTCATTAATAAGCATTAACAGTTTCATATTTACTTCGTCAATTTGAGATCGCAAATGCTGAAGATTTGAATTCGTCATGTACGTCCACCCTTTCACTGATTTTAAAAAATCCGTTTAGCAGGGTTACTACATAAGATGATAGATGATGGAGGATATATGTAAGGGGCTTCTCTGCTTTTATGTGCTAAACTACATCTATTGTACGAAAAAGCGGATGAAACCGCAATCAGCTTATAAAAAAAAGAGGTTGAGGCATAGCTAAATCGCTCCAATCTAAAGGCGAAAAAATGGAATAAACAATCTATTATGGATTGCTTGTCATACAGTAAACCTACGTTCACCCTTTCAATGAAAAAATCCGAACGATTAATGTTCGGATTTTTCTTTTACTAAAATACTTTTTCGGTTAGTGAGCTACGTTTTTCGCTAATTCGTCTTCATTAATGTTCCAGTGAGAAGCATGCCACTTCACTTTTCCATCTTCAAACAGAAGCGCTTGAGGTGATTCATGCTTCACTTCATAGGTCTCAGCGATATAGTTAGATACATCACGTGAATCTTGAACATGAAGATAATAAGAAGGAATGTCTTCATGACTAGAAGCAAATGCTGAAAATGCCTCATGACCAGCTGCACTAATTGGACACGTTGTACTGTGTTTTAAAAATAAAAAGCGATTGTTTTCCTTTACAACTTGTTCGAACTCTTCAACTGTTGAAATTTTTTTCATTTTTTTCACCCTTTCTATACTTACTCTTAAGTTTACATGGTTTGAGCGTTTCCATACAAAAAGAGTGCTCAGCTTTATGTATGATGCTCATAAATTCATTTATAAGGTGGGGTTTTTTTCTGCAATGAAACGATTATTTACTTGTTGTTATCCAACCTAAATTACATACAAAAAAAGCGTTCACCCTATACGGTAAACGCTTTTGATTCTTTATTATGGCCGTGGCACTGTGCTTTCCACTTCATCTAGTGCTTTTTGAGCTTCTGTTAGCTTTTGCTGAACGTCTTCGTTGCTTTGAGACTCAACTTCATCAGCAAGCACTTCTAAGCTTGTTGGCGGTAATGCTTCGTGTTCAGGATCTACTTTACGGAAGTTTTTCACCTTGTCCACTACTTGTGAAGATTGCTCAGACAGTGTTTGTGATAAACCAGCTGTTTTTTCTTTAGCCGTTTGAGCAAACCCTTGTCCTTTTTCAACAGCGCTGTTTTTCGCTTGCTCTGTTTTTAAACGAACGTAAGCTGCCTGCTCATTTAAATCAGAACGGAACTCTTTACCTGATTTTGGAGCAAGTAGTAATGCCGTTGCAGCTCCTACAACTCCTCCAATCACTGTTCCTACTAAAAAGCCTTTATTTGAAGTGTTGTTTGGTTTATTTGGTTTGTTTGACATATGCGTCTCCTCCTTTAAAGTTCATCCTTATGAAAATGAGCGTGAGCGTTGAACCGCTTTTTCTTTTACTTCAACAGGTACAGGCTCTGCTTCAACTTTTTTCTGTTTTCTTAATTTTATACGTTCCCATACGTCTAATGCAACATTGCTCCATTGAACAACTTGAGCAACGGTTTCTTTATTTTCTTCTACTTTCTCTGAAACACTTGATGATACGCTTTTAATAGACTTATTTAGGTCTTGGATTGAGTCACCTACGCCTTTAACAGAATCCACCACTGTGTTCAGCGCTTCGGATTTACGCTGAATATCTTCAGCTAACAGATTAGTCTTATGTAAAAGTGCAGTTGTTTCAGCTGTGATTCCTGTCATTTGCTTTTCTACACCGTCTAAAGTACCTGCCACTGAATTTAATGTGTGCTGAACGGATTTCAATGTTTTGGACACGGAAACCACCAGGTAAAAAATCGCAATGGCAACAATAGCAGCGCTTAAATAAAGAATAATAACCATCTGTGCAAGGCACCTCCTATTTTCTTCTCTCTTGTTATAACTACTTTCCCAATTTTATAAACAATTAAACCTTCTATTCCCTATAGACTCTTTAACTTTACCATATCCTCTCTGCTTTTATTCAGAAAAAGGGAAGATTGTACATTATTTCGCGATATATGAGTTATTTCCCTTCCTAAAGAAAAAAAGGATTTTAAAGCATAAAAACAAACAAAATAAGCTCAGTGGGGTACAATAGAAAGTGAATCACCAATCATTGCTATTTTAAGGAGGCACTATTTATGAAAGACCCTAGAATTGCGACATTAGCTAAAAATTTAATTAATTATTCTGTTCGCCTTCAAAAAGGAGAAAAAGTATTAATCGAAAACTTTGGACTTCAGCGCGAACTTGTGACAGCACTTGTAGATGAAGCGTACAAGGCGGGTGGTTATCCATTTGTACTGCTAAAAGATCATTCGGTAGACCGCGCTCTTTTAAACGGTGCACAAGAAGAGCAGTTCAATATGATGGCAGACTTCGAAGCAAATGTGATGAAAGAAATGAATGCTTATATTGGCTTGCGTTCTGGTTCAAACATTTTTGAACAATCAGATGTTCCGGCAGATAAAATGAAAATCCAAGGGAATACGATCGGTAAAAAAGTACATAGAGAAATTCGCGTTCCAAAAACAAAATGGGTTGTTCTTCGCTATCCAAACGATTCAATGGCGCAGCTTGCTAAAATGAGTACAGAAGCATTTGAAGATTTTTATTTTGATGTATGTAACTTAGACTATGGCAAAATGAGCAAAGCGATGGATGCTTTGGTTGAGCTCATGAACCGTACGGACAAAGTGCGTTTAACAGGTGAGAATACAGACTTAACGTTCTCTATTAAAGATATTCCTGCAGTGAAGTGTGCCGGGGAAATGAATATTCCGGACGGTGAAGTATACACGGCTCCTGTACGTGATTCTGTAAACGGAACAATTTCTTACAACACTCCTTCTAACTATCAAGGCTTTACGTTTGAGAATGTATCCTTAACATTTAAAAACGGTAAGATTGTTGAAGCAACCGCTAATGATACAGAACGCATCAACGGCATTTTTGATACGGATGAAGGCGCACGTTTTGTTGGCGAATTTGCGATTGGCGTAAATCCATATATTCAACATCCAATGCAAGACATCTTATTTGATGAAAAAATTGACGGAAGTTTCCACTTCACTCCTGGCGAGTGCTACGAAGATGCGTATAATGGAAACAAGTCAAATATTCACTGGGATATGGTGATGATTCAGCGCCCAGAATACGGCGGCGGTGAGATTTATTTCGATGACGTGTTAATTCGTAAAGACGGGTTATTTGTCATTGAAGAATTAAAAGCGTTAAATCCTGAAAATTTAAAATGAGTTTTGAAATAAAAAAGGCACTCTCCTGAGTGCCTTTTTTTTATGATACGGTTTGCTGATATAGTTTTTCAAACTTTTGAATGTCTCCAGCACCCATAAATACTAATACAGCTTCATTATGGTCTTTTAACGATTCAATTGTTTCTTCATTAATTAATTCAGCTCCGCTGATTTTGCTTCGTAAATCTTCAATTGATAACTTACCTTGATGCTCACGAGCTGATCCAAAAATATCACATAGATATACTTTATCAGCGTGCTGTAAGCTTGCTGCAAAGTCCTCTAAGAACGTTTGTGTACGCGTAAAAGTATGCGGTTGGAAAACAGCCACAACTTCACGGTTTGGATACTTTTGACGAGCAGCTGAAATCGTTGCATTAATTTCCGTTGGATGGTGTGCATAATCATCAATTAGCACTTGTTTGCCAACGTTCTTTTCACTGAAACGACGTTTTACACCTTGATATGTTTTAAAACGCTCTTGCAGCACAGCAACGTCAATTTCTTCATAATGACAAAGTGCAATAACAGAAAGTGCATTTAAGATGTTATGGTCGCCATACCCTGGAATTTCAAATGATGCGTGGAATGTATTACGAACGAACACATCAAATGTTGTGCCTGTTGTGCTTTTTACGATATTACGTGCTTGGAAATCATTTTCTTCGCCTAATCCATAATAAAGAACAGGTACCTTCGCCTGAATTTGCTGCAGATGTTCATCATCACCACAGGCAATAATTCCTTTTTTGACTTGAAGTGCCATCTCTTGGAACGCGCTGAATACATCGTCGATATTGGCAAAATAATCAGGGTGATCAAAATCAATATTCGTCATAATTGCATAGTCTGGCGTATAAGATAAGAAGTGGCGGCGATACTCACATGCCTCAAACGCAAAATACTTGCTGTCTTTTACACCTTTACCCGTACCGTCTCCAATTAAATATGAAGTAGGTTCAGCTCCTTGAATCACATGCGCTAACATACCCGTTGTGGATGTTTTTCCGTGTGCTCCTGTTACGGCTACACTCGTATACTGTTTCATAAAGTCACCTAAGAAACGGTGATAGCGTACAAGCTTGACTCCTTCTTTTGAAGCTGCTTCTGCAATTTCCTCATGCGTATCAGGAAAAGCATTTCCTGCAATTACAGTCATGCCGTCTTTAATATTATTTTTATCAAATGGTAAAACAGGAATTCCCTGCTGTTCTAGTGCTTTTTGCGTAAAAATTTCTTTTTCAATATCCGATCCTTGAACTTGAAAGCCCATATCGTTTAGGATTTGCGCAAGCGCACTCATTCCTGTTCCTTTAATACCTACAAAATGGTAAACTGTCATATAAAGAACCTCCAACATTCGTCTATCTGTAAGACAGTATATGACGGTTATCTAGAATTGCTCTTACAAACGTATATAAATGTCGTTTGATTGCTGATTTCACGATAACATCCGTACATTATATCACTTCTTATAACATAACTCCATGACTCCATTTCTACTCTCTTCCCTTGCGAAACGGCCTTTTATTTTGGCTTCATCACATAGTATATAGCCTGCTGTTTTAAAAATGAGCGCCATGTCATTGCATTTTTTTTGTCATTATATTGCGTTACTAACTGTTCAATGCGTTGTTTATGTCCTAAAAAGAAAGAGTCAATTAACACGTCATATCCGATTGATTTTATTTTTCGAATCCAAATTACTTGTTGTTCCTCTAAATTTGCAAATCTTCCTCTTACATCTTTGATGATAACCTGCTCATTTGTCAATGGGGTATATCCTTTTAAGAAAAACGAATTAGGTACTTTAGACACAATAATTGGCTCTAGTACACTCGTCAAAAAAAAGGCTCCTTGAATCAAAAACGACTCTGTTTTCTGCTTCGCCTGATCAGCTAAAAAAAGCTGCAGCAGGGTTTTCCCCTGAATGGTTACATATTCAAATGCAAACCACTGAAAAAATAATTGTTCATAGGAATCAGACAGAGGCGCCTCATGAGGTAAGTTTACTAACTCTTTAAATAAATGTGAAGCCCGCACTTTTTCTCGTATATTCGTATAGCGGTTCACAAAAAAGAAATATTGATTGTAAAAGTCGCAAATAGCATTATCAGACTGAAGCTGCTTTTGTTCACGAATTTCATTAAAGTTAATCAGTTCATGATTTTCTTCTCTCATTACTCTTCACTCGTACTCTAATTATTTTAGTTTGTCCTCTTTATACGCCTTCAGCTCATATGTTTCTGCTGGTGAGAAATGATAGCAAACTATCACATGCTAAAAAAGCAACACACACATTATCCTTACATATAGTAAATCATTTTACTAGTTCTGACAAACCTTTTCCTTTTTTTCTTCATGGATTTCTTCCAAAATCTCTACTCAAATTCTGTATAAACGAACTTAAAGCAGAAAAAAAAGAGGCGACGGATACAGTGACAGAGCGTTAACTCACACAATGCTGTATCCTGCTGATCTTGCATAGCCTCTTTTTTAACCTACATGTAGAAAAACAGCTTAAAATGTAGAAGTGGCTGTTTGACTTTCCATTTCCTGAAGCTCGTTTTCGGTAATGAGCACATCTCTCGGCTTGCTTCCTCTTGCTTCTGAAATAATTCCTTGCTGCTCCATCATATCAATTAGGCGCGCAGCGCGATTGTACCCCATTCTGAAGCGTCTTTGCAGACTGGAAGTAGATGCACCGCCTTGGTCTAGCACAAACTCGCATGCTTCATAGAAAAGCTCATCTTCTTCATTTGAAGCAAAGCTTTGCTGCTTTTTCAACAAATCTTCTTGATCAAATAGGTATGTTGGCTTCATTTGTTTTTTGACATGATCTACAACGCGGTCAATTTCTTCATCTGAAACAAAGTTCCCTTGAATGCGAACGCTTTTAGAAGAGCCGTTTTCAAGAAGCAGCATATCACCTTTACCTAGCAGCTTCTCTGCTCCCCCTGTGTCGATAATTGTACGTGAATCAACTTGCGAAGAAACAGAAAATGCAATACGCGTTGGCACATTCGCTTTAATTAAGCCCGTAATCACATCTACGGAAGGACGCTGCGTTGCAAGCAATAAGTGAATGCCACATGCTCTTGCCTTTTGTGCAATACGGCAAATAGCTTCCTCTACTTCCCCAGGAGATACCATCATTAAGTCGGCAAGTTCATCAATAATAATAACTAGATATGGGAGCTCCCCGCTTTTTTCATTATGTTCTTTTACACGTTCGTTGTATTTTGTAATATCACGTACGCCCGCATGTGCAAACAATTCATAACGGCGCTCCATTTCCTCTACTGCCCATTTTAAAGCTGTAGTAGCTGCTTTAGCATCCGTGATAACCGGGCTGACTAAATGCGGAATACCGTTGTAAGGAGCTAGCTCAACCATTTTAGGGTCAATTAACATAAGCTTGACTTCGTGCGGCGCAGCTTTATAAAGCAAGCTGACGATAATAGTATTAATACACACGCTTTTACCAGACCCTGTCGCTCCGGCAATCAAACCATGAGGCATTTTATTCAAGTCAGTCACAACCGGCGTTCCTGAAATATCTAACCCTAACGCCACCGTTAAAGGAGAGTTATCTTTTCTAAAAGAAGGATGCCTCAAAATTTCACGAATTAACACCGGCTTACTTTGACGATTTGGCACTTCAATTCCAATCGTATTTTTCCCTGGAATTGGCGCTTCAATTCGGATATCACGCGCGGCTAGGCTCAGTTTAATATCATCTGTTAAATTCGTAATTTTGTTCACTTTCACACCGGGTTCAGGATGTACTTCAAATCTGGTCACGGTAGGACCTTGCGTGACGTTTACGACCTTAGCTCGAACGTTAAAGTTTTTTAATGTCATATCCAAAAGCTCACGCTGCTCATCCGCCCATTGATTATCTTCTTCAATAGTAGCTGGAGGAATGTTAAGCAAGTTCATTCCAGGAAATGCATAAGGAGAAGAAGCCTTTACATTTACAGGTTCTTCAGCTTTTAACGAAGCCTGCGGAACTGCTTCTTTGGTTTTTTCACCGTGAACTTCTTCTTGCCTACTTACTTCCGTTTTTTTTTGCAGAGCTTCTGTCTCCTGCCTTTGGTATGAACCTTGAGACGGCTGACTTTTTTCTCGAGGGCTGTTATTCATCTTTGTGCGGTCTTTTTTCAGCATCATCACGTTAAAAGGTACTAATCGCTTACCGCGAACTCGTTCAGCATTTCCTGGCTGTTCTGCAGGTACAAGAGGTTCTACAGTTGACTCTTGCTGTACTTGTTCTTGTAACTCTTGACTTTCCTGCATACTGCTCTCTTCCTCTTTTATCACCGAATTTTCAAGTTCTTGGTGAACAACAGCCGATGCCGCTTCTGGTTGCCATTCATCAGCTGCGGGTTGCGATGAATTTAAACTTTCAGAATTCAGCTCATGTTCTGCTTCCATATGAACACTGTTTGCTGGCTCTTCTAGAATGACGTCACTTTCTTTCTCAGCAGCTGGAGCTTCTTCTTTCTTTCTAGGCTTTAGTACTTCTACTTCTTCTGCTGCTTCTGCTGCTTCTGCTGCTTGTAAAAACCCTGCGCTTCCGTCCATCAACGTTTCTACTTCTTCAGTCTCATTTCCTATCTCTTGTTGGAGAGAAACTGATGGTTCAGACGGACGCGTTTCCTCTGAAATTGGAACTTCTTCGGGCGCTGTCATACCTTTCGCTAAATCCCAGTCAAGAGTGCTCTCTTGTCCGACTAACGGTTCGACCGCGTGTGATTCTTCAAAAGTTGGCACCTCTTCTTGTTCTTTTACGGCTACTGAAGAACTTGGCTTTTCTTCAGGAAATGATAGCTTCTCTTTTTGATTTTCCTCATATTGCTTCCACTGAGCAAAACGCTGAGAAGACAGTTGCATCATTTCTTCTGTTTCTTGAATCGGTGCTTCTTCGGCCATAGGCTTAGAAACTGGTTTTCTTAACGGCTCTACAACAGCTGTATTCATCGCTCGTCGGTAAATTTCATCTTCAAACGCTGCTTTTGATAACTGTGTACTCGGAAGCTCATATTCTACTACTTCCTCACTTCCGTTTTGTCCAACATTAGAAGGCCGCTTATTAAACCCATAGACAGGTGAAGGAATTTCAGTCGGACGAAACGGACGTTTTCTTACTTGCGGAACCGCTTCTTTCTTTTCAGATACCGTTTTTAACGGCTGAGATACTGACTTAGGCTGTGTTAGCGCCGACTTGCGAACAGGCTCTTGATAAAACGGAGCCGGTGCCTTTTTTGTTACAAGCCTTGGTTCATTTTTAGGCGGTGCTGCCTTTTTTGCTTCTCCCGTATCATCAATTAAAGGAAAACGAAACGTTCCTTTTGGATATTGATAAGCTACTTTTGTATGAACATCTTGCTGTTCTTCACTGTAACTCCGCTTTTGCGTTCTGGCTGAGTGTGGAACAGAAGGTTTTGGCGCTGCTTTCATCACTGGCTTTTGATGAACTGACTGCATTTGTTTAGGCTTAGGAGCCTTCTTTTTAGGAATTGTTTTTTCTCTATTTAAAGGGTATTCTTCCGTTGTATTTCCATGTTCGTCTACAACAATTTCTTTCACTTCGTATCCTAGTAAATAATCCATTACTTTTCGTACAAAACCCATTTTTATCACTCTTTCTATCAGACTATCTTACTTCGTGTAGCCTCTTATACCGCAGTGCTGCGATATCTACAAAAAGCTATCCATGCATCCTTTATTTACCTTTGGCCTCAAAGTATTCTCTGAGATGGATATATATACTATCTTTTCATTTATCATTCTATCACGTATGCTTGAACTCTTACTATAAAATCTACTATTTTGCTTCCCTTATTTATACAGTAAAATTCCTCTTTGCAAAAATATTTTTTTGCGTCTAGTTAGCACTCATAATTAAACGCGAAAAAAGCCACTAGTATATACTAGTGGCTTTTAATTTTATCAAACCTTTTTAAGAATTGACAATTGCTTTTCAGCAACTGTAACGCTTTGAAATATACGTGTAAAAAAACATCATGCTTTTGCCCTATAAATCAGTATCGCACTCTGCTTTTATGCTTGAAAAGGCTGACCTACTTCATATTTGTCTTCAAGTACTAGAATTCCTTTTTCTTGAGGAGCGTTCGGAAGCGCCAGCTCTTTAGCAGAGCAAATCATACCTGAAGAAGGCACACCGCGCAGCTCTGCATCTTTAATGATCATACCACTTGGCATAACCGCTCCTACTTTTGCTACCACGACTTTTTGACCTGCGTCTACATTTGGTGCTCCACACACAATTTGAAGTGTTTCTGTGCCAACATCTACTTTACAGATGTTCAGCTTATCTGCATTCGGATGCTTTTCTTTTTCTTGAACGTATCCCACTACAAATTTAGGAGATAAATCCACTTCAAGTTTACCTTCAAAACCGCTTTCGCTAAGTACACGATTTACTTCTTCGACCATTTCTTCTGTTAATTCAAGAGAACCATTTCCCTCTACTTTTAACTTAGAAGAAGCATGAAAAATGTTATAGCCAGCTGTTGTATTTGATTTTTGATCAAAGATACGCACAACGTCGCCTTTTGTTTCAAACGTGCGATTTTCAATTGCGATATCTTCTAGCTTGACGATTAACGTATCGCCGATACCTTCTTTATTATAAAAAAGATTCATAATTAGTCCCGTCCTTTACTGCGATTTTTCCCTAGAATAAAAATAGGTTCTAGCTCACCGTTTTCGTATAAAAATGAAAGAGCTGTGATGGGTACACGTCCACTTGCAAAAAAGCTCATGGTCATTTGCGCAAGAATATCATAACCCGTTTCGTTTTGGATATCAGCTAGAATCAGCACATCTTGATGAGGTACTGCTACAGCCATTGTGCCCGAAACACTAGAAGCAAAATCTTGCAAAAATGCCTCGTTAAGAATTCGGCTTGCATCGTATCCATCGTTCTGATTTACAAAATAAAAGTCATTGCCTGCTACCGTATCTTTTTTATGTGAAATCGGCAAAGAGCGAAGATTAAATTTAGCCATTTCCCGCACTGCGGATAGATCTAAATTTTCCTTACGAATTAGTTTCTCATCTAATAGACGATATGTATTGCCTAAATCAAGCGCATAATAAATGCGTGTTTCAGCTGTATGTTCATCATAAATCAACGGCACGTCTTCATTCGATTTATCTGGAAAAGACGTTGAGCGAATAACTGGATAAATGCGCTTTTCTTTTCCCGTTACCTGCTGTTCATCGTTCATAACACGAAGAGCTTCTTTTATATAATATACCATTTCATCTAGAGCCGCTTCCTTTTTTTCTTCCCATTTTGCAATTAGCCCAGGTAAAGAAATGGTTACACCTTTTTTCGTTTCCTGATGTTCAACGCGCAGCGTATCTTTTTCACGATCAAATAAAAATGACCAATCCGCACCCGTTAATCGCTCTTCTAGTAGTTTTCTCATCTTTTGACTATTCATTTTCGCCATATTTACGCCTCCTTTTCTCATTTTTATGTATGAAGACTGATAGCTGTAGATCGCTATCAGTCTTCACTTGATTTATGCATTTAAGCCGTTAATAAACTCTTCAATTTCTTCTTTTGTTTTACGGTCTTTGCTGACAAAACGCCCTGTTTCTTCTCCGTTGCTGTAACCAACAAAGCTTGGAATTCCAAAGATGCTTAATTCTGCACAAAGATCGATAAAGTCGTCGCGGTCGACATAGTGAAATGTATACTCGCTATGATTCGCCTCAATTTCTGGGAGCACGGGCTCGATTACTCGGCAATCTGGGCACCAGTCTGCTGAAAACATCATGATATGTTTTCCTTCTTTAATGATTTCTTTGTATTGTTCAATTGTTTGCATTTTTTCCATTTTTCTTTCCTCCACTTTTTCTTTTACTTTCGTATTTAAACGGCTAAAGCCCTATACATTATTTAATCCTTCTACATCAAAACATAGTATATGAGTTGTTGCAACTATCATACACTGATGCTTTTCTATTATAAAGGGTTACAAAGAAATTTCCTATTGAACAGCTTGATTTTTCCTAAAATCAAGCTGTCCTTTTAGCATTAAAACAACCTGATAAAACATAGCGGTCCGATCTAAATTCCCATTGGTGAAAATACCGATTGCTCCTTCTTTTTTTCGAATATTCTTTTGGTTTGTATACACTTCCATAGCTTCGGCTAATTCTTTTTTATCATGACGAAGCATACCGGCTACCGCTTCAGGAAGCCGAATACGAGCCCCTCCACCTAAAATCGGTTCAAGGTCCTGAGAGGTAACAAGACTTCCCCAATTGCAAAGGAATAAGCCATGAGGCGTTTCCTGCACCCCTCCTTCAAGCCCAATACCAATATCAGCACCTGTCTCTTTCACAGCAGCACGCGCGCGATTAACCGCTCCTTGGATGGTTTCTTCGTCAGAAAAAGGCTGTGGCGACACCCCGGACTGCACGGCTACCTCTACATATGTAAAAGTATCTCCAAATACTTTTTTTACTGCATTTACTTTTGTTGGATTTTTCGTTCCGATTGCAATTTTCATTTTTTTCTCCTGTCATTATGAAACAAAGCAACCGCAAAAGCAGCTGCTTTGTTCTTTTTTATCCGTTTTGCTTAATCGTATCGAGCGTTGTTTGGTCTGTAGAACGTACAAGTTTGACTAGTAATTCTTTTGCAGCTGCATAGTCATCTACATGAATCATAGAAGCATGAGTATGAATATAACGTGAACATACGCCGATGACCGCAGAAGGAACTCCATTATTAGAAGTATGAACGCGCCCTGCATCCGTACCTCCTGGAGAAACAAAGTATTGATAAGGGATGCTGTTTGTCTCAGCTGTATCTAAAATAAATTCTCTCATTCCTCTATGTGTGACCATCGTACGGTCAAAGATACGAAGTAATACGCCTTTTCCTAATTGTCCAAACGCATTTTTGTCGCCTGATGTATCGTTAGCTGGACTAGCATCTAGTGCATAAAACAAATCCGGTTTAATCATATTCGCAGCTGATTGAGCACCGCGAAGTCCTACTTCTTCTTGCACAGTAGCTCCAGAATATAAGATATTTGGCAATTTTTCATTTTTTACTTCTTTTAATAATTCAATCGCAAGTCCGCACCCATAGCGGTTATCCCATGCTTTCGCCAGTATTTTCTTTTCATTTGCCATTGGCGTAAACGGACAAATCGGTACAATTTGATCGCCAGGACGAATGCCCATTTCTGCTACTTCCTGCTTACTATCTGCGCCCACATCAATCATCATATTTTTAATGGCCATTGGCTTGTTGCGCTGTGATTCGTCTAATAAATGAGGAGGGATAGAAGCAATTACGCCGGTGATAGAACCTTTTTTTGTAACAACATGGACGCGCTGAGCTAGCAGTACTTGACTCCACCATCCTCCTAGAGTTTGAAAACGAAGCATTCCTTTATCTGTTACAGACGTCACCATAAATCCTACTTCGTCCATATGTCCCGCTACCATTACTTTAGGACCTTTTTCCTCATTATAGCGAACGCCGAATAAACTTCCTAACCCATCTTGAATGACTTCATCTACAAGGGGTTCAATTTGCGAGCGCATAAATGAACGTACTTGATGTTCGTTTCCAGCGGCACCTGGTAACTCCGTTAATGTTTTAAATAGAGATAGCGTTTCATTGTTCATATATACTCTCCTTTATGTATCATTTTCTTTATTGTATCGAAAACCGGAAATAGTTGCTAGTTCCGTCCTTCTCTTCTACAACTCAACTTAACAAAGCATTCGACAATTTGATATAATGATGAAAACATATCCTTAAAAAGCAGGTGAATAACGTGAAATGGACTCAACTAATAGCAGGAGCTGCAGTCGGATTTGCAAGCGCTTATATTCTTCAAAAAAGAAAGTCGTCAATTTCCTCATCGGAAGCCCTTACGATTGTTAAAAGCGCTTTTAAACAAAATGGGGCAATCGATGGCTCATGGATTGAAACAACGACTAAAGTCATTCAAAAACATGGTCTCTCTTTTTATGGTTATACAGGTGGAATTAGCAGAACACGTGATGCAAAACAGGAACATTACGAGTTTTTCATTGATAAAAAAAGCGGTTCTATTATTGAATTGACGCTGAATGCACCCGTTTAATTTCGTCAACTATTTCTCCTTTGTTATCCCATTTTACAGCTCGATAAAAAGCATCATGATAAAAACTTAGCCAAGCTTGATTCTCATAGGCATAAGCTAGCCACTGCTGCTTTTGTTCAATCGAAGTCATTGGATAATCATCATATGCCATTACCCATAAGACATTTTGATGTGCATGTGTTGGCAAAAGATCGCCCATGTGCACTAAGATGTCATTGTTTCCTTTTAATACAACTACAGCATGACCATCGCTGTGACCGCCGGTATGATGAACCGTTACTCCAGGCACAATTTCATCTTTATCGCTAAATGTTATTACTTGATGCTGAATAAATTCCCAATTTTGTTTCCAATACGTATTTTTAGAACGTATATTAGGATTTCTCATTTCATTCCACTCGATTTCACTAACAAAGATTTTTGCATTTGGAAAAACAGAGGAAAAATGTCCGTTGGTACACTTTGTTAAGCCTGACGCATGATCAAAGTGAAGATGCGTCATAATGACATGAGTAATATCTTCGCACGTAAACCCTAACTTTTGTAAATCTTCAGCAATAAATGATTCTTCTGTTACACCAAAATGACGCTTTTTTTTCTCATCCAACATACCATTCCCTATACCTGCATCAATTAACATGAGGTGTTTTTCAGTTTGAACGAGCAAAGGATCAGTCCTCATTGGAATTCGATTTCCTTCTGAGATAGGATATTTTTTTGTCCAAAGCTCTTTTGGAACAACACCAAACATTGCTCCTCCGTCTAAATGATTATTCCCTCCACGAAGCCATGTCACTTTTAACTCGCCTATTGTTAACGTTTCCATTTTGCACCTCCATTATATTCCTTTTTATTTTATCACTATCTCCTTCTCTTTTTGAACAAAAAAAGACTGAGGAACTCAGTCTTTTTCGTTCAGGTATTTTACTTCACAGCGGTAAATACGGCTGCCTTTTTGTGAAAATTTCTCTTCATATTCCGTCATAACATTGCCTTCAAAATCGCTTTTATGCAAATCTAAGCTAATGTATTTGAGAAGAAGCCCATATTCTGAAAAGCTTGTCAATGAATATTCAAATAGCTCTTGATTATCTGTTTTAAAGTGAATTTCTCCACCATCAACCAGCAGGTTTTCATACATGCTTAAGAACGTTTTGTATGTCAAACGGCGTTTGGCATGTCTCTTTTTTGGCCATGGATCAGAGAAATTGAGATAAACGCGATCCACGTCATTTTTTGCAAAAAACTCACTAAGCTGGTTAGCATCTACATTCAACAGCTTTAAATTTGGAAGCTCTTCTTCAATCAATCGTTCTAGAGCACTTAAGATGACACTTTCATACATTTCAATTCCAATATAGTTGATATGCGGATTTTGTTTAGCCATCCCTACTAAAAATTGGCCTTTTCCTGTTCCTACTTCAATATGGAGAGGATTTTCGCTTCCAAAAACCTCTTTCCAGTTCCCTTTATACTCTGCTGGGTTTGGAACCACGTATTGGGGATTTTCAGCAATTTTATCTTTTGCCCAAGGTTTGTTTCGTAATCTCATGTTGCACCTCTTTAATGTATTTTGACGCATTGAAAATGTCGGTTATTCGAAACAACCGACATTCTCATGCATAATTGTGTTTAGATAGAAAAAAATAAGAGCATCATACGAGAAAGGATGATGCTTAATGCCTTTAAATGCCGAACACCAAATGAATATATTAAAAGATATTTTATCTAATCATCAAAGTGATTGCTGCGGAACGGTTGCGGAATGTGAACAGGTTGAACGTTTAATTCAATCAATGTTAGCAAAAGGATACGCTAGCACAGACGTACAAGCAACACTACAAAACGTGTATAAATACACGCAAGATGCAAAAAGTGCTGCTCATTTAGACGAACATATTCAAACCAATCAACAAAATTTATCACAATGGGTCCAAGAACTATCTACCTTGTCATAATCTTTGCTACTGTGCTTGAATGTCGTTGACGAGCAAAATCCGGAGATATTCAAGCCAGTAATTCATTTCAGAATGTTCATTTTTCGAACGATGCCATTCAATGAATAAAATGGTTTGACTTATCACATACCACTTCATTCTCTTTTTCAAGTTCTCGGTTAGTTCAACCCCATAATGCTCAAGCCATTCTTCCCACTGAGATGGATTGATGTACCAATAAAGCAATAAACCTAAATCAATAGCAGGATCTGCAATCATCGCTCCGTCCCAGTCGATTAAATATAGCTGCGTATTCTCTCCAAGCATCCAGTTATTGTGGTTCACATCACAATGACACACAACATATTTATCTGTCTGAACGGACAGAAGCTCTGCTTGTAAATAACTGATTCCCTGCTCTACAATACTTTCTTTTTGAAGTCGCTCGTCCACATTCTCTACAATATCGGCTAGCACGTCTTCGGGAAGAAGCGGTGTTTTCCCCAACCTTTTCAACATATCTAATAACTCGTTTGAATGATGAATTTTACTAAGCAATTCTGTCACTCGACTCGAATTCATATCTTTTGGTTTTAATTCTCGACCATCTAGCCAGTGCTGAGCTGTGATCACATCTCCATTTTCCATTCGTCTTGTCCACACGAGCTTCGGTACAATTCCTTCAGCTGACAATACTGCTAAAAAAGGTGATGAATTACGCTTTAAAAAAAGCTTTCGGTCTTGAAATTTTGCAAAATAAGCTTCTCCTGTCGCTCCGCCAGCAGGAGTAATTTCCCATTCGCTTCCTAATATATCTTCCAACCAATTCACCTTCAATTTCAACACACACATTTCGTTTAAAAATTTCACTCAATAAAGCAATCTATTAAGACATCATGACGTTATTTTCTTAGTAAATAAAAAAGACGGCTATTGAGGATATGTATCAATAGCCATCCTTTATAAATATTATCTCCATCATACTTTTTTCGTCAAGTGGTTGAAGACAATAATTACGTTTGAAATAAAATAAGAACGCTAAGCTTTGAAACGTTTATAGCATTATCCTCTATAGTAGGATACCCATTTTTATATACTTTACAATGATCAAGTGCTATTTTCCATGGTCCTTCTGGCAAAACTACTTTTTCTTCCATTAGGCCTTGATTAAAAAACACAATAATATTCTTCCACGGACCGTAAGCCAATACGTTTGATAAGCAATAGCCAATAACGGATTGCGGCGTATTTAGGAAAGAGATATGCTGCCTAATCGCTGAAGCATCTCCCAAGCGAAATGCACCGTGCTGTTTGCGAATACGAATCAGCTCTTGAACCCAATTCACGTCAGGAGAAAATTTGATCCGTCGATTCCAATCAAGTGCATTAATATCATCGGGTGAATTATAGCTGTTCTCTACGCCTTGTTTAGTGCGGTAAAACTCTTGACCACTATGAAGAAACGGTATGCCTTGCGAAAGAAGTACAATAGCAGTAGCAAGTCGGTGACGACTTCTACGTGTATCTTCGTGTTCTTCTCCATTTGAATTCGTTAACTTATCCCACAGCGTATGATTATCATGTGATTCAACGTAATTAACTGATTGTGCTGGATTTATAAATAAAGCCCGGCTGTCTTCTTTATCCAGAATGCTCCCCGCTATCACAGATTGCACGGTCTCTTTTTGATGAATACTTCCGCTGATAAAACCTTTTTCATATACATCAAACGTGCTTCCTTTTACAGAATCTCGAAAGCGATCATTAAAATAGCCGATTTGAGGCGTTTGGCGGGCATTCGCCATAATTGCTTTTTGATTATAGGGAATAGGAGTATTTAAATCCCAGCCTTCGCCAAACACCAAAATAGTAGAATCAATTTCATTTATTTTTTCCCGAATAATGTTCATCGTTTCTATATCTAAAATCCCCATGAGGTCAAAGCGAAGCCCATCAACGTCGTACTCTTTTATCCAAAA
This sequence comes from Priestia megaterium NBRC 15308 = ATCC 14581, assembly GCF_000832985.1. Classification (GTDB taxonomy): domain Bacteria; phylum Bacillota; class Bacilli; order Bacillales; family Bacillaceae_H; genus Priestia; species Priestia megaterium. The sequence continues at coordinate 1,687,908 of NZ_CP009920.1, forward strand.
CAATACTGAATCGATAATAAACTTTTGCGCCATTTTCCGTTCAGAAGCAAAATCATTTCCTACTCCCGTCCCGTTCGAAGGCATCCCAAACTCATCATGTCGAAAATAATAGCCCGGAACAATTTTTTCAAAAGGTGATTCCTCTCGTACAAATACGTGATTATAAACTACATCTATAATAACACGGAATCCCTGTTGATGAAGTGTTGATATTAATTGTTTCACTTCAGCAATACGAGTGGCAGGATTTGAAGGGTCAGCGGAGTAGCCTCCTTCTGGTACATTAAACAACAATGGATTATACCCCCAATTATAAGAAGCATGAGGGTTTAATTCATCTACTCCGCCAAAGTCGTTAATAGGAAGAAATTCAAGGTGGGTCACTCCTAGCTCTTTTAAATAATGAAGACCTGTTGTTTTGCCTGGCTGCCCGCTTGATTCAGTAACAGCTAGGTACGTGCCTTTTTTTTCTATCCCGCTTGAAGGGTGAATAGAAAAGTCGCGAACGTGCATTTCGTAAATAACGGCATCCGTTGGCTGAAGGAAAGGTGGCTTTTCATGGGGATGAACATAAACTGTATGAAGATTTATCAGAACTCCGTATTCACTATTTGCTGTAGCTGCAACGGCATAAGGATCCACCGCTTCATTTGTCCGGCCGTTTACATCTATTAAAAATCGATAATAATACCCTTCTTTATCTAAGGGAAGTTTCTTTTCCCATACGCCTTTTCTTTGACGAGCCATGACGTACAGTTCTTCTTTGCCGCTGTTTGCATGTATTAATTTTAAAATCACTGCTGATGCAGTCGGGGCCCAAATTTTTATCATAATATGATCTGAATAAAAGGCTGCACCCAAATCATTTTGATTATAATAAAATCTCTCATCAAACTCTTTGGTTCGTATAACAGCCCCTACCTGCAGCGGAACTTTCTCTCCGTAATTATCACAGATAACGTACGACTGTCCAATTTCTATGCTACCTTCGACCTTGCCTTCATATTTGATAAATCCTTCTAATTCATGTACGTTTTCAATAGAGATGGTCTCATGCATTTGTGTACTTTTAATCACAAAAAAATCAATTTGACCTTCATGATAAGAAGTTGGAACTAAAAGAGTAATACGATCTATTTGATCTAAATAAGCTTGAAACTTATTATCACCAGTCATCCTTTTCTCCTCCTTATGCCAATTACCTCTTTAGTAGCATTATATGTAGTAAACGCAAAAACGAAAGCACTTTCATAGCTTGAATGTTCGTATTATTCACCTGCTTCGAATTCCCGGTCAAAATAAATACTCTGGCTGTGTTCGAGCAATACTTGAGCTGCTTTCATCTGCTTAAACTTTAAAGGTGCTTTAGATTTCCTAAGTTCATAAAACCACTCTTCGTACTTTCTAGCATCTACAAATTCAACCTGATAAGGCTCAGCAGCGTAATCAATATATCCATTTCTGCTCAGTAATATTTTCTTTACGTTATGTTCAATATCGTGAGTACGATAGATGCTTCGGACAATTTGCTCCGTTCGATTTAACCCAATTAAAGGATTTAATATCTTTTTTTGATCTCTTCCTCTTAACTCTGTCCAAAAATTTTCTTTTGAATACTGAAAAACAGCGCTTTTATATGTTTCTATTAAACAAATACAGAGGGTTTCCGTTGGAGTAACAATAACGATATCTCCTTCTACCGGAGCTTTATTAATCATGAAAACAGGCTTGTACATCACGAGACACGTATCAGGAAAGCGCTGAATAAAATAACGGAGAGCTTCATCATGGTAATATTTACGATCTGCTTGTGAGAACTCAAATAAAGTGGATGTAGCCCATTTCATTTGAAGATCAAATACATTTTCTAAAAACAATATTTTCAAGTCTTCCGCTGTTTGTGGAAGAGTTGTAAACCTCAATAGCTCTTGATTTTCCACGCTATCGCTAGAGAACGCTTCTTCCACTTCACACGTTTCTTTTTTTCTTGTAAACCGCTCTTTTGCCTTTTGCAAAAATGAACGTTGAGCTTTTATTTCTTCTTGTACAGGCGGCTCATGTAATAGCCCTTCTTCAAATAATTGCTTTGCTTTCTTCCAATTATGCTTTTTTAAGTGATTAAACTGAGACGTGTAGTGATAAACGTCTTTTTCATAACGGGAAATATAATCTTGCACCTTAAGTAGCTGCGCCACGTTTACATCAATCCCCTAATTAAAATTCCTCTAAAACTTTCTTCGCCGATGATTTCTCTATTATCATCGGCGTTTTCTTTTCTTTGATAAGAGCGATTTTTAAATAACCTCTCTCCATGCTTTTATGTTCATATGCTACTGTGACTGCAAGGAAAAAGATAGTATTTTTTTATATTTAGGTTTGCTAGCAGGATGAACTTCAAAAAGGGCAAACGAACTTACTTGAAACTGTTCTTCAATCGACGTTTGCCTTAACTGTTCTTCCAAAAGTCCGGCTTCCCCTCCCCACTTCTTTGCAATCGTAATATGAGGACGATAAGGACGTTTTTCGTACAGGCCGCTTAGATCTTCCCATACGGCCTGTATATCCCTTTGCAGATTCATAAGCTTATCATTTGGCCTAAGGCTTACATAAAGCACTCTAGGCTTGTTATACGCACCGAACACATCGTACTGACCTGTCTGCAGCGAAAAACTTGAATGACGGGAGGCTACTTCTTTTAAGCGCGTAATCAGCTTTTCCTTTTTGTCATCTAAAAACCCTAAAAATTGTAGCGTTATATGATAATCGTCAGAGTATGTCCATTGTTTGAAAGGAAAAGGTATTAATTCCTTTGCCCAATTTTCTGCCTGATGTGCAATGGATACAGGCACGTTGATTCCAATAAAATAATGTTTATCGCCTTTCATCAAATCTCTCCTTTTCTTTTTATTATCTTTCCCCAATTGGTTATGTTCAAAAAGAGCTAGATCTATTTTAAAGGTTTTTTCGGATGAAATAGAGAGGTTTTTCTGAAAATCTGTCATGTGCTTAAAAAATAAGAATTTGTGTTATCATAGAAACAATACAGAGAATTTTTATAAGAAAAGGATGAGAAGAATGAAAGTTGTTAATAGTATGGCTGATTTGATTGGCGAGACACCTCTTGTTAAGTTGAATCGTCTTCAACCTGCAGATGGAGCATCCGTTTACTTAAAACTAGAGTTTTTTAATCCAAGCCGTAGTGTGAAAGACCGTGCTGCTTTTAATATGATCGTGGAAGCTGAAAAAGCAGGCTTGCTCAATGAAAATTCTACTATTATTGAACCAACGAGCGGAAATACAGGTATTGGCTTAGCAATGAATGCAGCGGCAAGAGGTTATCGTTCTATTTTAGTTATGCCAGATACCATGACTCAAGAACGAATTAACTTGTTAAAAGCATATGGTGCTGAAGTTGTTCTAACACCGGGCGATGAGAAAATGCCAGGAGCAATTCGCAAGGCAGAAGAGCTTACAAAAGAAATTCCAAATGCATTTATGCCCATGCAGTTTGAAAATAATGCAAACCCTGACGCTCATCGAAAAACGACTGCTAAAGAAATTATCGAGGCAATGAACGAGTTAGGCAAAGACCTATCTGCTTTTGTTGCTACTGCTGGAACAGGCGGAACGATTACAGGAACTGGTGAAGTACTAAGAGAAAACTATCCAAATATGACCGTTCATGTTGTGGAACCAGCCGGGTCTCCTGTATTATCTGGAGGAAGACCTGGGAAGCACAAGCTTGTAGGAACAAGCCCTGGATTTATTCCTGATACGCTTAATGTAGATGTTTACGACGAAATTTTAAAAATTAAAGATGAACAAGCCTACGATATTACGCGACGCTTGGCTTCTGAAGAAGGAATTTTAGTCGGTCCTTCATCTGGCGCTGCGTGCTATGCTGCTATCGAGGTAGCCAAAAAATTATCTCCTGATCAAGTGGTCGTATGTATTGCTTGCGATACAGGTGAACGTTATTTATCAAGTGACCTGTTCTCATTTGAATAATAAAAAAGCGAACGCAAAGGCGTTCGCTTTTTTTATTTAGCTAATTCGTAAATAGCCTGTGCATAAATAGCTGTTGCACGAAGTAAATCTTCAATTACCATGTACTCGTCTTTTTCGTGCGCTACTTCTTCACGGCCTGGGAAAAGAGGTCCAAATGCCACACCCGCTTCCAATGCTCTGGCATACGTTCCTCCTCCAATTGAAATAAGTGTAGGTTCTTCATTTGTTTGTTCTTGGTAAACCTTTTGAAGCGTTTGAATAAGCTCATGTTTTTGATCGACATGATGTGGCTTAGAATCTGTAAAATGTTTGATGGTCATTTGATAAGATTCACTTTTTTCTTTAATCGTATCAATAATGTCGTCAATATGAGCTGATACAGGATAGCGAATGTTTAAACCAAAGTGCCCCGCTTCTTCTTGATTGTAAGACATGATTCCAACATTTATCGTTAAATCACCCGTGACCTCATCTTTGCGATTTAAGCCCATTTTTTCTCCTAGTGCATCTTGGACTAAATACGCATTTGCATAACCTACAAACTGATTAGCTTGTTCATCAAGTTCTAATGTGTGTAAAAAGCGAAGAAGCATAAGTCCAGCATTTTTCCCTTTATCAGGCACACTGCCATGTGCTGAAACGCCTTCTAAAGTAAGTGTGTATACACCGCTCTTTTCTGTTATTGAACCTTTTAAAGACTGATCCTTTAAAAATTGATCATATTTATTTTTAATATCCGTTTCACTATGGAATTCAAGAACAGCTGTTGCAAGATCAGGAACCATATTGTAGCGTCGCCCAGAGACAAATGATGTAAGCTGAACGCTTCCCTTTGTTCCTTCAATTGGCTGCTGGCGAATTTCTACGTCTGTAATGCCTTTTTCAGCAAAAATGATAGGAAAATCGGCATCGGGCGCAAACCCCATAGTTGGCATCTCTTCATGATTGAAGTAGTGGTCCACACATCTCCAGTCACTTTCTTCATCCGTTCCAATGATCATTCGAACCCGTTTAGATAGAGGAAGCCCTAAATCTTTCACAATTTTCATTGCATAATAAGCAGCCATCGTCGGGCCTTTGTCATCGATTGCTCCTCTAGCAAAAATTTTCCCGTCTTTTATTTCACCGCCGTATGGATCAACCGACCACCCGTCTCCTTCAGGAACAACGTCTACGTGACAAAGAATGCCAAGAAGGTCTTTCCCTTCTCCTGCTTCAATATGACCTGCATATCCGTCTACGTTCTTGACAGAAAACCCGTCATTTTTTCCTTTATTTAAAAGAAAGTCAAGCGCTTGAGCAATTCCAGGTCCAAATGGCTCTTCTTGTTTTTCTGTGCTTGTCAAAACACTTTTAATTTGTAAAAAACGCTGCGTATCAGCTAGAATTTCAGCTTCTCTTTTTTGAACTTCCTCTTTCCAATTAATTGCCGTCATCTGTTTGTCTCCTTTTCCTGCTTTTACAGATTGTATCTATCGTTACTATTGGTAAATTTAACTTTATCATACCTTTATATAGAAAGAAATAATTGTCTCTTTCCTTTCATATCAAAGGTTTACAGAGTCAAAATTCCGGGAAATAAATTGTAGGCACAATCGATAAAAACGGATTCTATTTGTTTATTGTTTACATATACTATAAAAAATGTGCAAATAGAGGAAGGAGATGTTACGAAAGGATTACATATTTATATCATTTTTTGTAAATATTGTGTTAATTTGCGTTTTCTCTTTTATTTTTCTGTCGATTTTGTGTACAATAAGGATAAGGACTGAAATAGTGCTTGACATCTCAGAGTTATAAAGAAGTTGTGCCTTACGAAAAACGAATAAGGAAGTGGTTTTTTGAAACCTTCAACTAATCGAATGCTAACTCGTATCAAATCGGTCTATATGTTCATTTGTAAAAATGGAACAGTTACAACGCAAGAGCTTGTAGACGAATTTGGTATTACACCAAGAACCATTCAGCGTGACTTGAATGTGTTAGCATATAATGATTTAGTTCGCAGCCCAAGTCGCGGTACATGGACGACTACGCAAAAGAAGGTCAAGATGTCATCCTAGTAAGTTTATTTCAAGGGTAGTAAGTGATTTATATATAGAGATAAAATTCTACGCAGTAGAAAGTCAAGACTTGGACGAGTGCATAGTCCCCCGCTCCATTTGCACGTCAAGCAGAGTTGGTACTCGTTTAAGTGCTTTAACGTGAAATGTTTCACTTGTCTAACAAAGTGGACAAAAAAAGGAACCATTTTAGACTTAGGTTCCTTTTTCTTTCGCCTCTTCTTAGGCATTTGATTTTTGCAATAAAGCTAGTTCTTCTTCCGTTAACTCCCTATACTCTCCTAAATCTAATGACTCGTCTAACAGCAAAGCTCCCATAGATAAACGTTTTAAATACGTTACTTTTTTTCCTCTTGCTTCAAACATACGCTTCACTTGATGAAATTTTCCTTCAACGATCGTTAATTCAATTTCTGATTCCACACCGCTTGTTAGTATCTTTAACTCTGCTGATTTTGTTACATATCCATCATCAAGAGTGACACCTTGTCTAAATGCTTCAGCATCTTCTTCAGTCACCGGTGCATTAATTTTTGCAAAATATGTTTTAGGAACGTGTTTTTTAGGAGATAGCAGCTGATGTGCAAGCTGACCGTCATTCGTCAGCAGCAAGAGCCCTTCTGTATCTTTATCTAAACGCCCTACCGGAAATGGGTCATACACAGCATCGTCAAGTTCAAGTAAGTCCAAAACTGTTTCATGAAGAGAATCTTCTGTTGCTGATATGACGCCTTGAGGCTTATGAAGCATAAAGTAAACAAATTCTCGGTAAGAAACGGCTTCGCCATGCACAGTGATTTCTTGTTCATCTGGATTAACGTGGACCTTAGCATCTTTAACTGCTGAACCGTCTACCTTAACAGCTCCAGTCTTTAAAAGACCTTTAACTTCTTTTCGGCTTCCGTACCCAATGGTAGAAAGCAATTTATCCAAACGCATGTAATATCCTCCTCTTTTTTGAAAAGAAGATGACTCTAACGAGTCATCTTCTTACTTAGGCACTGCGCTGTTTATTTCGGCGCAGTATCTTTCTTTCAATTGCACCAGTTACCCTCGCTCCCATTACTTTTTCAAGCAGGCTTGAACGATAGGTAATAATAAAGTAAATAAGGCCGCCTACTGCTGCTCCTATAATTGTAATAACAGTGGCAGAGAATCGTCCTGGCGTTGTAAACAGACCAATCACTGCTGCGACAATTTTTACGCTGATTCCCATAATCGCAACAAAAATGAGAATAAGCACAGAGCGTTTTATAAACTCACTGTAGTTATATTTTGCGTGTTTTTGAATAAGCACAAACATATAAACAAGAGATACGATATAGCCTAGTGCAGTCGCTAAAACTGAACCAATCTCGTGGAACATAAGAATAAATGGAACGTTCACGACAATTTTCACAATCAATCCAAATAATAGACTTAAAACAGCATATTTTTGTTTGTTGATTCCTTGTAAAATAGCTCCATTCACCGTAAAAAATGAGAACAATAAAGCTACCGGTGCATAGTAAAGCAAGACATTTCCACCCGCATCCGATGCATCTGTTCCAAAGAAAAACGTATAGGCTGGGCCAGCTAAAGCCATTAATCCTACAGATGCTGGCAGCACAAGAAACATAATCGTTTGATATGTTTGGTCAATTTGCTTTTGCAGTACGTTATAATCTTTATTCACAAAGGAACGTGTAATCGTTGGTACAAGAGTCAAACCGAACGCAGTAGCTAATGAAACGGGAATCATCACAAGCTTTGGAACATAAGACTGAACAATTCCGTTCATTGACTCTGCTATTTCTTTTTGTCCAGCCGCTACCATTGCACGGTTAAATGTGAATTGGTCCACATATTGATAAAGCGGAATAGCCAAGCTGACAAAGACATATGGCAATGAATACGTAAGCAGCTCTTTAAAAATGGATACGGTAGAAATACGCGTAGGCGTTACCGTCTGCTCGTTCACCATTTTATCAAGATAAGGCTTTCGTTTTTTCCAGTACCAAATTAATACAGCCAGTCCAGCAAGAGCTCCTACAAAAGCCCCCATCGTAGCAAATCCAACGGCTAATGCAAGACTTCCATGGACAACTTTGATGACGATATAGGTAGATGCCAATAAAAAGACAACCCGCACAAGCTGTTCAACTACTTGTGAAACAGCTGTTGGTCCCATAGACTGGTGACCTTGGAAAAATCCTCGCATTAAACTCATCATCGGTACTACAATTAACGCAACACTAACCATTCGCATAACCATTACTACATCTTCTAAGGAGTTATTTAAATCAGAACCTCCCAGTGTAATTCTAGACATAACAGGAGCTAACGAATATAAAAGTAAAAATGCAAGTATTCCTGTGACAAGCATTAATTTCATGCCGGCCCGATACATTCTTCTACTCGTATAGTAATCACCGAGTGCATTATATTTTGATACAAATTTCGATACGGCCATTGGCATACCGGCTGTAGCAATACTTAAATAAATAGCATATTGGTTATATCCGTAACCAAACAGTGCTCCCCCTACGGTTCCAACAAGGATCGCAAATGGAAATAAATAAATCATTCCCAAGATTCGGGATACATAAGTGCCAAGCGTTAGCACAAAGGTCCCTCTTAACAATTTTGAATCAGACATACGTTTGCCTCCGATACTTAATGTTACATACTGATAATAATGATAGAATTGAAAAGAAGCAAGTGACAGTATACACTAAGAAAGGTCTTATACTCACTCGCACTCGTCAACAAACTAAAAAAACAAAGACTATAGCCCATTTTATCCAATGTTGAGAGATTTGTCAGTGAACAAACTAAATTTTTTTAAGAATAGACAGGTTGGTGAAAGTATGATATATGATGTAGTCGTAATCGGAGGAGGACCTTCTGGTTTGATGGCATCGATTGCAGCTGGTGAGTCAGGTGCAAACGTATTATTAATTGATAAAGGCAATAAACTTGGACGAAAGCTTGCCATTTCTGGAGGCGGACGCTGTAATGTGACAAACCGTCTTCCCATCGATGAACTTATTAAACACATTCCAGGAAACGGACGCTTTTTATACAGTGCGTTTTCTGTTTTTAATAACGAAGATATCATCTCTTATTTTGAAGGCCTTGGAATTAAATTAAAAGAAGAAGATCACGGCCGTATGTTTCCGGTCAGCAATAAAGCGCAATCTGTTGTTGACGCATTAATTAGCGAACTTCACCGTCTTCGTGTGACAATTCGCACAAACACAGCCGTTAAACGCGTACACTATGAGAACAACACCGTGAAAGAAGTTGTGCTTCAAAACGGGGAAGCAATCCAAACAAAAAGCGTTGTGATTGCAGTAGGTGGAAAATCAGTACCTCATACAGGTTCCACAGGAGACGGTTATCAATGGGCAAAAGATGCGGGGCATAAAATTACTGAACTTTACCCAACAGAAGTTCCTATTACATCTAGCGAACACTTTATTAAAACCAAAACGCTTCAAGGTCTATCGCTTCGCAATGTAGGACTAAGCGTGCTTAATAAAAAAGGCAAGCCTGTCATTACTCATCAAATGGATATGATTTTCACTCACTTTGGCATCTCTGGCCCTGCCGCTCTTCGCTGCAGCCAATATGTTGTTAAAGAGTTAAAGAAACAAAAAAGCAATACTGTTCAAATGTCTCTTGATTTATTTCCTAGCCAAAACGACGAAGATATTTTCCAAAAATTAGTCAAAACAACAAAAGAAGAGCCGAAAAAAGCAATTAAAAATGTCTTAAAAGGTTTTGTATCTGAACGCTATCTATTGTTTTTACTCGAGCAAGCAAGCATTGATAGCCAAGCGCTAGCAGGACAGCTTCAGCATGAGAAACTGAGAGAATTTGCAAGACTGTGCAAACGATTTGAATTTGCTGTAAACGGCACGCTTTCTTTAGAAAAAGCATTCGTCACAGGAGGCGGCGTATCTGTTAAAGAAATTCACCCAAAAGAAATGTCTTCGAAATTTATGCAAGGCCTTTACTTCTGCGGGGAAATTCTTGATATCCATGGATACACTGGAGGATATAATATCACTTCTGCTCTTGTAACAGGCCGTTTGGCTGGAAGTAATGCAGGAGAATTTGCAACAAGCCTAGCATAATATGCTAGGCTTTATACATAACCATGGCTGAAAAACAGTACACCTGCTCATCACGATCAACATCCACTGTCACTTGGTATTTAATATCAACGACGTCTTCATCCTCTAATTTCCGTAAAAATCGGTTCACCGCAAATTCTAAATCTTTTTCGTGCTCTTTATCAAACATTTTCACTTGTATCACAGCTTCTACCACCTTGTCCTATCAAATTTGTTTCAATCAGAATGGACTGTTTCTCTTGATGATGGTTTTTGTACGGATTTTCAATCTCTTACTACCTCTATTTTTATGAGAGCTTTTATAGATTTAGTCATCATTTGTTTTCCTGCTATCATTTTAGTCGGATGGCAGAAGTGTCATTCAAAAAAGAGGTTGAGACATAACGAAATGAACTCAATCTAAAGACGAACAAATGGGATACATGAGCTGAAACGCTTGTGACACGGCAGTCAATTTCCTTTCAAGACTTCGCTTTCCGCGGGCGGCCGGTGATCCTCCTCGCTTGTGCTCCTGGGGGGTCTCACCTTTTCCGCTTTTCTCGCAGGAGTCTTCGCCTTGCCTTCCAATCAGCTGCTAGAGGAGAGGAAACGAAACAAATAAAACCTATGTTCACCCTAACAAAAAAAATGAACCACTAATCAAACATGTTGATCAATGGTTCATTTTTCACTTCAGCTAAGATACTTTTGTCCCAGCCTCTTTTTTATTTATTAACCGTTTTTCCTTCCCACTCTAACATACCGCCAACCATATTTGTTACTTTATATCCTTGTTCTTGAAGGTAGTAACATACGTTTTCACTGCGGCGGCCCGAACGGCAAATGAAAATATATTCTTTGTCTTTATCGAAATAATCCACATTACCTGGAATATCATTCATACGAATGTGTTTAGCAGTTGGAATCATTCCTTCTGCTACTTCTTCATCTTCGCGCACATCAACTAAATGAAGTTCTTCTCCATTTTCAACGCGTTTTTGAAGTTCTTCAGGCGTAATTACTTTTACTTCTTCCATCTTCGTCATTCCTCTCTATTCTTTCATTCAGCTTGCTATCGCTATTGTAGCAAATTCAAATACCTTTATGCCACTAAATAAGAAAAGCTTAAGCAGCAGCCTGCCTAAGCCCTTCCAATCGTAGTTAAAGGTTTGACTAAGCGCCTGATGTCAACCCGGAAAGGCGGACATCAGGCACTTAGGTCTAGAACAGAACCCCTGACTAAAGAGCAGTCAGGGGTTCTGTTCTACATCAATACTTAATTAGCTACGATGTTTACTAATTTACCAGGCACAGCAATCACTTTGCGCACTGTCTTACCTTCAATGAACTCTTGAACATCTTCATTAGCCATTGCAATATCTTGAAGCTCTTCACGAGACGCCTCAGCAGGTACGTTTACTTTCGCACGTACTTTACCGTTAATTTGAACGACAATTTCCACTTCATCATCTACAAGTTTTGCTTCGTCAAACGCAGGCCAAGCCTCATACGAAATTGTATCTTCGTGACCTAGTTTGCTCCATAATTCCTCAGTCGTATGAGGACAAATTGGTGCTAATAGCTTCACAAATCCTTCTACGTATTGCTTTGGCAGCACGTCAACTTTGTATGCATCATTGATGAATACCATAAGCTGAGAGATACCTGTATTAAAACGGAGGCCTTCGTAATCTTCCGTTACTTTTTTCACCGTTTGGTGATACACGCGTTCAAGCGTAGTGTCATTGCTTTCTTGAACCTTGCTGCTTAATTCACCGTTATCGTCAACAAGTAAGCGCCATACACGATCTAAGAAACGGCGTGCACCATCAAGCCCTTTTGTTGACCAGGCGATTGACGCATCTAAAGGCCCCATGAACATTTCATAAAGGCGAAGCGTATCTGCTCCGTGGCTTTCTACGATCTCGTCTGGGTTTACAACGTTACCTTTTGACTTACTCATTTTTTCGTTGTTTTCTCCAAGAATCATACCTTGGTTAAACAGTTTTTGGAACGGCTCTTTTGTTGGAACTACGCCGATATCATATAAAAACTTATGCCAGAAACGAGCATATAATAAGTGAAGAACAGCGTGTTCAGCTCCACCGATATAAATATCAACCGGCAACCATTCTTTTAATTTATCTGCATCTGCTAACGCTTCACTGTTTGTTGGATCAATGTAGCGTAAGTAATACCAGCAGCTGCCTGCCCATTGAGGCATTGTATTTGTTTCGCGGCGCCCTTTTTTGCCTGTTTCCGGATCTACTACGTTCACCCAGTCATCAATGTTTGCTAACGGAGATTCACCTGTGCCTGACGGTTTAATTTCAGTCGTTTTTGGTAACACAAGCGGAAGCTGATCTTCAGGAACTGCAGTCGTTGTGCCATCTTCCCAGTGAATAACAGGAATTGGTTCACCCCAGTAGCGCTGACGACTGAATAACCAGTCACGCAGACGGTATGTTACTTGTTTTTCACCTTTTTCATTTGTTTGAAGCCACTGAATCATATTTGAAATTGCTTCTTCTTTATCTAAACCATTTAAGAAGTCTGAATTAACGTGCTCGCCGTCGCCTGTATAAGCTTCTTTTGAAACGTCTCCGCCCGCTACTACTTCTTTAATCGGCAGTTCAAATTTAACAGCAAATTCATAATCACGCTCATCATGAGCTGGAACAGCCATAATTGCACCTGTGCCATAGCTCATTAAAACATAGTCAGCAATCCAAATTGGCATTCTCTCGCCGTTTACAGGGTTAATTGCATAAGCACCAGTGAATACGCCAGTTTTGTCTTTAGCTAAGTCTGTACGTTCTAAATCGCTTTTGCTTTTAATTTGATCTAAATACGCTTCTACCGCTTCTTTTTGTTCGGCTGTTGTAATTTTTTCTACAAACGGATGTTCAGGTGCTAAAACGGCATACGTTGCTCCAAATAGCGTGTCAGGACGCGTTGTGAACACAGTAAATGTGTCCTTGTATCCATCGATTGTGAAGTGCACGTGAGCTCCTTCAGAGCGGCCAATCCAGTTGCGCTGCATTTCTTTAATACTTTCTGGCCAATCAAGCTCATCTAAATCTTCTAGTAAACGATCTGCATAAGCTGTGATTTTAAGCATCCACTGCTTCATTGGACGACGCTCAACCGGATGTCCCCCACGCTCACTTTTGCCGTCAATAACTTCTTCGTTCGCAAGTACTGTTCCTAGAGCAGGACACCAGTTAACAGCTACTTCATCCACATAAGCTAAGCCGTTTTTATATAGCTGTAAGAAAATCCACTGTGTCCATTTGTAGTAGTTTGGATCAGTTGTATTAATTTCTCGCTCCCAATCGTAAGAGAAACCTAACGATTTGATTTGACGACGGAAATTATTAATGTTAAGTTCAGTGAATTCAGCCGGGTCGTTTCCTGTATCTAATGCATACTGTTCAGCAGGTAGTCCGAATGCATCCCATCCCATCGGATGAAGTACATTGTATCCTTGCATACGCTTCATACGAGATAAAATATCCGTTGCTGTATAACCTTCTGGATGCCCAACGTGTAAACCAGCGCCAGATGGATAAGGGAACATATCTAATGCGTAAAATTTACGCTTTCCTTCATCTTCTGTTGTTCTAAATGTTTTATTTTCTTCCCAAACTTTTTGCCATTTTTGTTCGATCTTTTCATGATTAAAAGCCATACATAATCCTCCTTGTACGCTCCAGCTGTATTTAATTAAACTAAAAAACCCCTCATCCCTCAAACAAAGGGACGAGAGGTTGAATAAACTTCCCGCGGTACCACCCAAATTAGCACAATTATGTACTCACTCATTTTCCTTAACGCGGATAGACGGCAAATGTTACTTTACTTCACATTTACAACTCCAAGGTGAGTTCATGAACGCTCGTTTGCTGACTCGCACCACCCGTCAGCTCTCTTAGCTCGCTTCGTTCACTACTATTCCTTATCATAGTTTTTACATCATACTACCTTGTATTGTAAATAATATGTTCGTAAACTGCAAGTTGTTCAAGGGATTTTGTAAAAGTTTCTGCAATGCAGCACTGCTTTGTTGCTAAATCCTCTCTTTCATTCTTATATATGAACAACTTCTCCCAAAAACATACATCCACGGCCAAACAAAAAAGGGATTGAGACATAATTAAATCAATCCAATTTAAAGACGAACAAATGGGATAAATGCGCTAGTATGAATTTCTTGGTTACACCGCTGTTGATTTCCGTGCAAGACTTTTTCCGCTGGCAGCCGATGAGCCTCCTCGTTTCTTACACTCATGCGGGGTCTCACCTACTTCAGGAGTCTTTACCTTGCCCTCCACTCCGCAGCTAGAAGCACCTAAACAAATGAAACCTACGTTCACCATAAACATGAAAAGATCCGAACGATTCATCGTTCGGATCTTCCTTCAACTAAAATACTTTTATCCTAGTCCCTATTTTCTTTAGCTGCTATTATTAAATGCCAAATCCAAAAGAAAACAGGATGATCGCAAGTACAAGACCAACAAGCGGCACAATCACCGTCATTGCTGCAACTGATCCATACGCATCTTTATGAGTTTCTCCGCAAATAGAATTAATTGTTGTTACGACATAACCATTATGAGGCAAGGAATCTAATACTCCAGAGGAAATAGCTACTACGCGATGGAGAGCTTCTGGATTTACACCAGCATCTAGATAGTGAGGTGCTAAAATTGGCAAAGCAATCGCCTGACCTCCTGAAGCCGAACCTGTCATCCCTGCGATAACACTCACGGCAATAGCTCCTCCAATCAACGGACTTCCTGGAATATGCGTCATGGCATCTACAGCCACTCCAAACGCGGGAACAGCCTTAGCAACTCCTCCAAAACCTACGACAGCCGCTGTATTCCCAATAGCAATTAACGCACCCAGTGTTCCTTCTGAAGCTGCATTCCAAAATCCTTTAAAATGCTTTCGGTTCACAATATAAGTGACAATGATCCCGCTTAAAAGTGCGACAATCAGCGCAGATTGCTGAAGTGGCTTATGAAGTGCAAAAGAAATAATGAGCACGACCACAAGCGGAAGCAAACTTAATAAAGGATTAGGAAGAGACTGATTTTCCGTTACTACTGGATCTTTCTTGCGTGATATAAAACGCTCTCCATTTTTAACTGCTTTTGAAATCAAGCGCTTTAACCACCAGTAGCCGAATACAGCCATCACTACTGCTACAACTAAACTAACTTCCCATCCTGCATACGGACTAGTCTTTAAGTATTCAATTGGAATCCAGTTTTGGATTTCAGGCGATCCAGCCGAGGTCATCGTAAACGTAACGGAACCGAATGCTAAAGCAGCAGGGATAAACCGCCTCGGCAAATCGGCCTGTTTGAATAAGCTTAAAGCCATTGGATAGACAGAGAATGCTACTACAAACAGACTGACTCCTCCGTATGTCAAGACCGCACAGGCAAGTACAATCGCCAACACTGCTCTTTTCATTCCTAGTTTACTGACAATCCAGCGAGAAACACTATCAGCAGCCCCGCTGTCTTCCATCACTTTTCCAAAGACGGCGCCCAATAGGAACATTAAATACCAAGAAGCAATAAATCCTGTGAAACCAGACATGTAATTTCCAACAAAATTTGCTTCTCCTTCTTTCACCAGCTGTGGAAATAAAGGCATTCCGCTTGTTAACGCAACAACTAAAGCACTGAGCGGACCTGCTATAAATAAATTCATGCCTCTCATCGTTAATACAATGAGCAGCAATAATCCTCCAATTAATCCAATCATACTAAGCATGTTTAGCCCCCCATGAAGTCATATAATTAGAAAACGCTTACACATTTACAGGTATATACTCCTTTCTTTGCTTGTCACAACCCTTATTATATTATTAAAGGAATACTGAAGACATTCCTACGTTTATTAAGCATTCAAAAATAAAACCATCTCTATTTATTTAGAGATGGTTAATGAACGCTGACGTTTTTCTTTTAATTTATAATCGTATATCCATGTTGTACACATGCTGAATAGCAATAGTCCAATTAATAAATAGCACAGTGTAGACATATTAAACGCATCGAAAATAACGCCTCCAAAGAGAGGACCAATCATTTTACCTGCAGTAGCCATGCTGTTAACTACACCTTGATAAAATCCTTCTTTTCCAGATGGAGCCAAATGACTTGCAACAGCCGGAATGGCTGGCCAAACGAACATTTCTCCAATTGTTAACACAACCATTGCTGTTAAGAACTGCGGAAATGTTGTAGCATTCACCACGATAACAAAAGAAGCCACAAAAATAACCGTTCCAATTAGGACCTGTACTTTTAATGTTTTTGCTACTTTTTGAATGATGGGTACAATCAAAGGCTGACCGACTACAATTAAAATCCCGTTAATTGTCCAAAGCAAACTGTAGCTAGAAAGAGGTATATTCAGCTCACGCGTATGCGTAGCAATCGTTGTTTGCCACTGAACATACGCCACCCAGCATAAGACATACCCCGTACATAAAATAAGAAGAGCAGTCAGCTTCGTTTTATGCCCAATGCTCCCTGCTTCATTAAGGACATTCGTTTGTCCAACGGTAACCGAAATATGACGATATGAAAAAATAGCAATAAGCAGAAAAATAACGTATAAAATTGTATTAGCTAAGAAAATATACGTAAATGAATAAGACGCTACAATGCCCCCTACCGCGGCGCCAATAGCTACTCCTGCATTTTGAGCAACGTACATCGCATTAAATGCTTTTCTTCCGCCTTGTGGCCAAACGGACCCTGCCATTGCATACATAGATGGAAACACAATACCAGATCCAAACCCTACAACAACCAAGAGAACAACGTATGTAGGCCAACCATGGAAAAACACGAGTCCCACTAATGCAATAAGAGTAATAATAATTCCTGATAAAATGGATTTATATCCTCCGATTTTGTCAAAAAGCGTTCCTCCAAGCAAATTTCCTACTACGCTTGCCGCAGAATTCAGCATAAGAACCACTCCTGCGACGGATAACGACTTTCCTAAATGTTCATTTATATAAATTGTATTGAGAGGCCATAAAAATGAAGCTCCCGTTACGTTTACAAGCATACCAATAATCAAAAACCAAAGTGATTTGGGCATTGATCTCCCCCCTATCTATTCGAATGCCAACGTACATTCTAGTCTTTTCTTAAAGGGTTCGCAATGCTTTTACATATAGACAATTTATTTGAAATTCGCTGACTATTTAAAAAGGTGATTCCACATGACAATATCATGCAAAATCACCTTTTTATCGCTTATTTTTGCTTCGAACGAACCGGCTGTGCACGCTTGCTGTTTCGTGCTTTTAATTCTTTTACCGGATCAAAATCTTTTCCTAGCTCAATGTCATTGCTGTTGATCCCGTTTTTTGTTTTTTGTTCCGGATTATTTTGATTTGAACGCGTTGCCATAAAATCCTCTCCTTAATGCTGAGTTGTGATCAATTTATTTTGCAGCTGCTGAACTTGCAGGCGCATGCGATATAGCTGCTCTCTTTGCTGTGCATTTGCACTGTGAGAAAACTCTTCAATTTCTTTATAAGCATTTTCTAATTTTTCCTGTGCTTTTGTATATTCAGTGTCGTTATAATGTTCTTGCTTCATGCCTTCCTGCAACTGACCTTGTCCAAAGCGAATAGCATCTTCACACTGTTGCATAAGTTGATCCACTGCTTGACGAGTTGTCATTCTCTATTCCTCCTATTCGTTCATTTCTGTCTTATTTTGCGCAACTTTACTTCCCTTTACGACAAGAAGAACCTGTTAAATATAAGCATCCTTAAATTTGTTTGGCACTTTTTCACGTTTTTGATACAATTTGTTGATGTATATTGCATGTAAAAAGGAGGTTGCTGATTTGAGTCAGACAAACCCATTTCCGTATAAATCTGAAAACAAACGTTATCACACCTGGAATTACCACTTACGTAACCACTTTGGCCATAAGGTATTTAAAGTAGCCTTAGATGGAGGATTTGATTGTCCAAACAGAGACGGCACGGTAGCTCACGGCGGCTGTACGTTTTGCAGTGCTGCTGGCTCAGGGGATTTTGCTGGAAACAGAGCGGATGACCTCGTGACACAATTTAATGAAATCAGTGAAAAAATGCATCATAAATGGAAAGACGGAAAATACGTTGCTTATTTTCAAGCATTTACTAATACTCATGCTCCTGTCGAGGAGCTTCGTGAAAAATATGAAGCCGTCTTAAAGCTTCCCGGAGTTGTTGGGCTTTCTATCGCCACGCGCCCTGACTGTCTCCCCGACGATGTGGTGGAATACTTGGCTGAATTAAATGAACGAACTTATCTATGGGTAGAACTTGGACTGCAAACTGTTCATGAACGAACTTCACTGCTTATTAACCGGGCACACGATCATCAATGCTATGTAGATGGGGTAGCAAAGCTTCGAAAACACGGTATTCGCGTATGTTCTCACATCATTAATGGTTTGCCTTTAGAAACACCTGATATGATGATGGAAACCGTACGTGAAGTAGCAAAATTAGACGTTCAAGGAATTAAGATTCATCTGCTTCATTTACTAAAAGGAACTCCTATGGTCAAACAGTATGAAAAGGGCCTTGTTGAATTTCTTTCATTTGAAGAATACGTAAAGCTTGTATGTGATCAGCTCGAAGTAATCCCTCCTGAGATGATTGTTCATCGTATTACAGGCGATGGACCGATAGACCTCATGGTTGGACCGATGTGGAGCGTAAATAAGTGGAGCGTATTAAATGCCATTGATCAAGAGCTCCAACGTCGTCAAAGCTATCAAGGAAAATATTACGAAAAAGAGTTGATGGAAAATGAAAATAGAACGTATCCTGCCTTTTGCCCGCACATTGCTGACTAATGCTGTGGCCCAAGGAGATGTCGCGATTGATGCCACAGCAGGAAATGGACATGATACATTGTTCTTAGCTAACTTAGTCGGAGATACAGGTCATGTATATGGATTTGATATTCAACCTCAAGCCATTCAAGCAACTCAACAGCGATTGACAGAACACCATGTAGAAAACAGAGTAACACTTATCCAAGAAAGCCACAGCAATATAAACTTGCTTCCTCGTTCTATCAAAAGACGAGTCACGGGCGCTGTCTTTAATTTAGGTTATTTACCAGGTGGAGATAAAGACATTGTCACCACTTCTGAAACAACAATCTCTGCAATTGAGCAGTTACTTGATTTGCTAGCACCTGAAGGAGTGATTGTGCTCGTTATTTATCATGGACACGAACAAGGGAAACAAGAAAGAGACGATTTACTAACGTATGTCCAAAATCTTGACCAAAAAGACGTTCACGTTTTACAATATCGTTTCATGAATCAGCAAAACAACCCTCCCTTCATCATTGCTATTGAAAAAAGATAAGCCGCATATGGCTTATCTTTTTAACATTCGGTACAAGCGTCCGTTGATATAGAAAAAGTAGCTGAGGGCTCCCCCCGCTTTTATTAACCTACGTGCATTCACATGAACATGTTTTTGTGCCCGCACTTTTTGATCCGACAAATAAACGCCCAAGAGTCCTTTATAGATAAAGCAGTGAAAGTGATAATCCGGCAGTTTTTTAGCATATTCGTCTGCTTTTACGACAAAATGCAAAAAGCGATCCATCATTTGCTGATAATGAGGATAATAAAAACAAAAGTTCAAATCTCCTCCTGCTTTATCTTCTTCTTGGTCAATTAAATAATCGAGTAAAATATGTAAGCCTTGAATATAAGGAAAATATCCTGCTTTTATTTTCTGCGTCATTTCTTCCGTCATCTCTTCTTGAAAGCTATAAGCAACTAAACAAAAAATTCCTAACGTTGAACCAGAGCACGCTGAAAATTCATACCACTCCATTTCAGGAACACTGTGCCGGTGAGCATCGAACCAATTCTCTAATCGTGGAACTCTTTCCTTGATTTCAACATGCTTATGTATTTGCAAATCACAATAATAATTAGCTAGTTCTAATAAATGTGAAGAGACTATATGGTAATTACAAGCTTTTCGCAAGGACTGCTGACAAGTCTGGACAAGTCCGGCTAAGTATCCTCCGTCGTCTTTATCCGCTCGAAAACGATAGTAATCCCCAAGAGGTGCATGAGGAGTCAACGCATCTGGCATCGATTCATGTAAGGCGGCAAAATCTTTAGGGTCTAGCGAATTGCTGCGGTCACATAAGTTATCTAAGTAATCGCTGATTGTTTGGTAGGCAACAATAAATTTCACGCATTCAATCATGTTTTCTTTCGCTAAAATCGATAGGATACCGCCTCCTTCACAATGAAAAGTTTTTGTATCGATACTTGCCAATGCTTGAGTACGCAATTCTTTATTAGGAATCTCTTTTGCTCGTTCGCGCCAATGATTAAGCTCATGATGAACGACAGGAAACACTTCTCGATAAATTTTTCTCATTAATGAAATAGGATGAGACGGAATCTTCATTTATTTTCACCTCAATTTCTTACCGCATTTATTAAATGTGAAGATCGACAAAACTTTTCGCATATGTAAAAACGTATTCTCTTTCAGGCTCATTAAAGATTTCGTGATACAGCTGAGACCATTCTTTGTAGATTTTTTCACTTAGCTCTATTTCATCAAACCACTGCCTAACAATCAGCTTTTCAATAATTTTATCTTCTCCTGCCTGCATCACAAGAAGCGGGACATCAGGCAAACGATCGATATCTTTAAAAGCTAAGTTGACAGCTTGGATCAATTCCCGGTACCATCTTACAGAAACTTTTGTAACATACAGTGAGTCATTTTCATCTTCATCTCGAACTTCTTGGTTTCTTGTTGCTTTTTCAACAGTGAGACCTAAATCGAAAAGTTTGTTCGGCATGACTTTATTTAACCCTTTAGATAGCATATCTAAATAAGCCGGTACTTGCTCTTTTAATCCTAGACAAGGAGAGGAAAGAATCGCACCCCATATAGGAAGGTTTTTTGTCTGGAGCGTACGAATAACCGCCAGTCCTCCCATACTGTGGCCTAACAGGAAAATAGGCAAATCATATTTTTGCGCTTCACGTACCCATTCTTCCACTTCATACACATATTCATCAAAGGATAGGATATGTCCTCTTCTTCTTGTTGTTAAGCCTTGGCCAGGAAGGTCTCCCATAATTACGTGCATTCCAACCGAACGCCACATCTCAATCAGCCAGCGATAGCGTCCGTGATGCTCCGCTGCTCCATGGACCATGACAATAACGCCTTTTGGATTTACTGCTTCCCATTTATGCATTTGAGTTACTCCTTCTTCCTTTTTTTGTTTACCTGCTTAAAAAACCTTTGTACACTTACATTAGAAGATTTACTACTTTTTTTCAACTAATAAAGGGAGATGATTTGATGATTTATCCGTATAAAGAAAAAATGCCTACCATTGCACCCAGCTGCTTCATCGCAGACTATGTCACGATTACTGGAGATGTCACCATTGGTGAAGAAAGCAGCATTTGGTTTAACACTGTTATTAGAGGAGATGTTTCACCTACGATTATTGGTAAACGAGTAAATATACAAGATCAATCAACACTCCATCAAAGTCCAAATGCTCCTTTGCTTATTGAGGATGATGTAACAGTAGGACATCAAGTTATTTTACATAGCTCCATCATCCGCAAACGCGCGCTCATTGGCATGGGTTCTATTATTTTAGACGGGGCGGAAATTGGTGAAGGTGCTTTTATCGGTGCTGGAAGCTTAGTGCCTCCCGGTAAAAAAATACCCCCTAATACTCTCGCACTCGGCCGACCTGCTAAAGTGATCCGCACTCTGACAGAAGAGGATTTAAAAGATATGCAGCGCATTCGTACAGAATATGTAGAAAAAGGGCAGTATTATAAATCTATTAAGAAATCTGATTCTTCATTATAAAGGAAACGTTCCCTCAGAAAGTCATACTGAGGGAATTTTTTTATTATCTCCACAAACTCTCCAATCATGCTCTATTCTCTCCACAATTGTAAAGAAATTTCCATATTAATTTACATCGTTTTAGTACTGCCTACACAATTAAAGATTAAACTGAATAATAAAGACGTATTTATTGAAAAGGGAGCGACTCTATGAAAGCCAAGTTAATTCAGTATGTATATGATGCCGAATGCCGATTATTCAAAAGCGTAAACCAACATTTTGATCGAAAGCACTTAAATAGATTTTTACGTTTACTAACTCACGCTGGCGGAGCCACGTTTACCATTGTGATAGCGTGCTTACTGCTATTTCTGCATCCTTCATCTGTCGCTTACGCTTGTGCGTTTTCTCTAGCCGTTAGTCATATTCCTGTCGCCATTGCTAAAAAACTATATCCGAGAAAACGACCTTATATTCAATTAAAATATACAAAAGTATTAGAAAATCCATTAAAAGATCATTCATTTCCATCTGGGCATACAACAGCTATTTTTTCGTTGGTTACCCCTCTTATGATTGTTTATCCAGCCTTCACTACCGTTCTTTTGCCTCTTGCAGTAACGGTAGGAATTTCAAGAATTTATCTCGGTCTGCACTATCCGACGGATGTCATGGTAGGCCTGATACTGGGCATCTTTTCAGGTACTGTGTCACTGAACATATTTTTAACTTAATTGATAGGAGGAGTACTAATGAGAATTGCTTTATTTACGGATACATTTGCTCCAGAAGTTAACGGAGCTGCTAAAACACTTTATCAGTTTACCCAGTATGTCAAATCAAAGCAAATTCCCATCCAGGTATTTGCTCCTGAATTTGCTCATGATCAGTCATTTTCAACGTATGTTCACCGTTCGCCCAGCATGCCGTTTTTCCTTTATCCAAACAGCCGCTTTTCATTGCCAAACGTTCTAAAAATTAAAAAGCAGCTGCAGGAATTCAATCCTTCTATTATTCATTTGGCCACTCCTTTTACAATGGGGCTTTGCGGCTCCTATTACGGGAAAAGATTAGGTGTTCCTCTTGTCGGCTCTTATCATACCAATTTTGATGATTATTTATCTCACTATGAACTTGAAAAAATGCGTGTACCACTGCAAAAATATATGAAATGGTTTTATAAACCTGTACAAAAAATATTCGCTCCCTCTGAAGTGACCAAACAGCAGCTAGAAGAACAAGGGTTTCACAACGTATCTATTTGGTCGCGAGGAGTAAATCATAAATTATTTCATCCCCACTATGACCGCTTCGATATTCGTATTAAATATAATATTAAAAAGCCCTACATTTTAACATATGTAGGAAGATTAGCTAAAGAAAAGAACGCTGATTTTTTAATAAAAATTGCACGATCTCTACCTGATCATATCCGCCATCAAATTCACTGGGTTATTGTGGGAGACGGCCCTTTAAAAGAACAAATGCAACAGCAAGCATCTGAGCATATGACATTTACAGGCTTCCTTGAAGGTAAGCAACTTGCTCATATCTATTCATCATCTGATTTGTTTGTTTTTCCTTCAGAAACAGAAACCTTCGGAAATGTTGTACTGGAGTCTCTTGCTTCTGGAACTCCTGTAGTGGCAGCAAATGCAGGAGGAGTTAAACAGATGGTTCAGCACGGGCGAAACGGCTACCTTTGCAAACCTCACTCCTTAGAAGAATTCAGTTCGGCTATTACAGGTTTACTCGATGATTTGCACCAGCGGCTTCACTTTGGCCATGCAGCGAGACACTATGCTCTTACTCAATCATGGGACGCCATTTTTCAGCATTTGCTTTCAGAATATGAAGGCGTCGTAGAAAAATCTGCTGCAGGTATTCAATGGGCATAAAAAAAATCTCCGTTTTCACGGAGATTTTTTTATTATTTAGCTAAAGCTTGAGTTTTTAATGCTTCCGCTTTGTCTGTGAACTCCCAAGGAAGCTCCACATCCGTACGACCAAAGTGGCCGTAAGCTGCTGTTTGCTTATAAATTGGGCGACGTAAATCAAGCATTTTAATGATGCCTGCTGGACGTAGGTCAAAGTTTTTGCGTACTACGTCTACTAGTACTTCTTCGGAAACTTTTCCTGTACCGAATGTATCAATTGAAATAGATACTGGTTGCGCAACACCAATCGCATATGCTAGTTGTACTTCACATTTATCAGCAAGATCAGCTGCTACAATGTTTTTCGCAACATACCGAGCTGCATAAGCTGCTGAACGGTCTACTTTTGTTGCGTCCTTACCAGAGAATGCACCGCCGCCATGACGAGCATATCCGCCGTAAGTATCAACGATAATTTTACGACCAGTTAAACCAGCATCTCCTTGAGGACCGCCGATTACGAAACGGCCTGTTGGGTTAATGAAATACTTTGTATTTTCATCAATTAACTCGTTTGGAACAACTGGATTAATAACATATTCTTTTAAGTTACGTTGAATTTGCTCTAACGTTACTTCTGGATGATGCTGAGTTGAAATAACAATTGTATCGATGCGAACAGGTTTGTTGTTTTCATCATATTCAACTGTTACTTGTGTTTTACCATCCGGGCGAAGGTAAGGAAGAATTTCTTCTTTACGTACTTCTGTTAGACGGCGAGCAAGTTTATGAGCTAATGAAATTGGAAGAGGCATTAATTCTTTTGTTTCGTTACATGCATAACCAAACATTAAGCCTTGGTCTCCAGCTCCGATTGCTTCGATTTCTTCATCTGACATTTGACCTTCACGTGCTTCTAACGCTTGGTCTACACCAGCAGCGATATCAGCTGACTGCTCGTCGATAGATGTTAATACTGCACAAGTTTCAGCATCAAATCCGTATTTTGCACGAGTATAGCCAATTCCTTTAATTGTTTCGCGAACTGTTTTAGGAATATCTACGTAAGTAGAAGTTGTAATTTCACCACTTACTAAAACTAAACCAGTTGTTACGCTTGTTTCACAAGCAACACGAGCATTTGGATCCTTTGCTAGGATAGCATCAAGAATTGAGTCAGAAATTTGGTCACAAATTTTATCGGGATGTCCCTCTGTAACAGATTCTGACGTGAACAGACGACGTTGTGTTGACATCAGTTTTCCTCCTTATAAATACGATACATTGTGATACGGTACTCATTCCCTTATTTTCATTACACGCTAAAAAATATAAAAAAACCTTTCCTTGTATCGAGGAAAGGTATCAAATTCTACATAAGCCTTTCACTCTTATCGATCAAGGTTGTGCCCTTGCATCAGGTTAGCACCTTATCGTCTACACAAAAAAATGACGATGGTTGCTGGGTTTCATAGGGCCTGTCCCTCCACCAGCTCGGGATAAGAGAGTATCCGTTCAAGGACATATAATACATGAAAAAGCGCTTCACTGTCAACAACATTCAAATGGAAATCATCTCTTTAGGTTTGAATCTGTTTTAATGTAACATACTCAAATTCCGAAATAGTACACCTTATTAAGAATCATCACTAAGTTTAGTTAATAAGACAGATCAAAATGAGGCTTTCACTTAAAATAGCTTCACTTTTTTCGCTCCTAGCACATATACAGGTGTCCAAAATAGGTATAACGTACATTTTTTTATAATACACAAACATTTTTAGTTAAATAGTATAGAATAATTAAATAAATGTGTTATACTAATTATAAATTTCAAACATTAATGAATAAATAATAGCTAAAAAAGGAAGGTAGTGCACATGAGTACTGTTGATATGTCTATCGAATTAAATGGTTTGCTTCAATTAAAAACAACAAAACACCAATTATCTGTTCCACAACTTGTTGAAAAAATTCTAGCTCGACGCGAAGGAACGTTGACTTCTACAGGTGCTGTGTCAGTCGAAACCGGAAAATATACAGGTCGCTCTCCTTTAGATAAATTTATTGTAAGCGATGCTGTGTCTTCAAAAACGGTTGAATGGGGACCTGTCAATCAGCCAATTTCTGCTCAGCGATTCGATGCGCTATACAAAAAAGTCTTAAACCACTTAAAGAAGCAGGATGAACTTTTTGTTTTTAATGGATATGCTGGAGCTGATAAAAAGTATCAGTTACCAATTCAAGTAGTTAATGAATTTGCATGGCACAACCTATTCGCTCAGCAGTTATTCATTCGCCCTTCAGCCGAACAAAAAACAAATGATGATGTGAAGCCGTTTACAATTGTAGCAGCTCCAACGTTCAAAGCTGATCCTGAAACAGACGGGACGAATTCTGAAACCTTCATTATTCTTTCGTTAGAGCGACGTATTGTGCTAATTGGAGGAACTGAATACGCTGGTGAAATGAAAAAATCTATTTTCTCAGTGATGAACTTCTTGCTTCCTCAAAACAATATTCTATCCATGCACTGTTCTGCCAACGTAGGAGAAGAAGGTGACGTTGCATTATTCTTTGGTTTATCTGGAACGGGTAAAACAACGCTTTCTGCTGATGCAAACCGTCGTTTAATCGGAGATGATGAGCACGGTTGGTCAAGCTCTGGTGTATTTAATATTGAAGGAGGATGCTACGCGAAGTGCATTCAGCTTTCCGAAGAAAAAGAACCGCAAATTTTCAATGCAATTCGCTTCGGCGCCGTACTGGAAAATGTAGTGTTAAATCAAAATACGAAAGTAGCAGATTACAATGATAATAGTTTAACAGAGAATACTCGTGCCGCTTATTCAATTGACTCTATTGATAATACGGTATTGCCAAGCGTTGCTGGGCACCCTACAGCTATTGTCTTTTTAACTGCTGATGCTTTCGGCGTCTTGCCTCCAATCAGCAAGCTTACAAAAGAACAAGCGATGTACCATTTTCTGAGCGGATACACTAGTAAGTTAGCTGGAACAGAGCGCGGCGTAACATCGCCACAGGCTACTTTCTCTACATGCTTTGGTGAGCCTTTCTTACCTCTTGCTCCAACAACTTATGCAGAAATGCTAGGAAAGAAAATCGATGAACATAATGTAAATGTCTACCTTGTAAATACTGGATGGACCGGTGGTGAATACGGCATCGGCGAACGAATGAAGTTAAGTTACACTCGAGCTATGGTTCAAGCAGCCCTTGAAGGAGAACTAGCTAATACCGAAACAGTAACAGACGCTATTTTTGGTTTATCGATTCCAACTCATGTTCCGGGAGTTCCTGATGAAGTGCTTCAGCCTTCTAAAGCATGGAACGATGCAACAGCTTATAATCAAAAAGCAACTGAGCTTGCTGCTAAATTCAAAGCTAATTTCAAGCGTTTTAATGATGTGGCATCTGATATTTCAACATTAGGCGGACCTAGGGTCTAATAAAAAACCGATCGTCTTAGAGACGATCGGTTTTTTAGTTAGTCGAATGTAATTTTGTCAGTTCATATGTGACAATGGTTTTTTCCTGCTCCATTTCTACCTTACGCACAACAGCAGTTCCAATACATTCTCCAGTTTTCGTTTTGTGAATGTTTAATGGAATATCTAACGGATACAAGCGATATCCTTTTTTCTCAATTTGAAAAATGTTATCCGTTACACGTTTTTCATTGCCTTTTGTCACAATCATTGTATTTAATTCTAGCGGCATCCCCATTTTTTCTCACTCCTCACTGTTATTCTACTTGTTTTCTCTATCGTAGCATATCTTTTATTGCGCTTTCATCCACTTCGTTAACTTCTTCACCGTTTCTCGGTTTTCTTTTGGTGGAAAAGCATGTGGAAAGTTTTCGAAGTACCAGCTGGTAACTTTTTTATTGGACTTCTTTAATTTAGATTCGAGCTGATAAGAATGATCAATCGATACGTTTTTATCTTCTAAACCATGAATAAGCAAGACCGGCGGCTTGACGAGATGAGCACGATGCAAAGGTGTCCTCCATTCATAT
Source organism: Priestia megaterium NBRC 15308 = ATCC 14581 (assembly GCF_000832985.1). Classification (GTDB taxonomy): domain Bacteria; phylum Bacillota; class Bacilli; order Bacillales; family Bacillaceae_H; genus Priestia; species Priestia megaterium. The sequence goes on from NZ_CP009920.1 coordinate 1,715,918, forward strand.
CTTTCAGGATATTTAGAAGGAGTTCCTCCAATCACTCGCTTCATCATTCTTCTTAAATCTTCTCTTTCTTCATATGTCAGCACCATATCCGTGACGCCTCCCCATAACACAAGAGAGCGGCTGTCGTTTTTTTCAATGGCTGTGAGTAAAGCCATCACTCCCCCTCTTGAAAACCCAAAAATATGAATGCGGTCACGGTGGACGTTAGGGAGCTGTTTCAATAAATCGTAAGCAGCAAAAGCATCGTAACGATCATCTCCTGCAAAATCTTCGTTTCCTTCGCCTCCTTGATTTCCCCTATAGAACGGAGCCATCACAATAAAACCTTGAGAAGCAAATTGAATGAGTCGAGCAGGACGAACCGTTCCTACGTTCTTAATACCTCCTCTTAAGTATAAAAAGCCGTCATACATTCCTTTTTCTTTTGGCTCTGCGAGCATTCCTTTAATCTTGAGCCCTTGACATGCATATGTAATCACCCACAGCGCCACGCGAGGGTTTGATGATGGGAAACGCTGTTTATGAAGAATTGTTCCATCTTTCATTTTTTTCCTCCATTCTTTATATGACTGGTATATTTTTTCCCGCCACGGTGGACTTTCAATCGTTGGCTAATACTTCTTTGATTTTCCACATAGTTATGTAAGCACTCACCTTCTTCTACTTTCTTACATACATTATCATAAAATATTTTATTCTTTTAAGGAGGTTTGCTTTATGAAACCAATCAAATGGCTCTTTTCTTTGCTTGCTATTATGATTTTACTCATCCCAATAATTAGCTGCGGCAAAACAACATCTGTACAGACGGTTCGTGTCGGCGAAGTAACTCGCTCTATCTTTTATGCTCCCCAGTACGTTGCTATTTCAAAAGGCTTTTTTGAAGAAGAAGGACTAAAGGTAGATTTAAAAACAACGTGGGGCGGAGATAAGACAATGACGTCACTTTTATCTGACGGCATCGACGTCGCCTTAGTCGGCTCGGAAACTTCAATCTACGTATATGCACAGGGGTCTAGTGATCCCGTCATCAACTTTGCACAACTAACCCAAACCGACGGAACATTTCTAGTATCGCGTAAAAAGGTCGATCAATTCTCATGGGATCAGCTTAAAGGCAAAACGTTTCTTGGTCAACGTAAAGGCGGCATGCCGCAAATGGTAGGGGAATATGTGTTGAAACAGCATAATATTGATCCTAAAAAAGATGTAAAACTCGTTCAAAACATTGATTTTGCTAATGTTGCGAATGCTTTTGCTTCTGGTACTGGAGATTATGTTCAATTATTTGAGCCAACGGCTAGTATTTTAGAGCAACAAGGAAAAGGACATATCGTTGCTTCCTTCGGAAAAGAATCAGGAACAGTTCCTTATACAACATTTATGGCCAAAGAAAGCTATTTAAAAGATAACCCTGAAGCAGCGGCTAAATTTACTCGAGCTATTTACAAAGCACAAAAATGGGTGAATACACATAGCACAGATGAAATTGCCGAAGTGGTTGCACCGTATTTCGAAGATACTCCTAAAGAAACGCTGAAAACTGTTATTGACCGCTATAAATCTCAAAAATCCTTTGCAACTAACCCTTTATTAGATCAAAAAGAGTGGGATCATTTACAAAAAATCATGGACGAATCTGGAGAACTTCCAAGACACATCGATTACAACAAGCTAGTCAACACAAAATTCGCAAAAGATGCAATGAGTGAGTAATATGACAAAACTTCACATTCAAGATGTTCAGCATATGTATCTTACGACAAAGTCTGCTACCACTGCACTTGAACATATTAATTTGTCTATTGAAGAAGGAGAATTTGTTTCCTTTCTCGGCCCAAGCGGATGTGGAAAAACGACGCTTCTATCGATTATTGCAGGCTTGATTGAACCAACGTCCGGCTTTGTCACAATAGACGGTGAAAATATCGGAACATCAGTCCCAAACATCGGTTATATGCTTCAACAAGATTATTTGTTTCCGTGGAAAACCATTAAAGAAAATATTTTACTTGGGCTTGAAATTCGCGGACAGCTAACAGATAAAACAGAGAGTAAAGCACTGTTACTCCTAAAAGAAATTGGTTTACAGGGCGTAGGTGACCTATATCCGCATCAGTTATCCGGAGGCATGAGACAGCGTGTCGCTTTAGTCCGAACACTTGCCATTGACCCCGCTATTTTACTCTTAGATGAACCTTTTTCAGCACTTGATTTTCAAACAAAACTTAAGCTTGAAGAACTTGTCTCCAAAACGCTGATGACCTATCAAAAAACGGCCGTTTTGGTCACGCATGATATCGGCGAAGCTATTGCCATGAGCAGCCGAATCTTTTTATTCTCAGCAAAACCGGGAAAAATCGCAAAAACATTTACGGTTCCTTCTATTTTACGAACTCTCTCTCCGTTTGAAGCACGACAGCATCCTGTCTATAACGATTTATTTATGGACATATGGAAGGAGCTTGATCAACTTGAAACCCACTAGCTCCCTAGATACTCTTCACGAAAGCTACCTTCGCAAGGTTCGGGGTGAAAAACGATTAGTACTGAGCGTACAGCTGGTCATGTTCTTAGCCTTTTTTAGCTTCTGGGAACTGGCTTCTCGTTTAAAGTGGATTGACCCTTTAATTTTCAGTTCCCCTACTAAAGTATGGCATTTATTTTTAATTAAACTTACCGACGGCTCGCTGGCAGCGCATATTGGTTTTACATTATTTGAAACGATTCTTGGCTTCATTTTAGGCACATTACTAGGTATTTTACTTGCAACGGCCCTTTGGTATTCAACGAGGCTTGCAAACATATTAGACCCTTACCTCGTTATTTTAAACGCCATGCCAAAAGTAGCGCTGGGCCCTATTTTAATTGTAGCGATCGGTCCAGGATTTTTCTCAATCTTAACGATGGGGGCGATTATATCCGTTATTATTACATCCATCGTCGTTTACACAGCATTTAAAGAAGTTGATCCAAACTATATTAAATTACTAAAAAGCTTTGGGGCAACGAAAACCCGCTGTTTTAAAGAAGCCATTTTGCCAGCTTCCATGCCCGCTATTATTTCCACATTTAAAGTAAATGTCGGCTTATCTTGGGTAGGAGTCATCGTAGGAGAATTTTTAGTTTCTTCGAAAGGGCTTGGATATATGATTATTTATGGTTTCCAAGTCTTCAACTTTACTCTTGTTCTTCTCAGCTTATTATTAATTGCCATTTTCGCTACGATTATGTATCAAGGCGTTGCTTATTTAGAAAAGAAATTGATCCGACGCTCATAAAAAATCCCCCCGTACAAACGGGGGGATTTTCATTGATAGGACACTTTTACAAAAATGTTCGCTTTACATATTTCATTACATATTGTAAAACATTATCTTTCATGATGAAGCTGTATGCATCATCTTGTTGAATGCCCGAAGGTAATTCATCAATCATTACGGGACCATCCGTTTCCATGTAGTCTTCTTTTTTAATTACATTTCCAATAGTAGCAAAATAAATGTTTTTAATAATGGTCTTTCCTTTACTTACTACTTTATATTGCCCAATATAAGTTAAAGAAGAGACTTCTCCGCCTGTTTCTTCAAATACTTCTCGAACCGCTGCTTCTTCTGGTACTTCATTGCCTTCTAGTTTTCCTCCGGGAAATTCTAAACCTCGTTTTGAGTGATTCGTTAGCAACCATTGATTTTCATACCTGCATACGACCCAAACATGACGTGGAGTTTTCGAGAATGGATTTTTTTCAAATGATAAAAATACTTGATTATGATATGCATCCTTAAATGTGTACATGGTCGACTCAAACTCCATTTGATTTTTCCCTTATTTTATCATACATTACGGCCATACCTGATAAGAAAAGTATGCTCGTACTTTTTTTGTTTGCTTTTTACTCCTTATTCCATTCTATCTGAAGATAAAATATTCATCTGTTTGATATGTGATTTTGTTTCATCGTCTCCTAGCTGATAAAGCATGGCATATATTTCAACTGTCGTTTTATCGTACATATCATTTTGAGAATCATGATGATATTCCAGATACGGAATATGTGATCGCCAAAAGCTTGACCAATCGCTTGAAGCACGCTGATCTAAATACGTTCTCAGCTTCTCGACTTCTTCATCTGTTGCTTCAATCGCATAATTCCAATCTGAAGCAGTATTTGACTGATTGATTTCTCCTGAACTCAGAGATATATAATATTTTTTTGTCATGAAAGATATTCAGCTCCTTCTTTCTAGTGCCAACTTATCTTTCTTATTTGTATCTTATTCTTTTTTTATACACTTTACGATTTAAAGCGGTCTTTTAAAATCGCTATTGCTTTTTTTAGCGGCTCTGGAATTGGAATTCCTACAATTCCTGCATTTTCTGTAATTGAAATCATTTCGTTTAAAATATAGAACAAAGTAGCTCCATCTCGAATAATATGACCGTTTTCCCAGAATACGGAATCGATAAAGTTTGCTACAGCAATCATGGCAAAAATAAAAATCTTTTTGGCAATTCCTTTAAAACCTACTTTGCTAGATAAACGTTTATTTATAAAAGCTGCAATCGTGCCTGTCAAATAATCCATTGTCACTAATGCTGCTAAAGCCATTAGTAAATAGTCCCACTCTCCAAATAAAAAAAAAGCCAGTGAACCTAAACTTGAGATTATCAAGACAGAAAGCTTCTGCATATCCACTTTTTTCACCCTTTCAGCAGTCATATCTCTACAGTATATGCCGGTGAAAAAAAAGTGTTCGTCCATCTTACCATAAAAAAACCTGCGATTACTCGCAGGTTAATTACTTGCCTAGGAATGATTTTAACATCCACGTATGCTTTTCTAAGCTTTGATGAATGGCTAACAGCATGTCTCCTGTTGTTTCGTCGCCCGCTTCACCGGCTGCGTCCATTCCTTCTTTTAATTCAGCAGTTAGCGTATCAAAATCGCTTACTAAAGAAGCGACCATATCTTTAGCCGTTTCGCTTCCATCCGCTTCTTTAATAGAAGAAAGTTCTAACGATTCTTTCATTGTTGCCACAGGTTTTCCTTCTAATGCTAAAAGGCGTTCTGCAAGGTCATCAATAATTGTAGCTGTTTCCGTATACAGCTCTTCAAACTTTTCATGAAGAGTGAAGAATTGTTCACCTTTTACGTACCAGTGAAAGTTATGAAGTTTTATGTACATTACACTAAAATTCGCTACTTGTTTATTAACGATTTCATTTACATTTACTGCCATGTTTTTCGCTCCTTTGTGAAGTCTTTGTATAATATAGTTGTACCCTTTTTTAGTTCATTAAAACATTTTTTTCATAAAAAGAGACATTTCCCTTTCTTTAGACTTAGAGAAACTTCTTCATCTTTTTTCAAATAAAATAAGCAGCCCAGCGGACTGCTTATTTTTAGCCAAATACTTTTTCTAAATCTTCTTTGTCCTGTTCTAGCCAGAACTTCATCAAGCGTTTTGCTCCTTCTAAATCGTGAAGTTTCGCTTGACCGCACTGCTTTTCGTTTGCTGCTGGAATTTCAGTAATGTTAATTGCATCTTTTAACGTATCGTCTAACAAATCAATAATTTCACGTACAGTCGGCTCACCGCTCACTACTAAGTAGTACCCTGTTTGACATCCCATAGGCGAAATATCAATAATATCAAAGTGATCGTATTTTTCTACATGAGTACGAATATTAAAAGCTAATAAATGCTCTAGCGTATGAATAACGTCCGGCTTCATTGCTTGTTTGTTTGGCTGGCAAAAACGAATATCAAATTTATTTACAACGCCGTCGCTTCCCACTTTGTGAACACCGCAGTGTCTTACGTAAGGTGCTTTAACCGCATTATGATCTAGCTCAAAACTTTCTACTGATGGCATAATACCACTCCTTTTTTCTTCTTTCACCTATCATAACATGCAATTCCGATATATTTCATCCATTTAATAACCTTTATTTCTTTTAGTTGCTTTTTATTCCTTCTATCCCTTATAGTATGAGCAAACACGAAAGAAAGAACGTGATAATAAATGATTGCAAAGCTTTTGCTTTTACTTATAAAAGGATATCAAAAAGGAATTTCACCTTTTCTTCCGGCAAGGTGCCGGTTTTACCCTACTTGCTCCCAGTACGGAGTTGAATCCATTAAACGCTTTGGTGCCGTAAAGGGATCTTATTTGACTGTAAAACGCATTTTAAAATGCCACCCGTTCCATCCGGGTGGCATCGATGAAGTACCTGAGAAAAAATCACACTAAGCTTTAGTTGTTTTCGATTGCTTCATACCCATTTACAACAACATCTAGCTTTCCTGTATTTGGATCAATAACTAGTCCATGTACAGGAGTATCTTTTGAAAATAGAGGATGATTACGGATTGTCTCTACACTATGCTGAACAGTCTCTTCTACTGAATCAAAACCCGTTAACCATTGTTTCAAGTCCATAGAATATTCAATAGTATTAATCACTTCATCTGAGATGCCTTTTGCTCTTACTTTCTCTAAAAAAGGTTCCGCTTGAAGTTTACCTGCTCCACAGTCGTGGTGACCAATTACACATACCTCATCTGCTTGAAGCTCGTACACAGCTACTAAAATGCTTCTCATAATACTTCCAAATGGATGTGAAACAAGCGCTCCTGCGTTTTTAACAATTTTCACGTCTCCGTTGCGCAAATTCAAAGCGTGTGGAAGTAATTCTACCAATCTTGTGTCCATACACGATAAAATAACCATTTTTTTATCAGGGAATTTGCTTGTTTCGTAAAGTTCATACTTCTTTTCTTCTACAAATTTTTGGTTGAATTCTAAAACATCTTGTAATAAGCTCATCTGCTGTCTTCTCCTTCATAAAAAAAATTCTTTCTTGTATTATAATACTTTTTCCTATAAGATGAAAAGTGTTAAATCGTAATCATTATTATTTATAAACAAGAAAGTAGGTTATAACAGTGAAAAAAATTCCCGTTACCGTTTTAAGCGGATACCTTGGTTCAGGTAAAACAACTCTTTTGAACCATATTTTAAAAAATAAAGAAGGTTTAAAGGTCGCGGTCATTGTCAATGACATGAGCGAAGTAAATATTGATGCAGACTTAGTTAAACAAAGCGGATTCTCTCGAACAGAAGAAAAACTTGTTAAAATGCAAAATGGCTGTATTTGCTGTACGCTTCGAGACGACCTAATGACAGAGGTAGAACGCCTAGCAGACAATGGTGATATTGATTATATTGTCATTGAATCTTCCGGAATCAGCGAACCTATCCCTGTTGCTCAAACATTTACTTATATTGATGAAGAGCTTGGCATTGATTTAACTCAGAAATGTTCGTTAGATACGATGGTCACTGTAGTAGATGCCAATCGCTTTTGGGAAGACTTTTCATCCGGCGAAAGCTTATTAGACCGCAAAGAAGGAACGGATGAAAACGATACAAGAGAAGTGATTGATTTGTTAATCGATCAAATTGAATTTGCAAACGTCATTTTGTTAAACAAAGTTGATTTGTTAACAAAAGATGATGCAGATGAGCTGCAGGCTGTTCTTCACAAATTAAACTCAGAAGCCACTGTTATCCAAACAATTAATAGTGACGTAAGCCTTGAAGCCATACTTCATACCGACTTATTCGACTTTGAAAAAGCTAGTCAAGGAGCCGGATGGATTAAAGAATTAAATGAGGAGCACCATACGCCTGAAACGGAAGAGTTCGGTATTTCTTCTTTTGTATACAGAAGGAATCGTCCCCTTCATCCTGAACGCTTTATGAAATGGTTAGAGAACTGGCCGGTTGATATTGTACGTGCAAAGGGATTTTTCTGGCTTGCTTCGCGTAATAATATGGCAGGACTTCTTTCTCAAGCCGGTACGTCCATTATGATTCAAGCAGCGGGTGAATGGATAGCAACTTACGAACCGGAAGAAAGAGAACAAACCTTAAAAGAAGAGCCTGAATTACGAGCAAAATGGGATGAACAATTTGGAGATCGTATTAACGAGCTTGTGTTCATTGGTATTGATATGAACAAAGCTGAAATAATTGAAACTTTAGACCGCTGTTTGCTGACAAATGAGGAAATGAATCAAGATTGGGCTACTCTCAAAGATCCCCTTCCTAAATTTACAGTAAGTGCGTAAATTTTTAGTTTTCAAATCGTAATAATTACGATATAATAACATAGGTCATAAATGGTTACGATACGAACGGAAGGAGCAACATAATGAAATTCAAACCACTTTTAATGGTGCTTGCATTAGGAATTGGAACAGCTCTTGCAGGGTGCAGTTCAAGCAGTGCAAATAACGCATCTGATAATAAAAACAAAAAATTAGAAGTTTATACAACAATCTACCCTTTACAGGACTTTACTGAAAAAATCGGTGGAAAATATGTAGAAGCTAAAAGCATTTTACCAACCGGTGTAGACGCGCACTCATTTGAGCCTACAACAAAAACAATGGTCAAAATCGCCAACGCGGACGCATTTGTTTACTCAGGAATTGGACTTGAAGGTTTTGCAGATAAAGCACAGTCTACACTTAAAAATGAAGATGTAGCTTTAGTAGAAGCTGCAAAAGGAATTAAATTAGCAAAGAGTTCTGAAGATGAGCATGCCCACGAAGACGAACATGCCCATGAAGAAGAGCATAACCACGGAGATACAGACCCTCACGTTTGGCTTGATCCTGTTTTAGCTATTCAATTAGCAGAAAATATTAAAGACGAACTTATTGAATTAAAACCAGATAAAAAAGCAGAGTTTGAAAAGAACTTCCAATCGTTAAAGACTCAGCTTGAAGATGTGGACCAAGAGTTAAAAACAACGATTGGCGACGCACCTCATAAAGAAATTTTAGTATCACATGCAGCCTATGGCTACTGGGAAAAACGATACGGCTTAAAACAAATTAGCGTAGCGGGTTTATCTCCTACAAATGAGCCTTCTCAGAAACAATTAGAAAACATCGTAAAACAGGCAAAAAAAGACCATATCAAATACTTTATCTTTGACCAAAATTTAAAGCCTAAAGTGTCTACGCTTGTAAAAAATGAAGTAGGAGCTCAAGCTTTAACACTTCATAACTTAGAGTCATTAACAAAAAACGATGTTAAAAATAAAGAAGATTATTTCTCCATTATGCAACACAACATTGATACGTTGAAAAAAGCATTATATTAATAAAAAAACTAGCCTCCCGGCTAGTTTTTTTATTGTAATTTATATTTTTGCTTAAAGCGTTCTACACGGCCGCCTTTATCAGCAAATTTTTGCTTTCCTGTATAAAATGGATGTGTATCCGAACTGATTTCAACTTTTAAAAGCGGATATGTGTTGCCATCTTCCCATTGAACGGTCTCATTTGATTGTTTTGTAGATCCTGATAAAAATGATGTTCCGCTATTTGTATCCATGAATACAACTTTACGATAGTCTGGATGAATATTTGTTTTCATTAAATATCTCTCCTTTAAAACAATATATACTTATTATAATCGTAATGATTACTATTTTCAAGTTATATGTTTTACCAATTCTGATGCATAAAGCGTGGTAAAAAGTGGACAATAAGGTTTATCAATACTTTACTGGAAAGGTTGAAAAATGAATGGATCATTTAGTTACTGCACGTTCAATGTTTGGTCTGAACATGGGAGTACATATCATTTTTGCCACTCTTGGCGTCGGCATTCCTCTCATGATTTTATTGGCTGAAATTCTTTACTACAAAACAAAAGATAAAGATTATGAACTTATGGCACAGCGTTGGACAAAAGGAGCTGCTGTCCTGCTTGGAGTCGCCATTCCTACGGGAACGATTGCTGGTGTACAATTAGCGTTGCTTTGGCCGGGTTTTATGGAAATCGTAGGAAAAGTGATGGCTCTTCCCTTTCAAATTGAAATTTATGCTTTCTTTATTGAGGCTCTGTTTCTCTCTATTTATGTATACGCAGCGGACCGTATTTCTCGAAAAATGAGGATTATCAGTCTAATTTTAGTAGCAATAGGCGCTCTTGCCTCTGCCGTTTTAATTACCAATGTGCACGCATTTGAAGGAACACCTGCTGGCTTTCGAATTTTAAATGGAGACATTGTAAGCGTAGATCCTTGGGCAGCTTTCTTTAATCCGAGCTTCTTTGTAACGTCCGGTCACGTAGCGGTTTCTGCTTATACAACCGGAGGCTTCGTCATTGCTTCAGTCGCTGCCTTTAAAATGCTTCGTGCGCGAAAACATAATCCAAGAGAATATAAGTTTCATCATAAAGCGTTGATGATGGGGTTAGTAATCGGCGGGATTTTCTCTTTTGTAACGGCTTTGAATGGACATGAATCTATGCAAAAAGTATACGAATATCAACCCGAAAAACTTGCAGCAGCTGAAGGTCTATTTGAAACGCAAGATCATGCGCCATTAGCTTTAGGCGGATTCACAGATGAAAAAGAACAGCGAGTCAAGTATGGAATTGAGTTTCCATGGATGCTCAGCTTCTTGTCGGGTAATAGCTTTAATACAGTGATTACTGGACTCAATGACTTCCCTAGGGATTATTGGCCGCCGCTTTTTGTGCATACCTTGTTTAACGGTATGGTCATTATCGGATCGATTTTAATTTTAGTGGCGCTAGTGGGCGTTGTTTGGTACAAGTTTTTAAAGAAGAAAAGCTTCCCTAAAATTTTCATGTGGGCATTTGTCGCAACGGGCCCTCTCGCGATCATGGGCATTGAATTCGGATGGATTTTCGCATGTACCGGAAGACAGCCCTGGGTCATTTACCGCATCATGCGTACATCAGAAGCAGTTACCACTTCTGCTAATTTGCATATTTTATTTTTTTATTTTTGCTTGTTTATATCGTACTCGTGGCCGCAGTCGCCCTTGTACTGGTGTTTTATTTTAGAAGAAATCCGCTTTCTAAAGAGCTTGCTGCGCAAGCAGATTAAAAAGGATGTGAGAATATGGGTGATTCATTACTAGCAATTACTGTAATATGGGGCTTCATTTTTATCTATGCCGTAATGGGAACGATGGACTTTGGAGCTGGCTTTTGGTCGATGGTATATATTAATCGTACGAAAACAAATGCTACAGATGTAGCAAACAGATATCTATCGCCTACTTGGGAAGTAACCAATGTATTTATCGTTGCGATTGTTGTTGCGCTGTTTAGTTTTTTTCCTCGAGCTACATTTACGCTTGGCACAGTGTTACTAATACCCGGAAGTATCATTTTACTTCTCTTATCTATTCGAAGCGGATTTTTAGTGTTTTCACACTATGCTAGCAGCTTCAAATATCGGAGAGCGTTGGTTTATATATCCGGTATATCCGGCGTGTTAATTCCTGCTTTTTTAATCGCTGTACTGCCAGTAAGTCAAGGTGGATTTATTGATATAATAGATGGCACGCAGCAATTAAATTTAGCAAAAGTATTTTCAAGTCCGCACGTCTATTCATTTATCGGATTTGCCATAAGCTCTTCGCTGTTTCTATCGTCTCTGTTATTAGCAGATTACTCGAAGTCATCTGACGAAATGGAAGCTTATGCGGTCTATCGGCGTGATGCGCTCATTACAGGACCTCTTTCCCTGCTAATGGCTATCTTTATTATGATTACAATGCAATCAGAAGCAAGCTGGTTATATGATAAAATGATGCAGTTTAAGCCCCTTCTTTACGGATCTGTAGGTCTATTTGTAGTAGCTGGTATTGCTCTGCTGCTACCTTCTCAAAAAGGAAAAGGCATGCCTCGTTTAGCCGTGGTATCCATTATCCTTCAATATTTCTTAGCAAGTTACGTATACGGACGAAGTCATTTACCTTATGTTGTCTATCCAAACGTAACGATTGAGAATGGATTTACACATCCCGATGCGTTTCATTCTTTATTTATTGTGTATATTGTTGGTTTTGCTATTTTATTTCCTGGATTCTTTTATTTCTGGCGTCTATTTATGAAAGATAATAAAGAATACAGCAAAAAGAAGCCATATTAAAAAACCCGGTCAGCACTTGACCGGGTTTTCTTATGAAGCAGCAGATTTTGCTACTACTTGAGCAAAACCTTTAGCAAATATCTTACATTTTTCTATATCTTCTCCAAAGGGAGAGAGCTCGATTTTCAAACCGGGAACGGCTATATTTCCATTACGTCTCTTTATTTTTTCTTCAATTAAATCAACTGCTCCGCAAAAAACATCATATGATGAATCACCTGAGCCAAATACAGCCATCTGCTTTTGACTGAGATCTATATCATCCATTTCATCATAAAGATCTAAAAAATCATCTGGCAGCTCTCCATCTCCCCACGTATAAGCTCCAAAGATAATAGATTCTGCGGATACAAGGTCAGAAGCATCAATGTCATATACTTCTGCTCGTTTCACATGTAATCCATGCTTGACTAATTCTTCTTCGATCAAATCGGCTATCGCTTCTGTGTTACCTGACATACTCGCATAAGCTAGTAAGATTTCCTTCATGTATATGACGCTCCTTTACACCAGCAGTGTCGGCCGCATATCCCCTTCTTCAACGCATTCTCGTTGAAGAGGACAGTTTTCACACTCACTGGATGCATAATTCTTTTGAAAATGTTTTGGTTCCATTAACACACTTTTGACAATATGTAGTTGAAGTATGGATTTTTGATAATCGGCTGGTGCAATATGATAAGTTGTTGTTTCTCCAGTTAATAATGAATAAAAACGAATTTGTTCAGGAACCTTTTTAAAAGCTTGTTTCGAAAAAACGATAATAAAGTCTTTCATGGCGTTTTTCACTTCTTCATGGTCATCTAGAATGAATTTTGTTACCGTATAAGACTTCTCTGTCCATGCAGCAAAATCAATGGTTAGAGAAAGGTTGCTTTGAATTTCTTCTACATAAACGCTGTATTTCTCAAACACAAAAAGCGGTAATTCCATATGTGCTTTCTTTCCTAAAAACCTTAGTAAATAATCACTTACTTTAGCTAACACATCGTAATAGTGAACGGGTGATGAAAACATATTTGGCTTTAGACGCCAATATTTTTCAATAAGCTGTAAAACATAGAGGTTTGAGCGATACTCAACTGGCTTGCTATAGTATGTTTTAATGATTTGATGGACAGTTACTTGAACGAGCTGTTTCCAATCTATAGATGTTTTTTTCAAAAGAAGCTGCTGCTGATAAAATTTGTACGGACATCGAATAAATTGTTCGATGTGGTCGTTAGAGAGTGTCTTTATATGCACTTTTATCGGTTCCACCTATGTCTCACCACCCTAATTGAAATTCATTCTCAATAATAAATAAAAATTAAATCATGAAATTTGCTCAATCACTTTACGAATAGCACTCCATGAATGTTTGACGAAATAAATCGGTTTTTTTTGTTTTTTTGCTTTCTCTTTAATGACTTTTGCCATATTGTGATTAATAAAATCCGTAATAACTAATACAAACCCAATATGTTCGGGTATTTCTCGCTTCACCATATTGCTTTTACGGCCATCTAAATGAATTACTTCATTAAATCCTTCTCCCTCTAAACGATCTGTAATATGCTTTAACCTGTCTCCTCCTACAACCATAACTGATGACATGTTTGTTCCCTCCCAATTAATTATTCATTTAATGATTTGCCAACAACTTGTATTCTTTACTATATACACAGTTTAATTGAGAATGATTATCTTTGTCAATGTTTAATTGATAAAAATTCTCAATTAAAATGAAAGTCTACCACCTTTCTTATAAGTTAGTTGAATTTTGACCATACTATAGCTATCACATACAAAGGAGGGTTAACGTTGGAACAAAACATTCTTTGTGAAGTAAATAACTGTCACTTTTGGAAAAATGGAAATCACTGCAGCGCAGAAGAAATTTACGTGGTAAGTCATAGCGGAAAACATGCAGCAAGCAGTTATGAAACAGACTGTAAAACGTTCAAGCCAACTGAAGCGTAACCCGCAAAAGGACAGCCTCTGGGTTGTCTTTTTTCTCTCTTCAAGATCATAAAAAAGGAGACTATTATGAAAACTGAACAACTGATTCATTTTTTTAAAGAAGAAGCAATAAAAGCAAATGAACAAACCTTTCCAATCTATGTACAATCTTTTACTCATTTATGGACATATAAATGGGGAACACTTGAAAACATTCCAGAAGAAATTGATGACTTAATTACCACACGTGCGTTAGAACTTGGACTTATTCACTTAAAAAAAGCTGACTAATCAATAAGGAAATTAGTCAGCTCTTGTATTTATAGATCATCAAATCCATTCGCATCTGATGCTTTTGTATATTGTCTTGATTTCTGTTCAAAGAAATCCGTTTTCCCTAAATCTACCTCTTGATAAGCAATAATCCAACGAAGAGGATTTTCAATCGGTGCTTCTGGGAAAGCAGCTCGGCCAAAGCCTAATTGATTACAGCGTTTATTAGCCATGTATTCAATATACTGCTGCAGTTCTTTCATCGTGATCCCGTCGAATTTTTCTCCGATAACAGATTCTGCCCATTCAATTTCAAGACGAGCTGCCTCTTGGAACGTTTCAACTACAAATGTTTCTAGCTCCTCCGTACGATAAGCTGGATTTTCATTTAGGACTTCCTTGAAAATCTTTTCAAATAACCCAACGTGAAGCTGTTCATCACGATTGATATAGTTAATCATCGTAGATGTCGCCACCATCTTTTGATTTCTCGCAAGATTATAGAAGAAAGCAAATCCGCTATAGAAGAAAAGGCCTTCTAAAATAACATCATATACCATAGACTTCAAAAAGTTTTCAACCGTTGCTTCTTCGCTAAATGCTTTATATCCGTTTGTAATAAAGTCATTTCGAGCACGAAGCTTTTCGTCTGTGCGCCAGTATTCAAATACTTCATCTTGTTTTCCTTTTGGTACAAGACTTGATAAAACATATGAATACGAATGATTATGAACCACTTCTTGCTGCGCTAAAATAATCATTAGAGCATTAATCGAAGAGTCGGTTACATAATCAGCTACTTTGCTAGCATAATCTGATTGAATACTGTCCAGTAGCGCCAGCAGGCCAATAATTTTTAAAAAGCTCTCTTGTTCGTCAGCCGTTAACCGAGGGAACTGCTTAATATCTTGACCCATATTAATTTCAAACGGCGTCCAGAAGTTAGCTAGCATACGCTTGTATTTAGGGAACGCCCATGAAAATCGGACGTCATCCCAGTTTAGAATATTTGAGCTCTTGCCGTTGATGATTCCTGTCGAACGGTTCGGAGCTGTTTCGTTCATTAATTCTCGTTTTAACATGCTTGTCATTAATTATTCACTCCTTTTAACTATGACAGCTTTCACATTCTTCAATCACTTCACTTGATGTTGAACGTACGTAGTAGGTCGTTTTTAACTTTTCTTTCCATGCCGTCATATGAAGATCCAGCAGCTCTTTTGCTCGGATATCATTTTGTACATATAAGTTGAATGAAATGGATTGATCAATATGGCGCTGGCGCTTGGCGTTTTGCTTAATACTCCAGTGCTGATCAATTAAATAAACGGACTTATAATACCAGTTTGTTGCTGGCGATAAATCTGGTGCCGTCACTGGGATTTTATAGTTTTTCTTTTCCTCTGAATAAAACTTACGGAAAATCGGATCAATACTTGCAGTAGAACCCGCGATAATAGATGTTGATGAATTAGGTGCTACAGCCATTAAGTAGCCATTTCTTATCCCATTGCTTTGAACTTCGTTACGCAGTTCACTCCACGCTTCGCTTGTGTATTTACGTGTTTCAAAATAAGCGCCTGACTCAAAATCTGAGCCTTTAAATAATGGATATGCACCTTTTTCTTTAGCTAAGTTCATGCTTGCCTGTACGGTTAAGTAAGCAATTTGCTCGTACAATTCATCGCAATATGCTACCGCTTCATCTGTTTCCCATGCTATTTTCTTTAAGGCAAGCAAATGGTTCCAACCAAATGTGCCAAGTCCTACTGCGCGGTACTTTTGGTTTGTTAGTTTTGCTTGAAGTACTGGCAAATCATTTAACTCAATAACGTTATCAAGCATGCGTACTTGAATTGGAATTAAACGTTCAAGCACATCTTCAGTTACGGCTCTCGCTAAGTTGATAGAAGAAAGATTACATACAACAAAATCGCCCGGATTCTTTGTAATAATAATTTTTCCGTCTTCCGTAATTTCCTCTGTTACGACCGTTGTGCTTTGGTTTTGCGTAATTTCTGTACATAAGTTGCTGCAGTAGATCATGCCCTCGTGGCGGTTTTGATTAGCTCGGTTAACCGTATCACGATAAAACATATAAGGCGTTCCGGTTTCAAGCTGGGAAAGCATAATGCGCTTGAAGATTTCAATAGCAGGTACTGTTTCTCTTGAAAGCTGTTCATTATTTACACACTCAGCGTAACGAGTGCGGAACGAACCGCTGCCTTCTTCTTCATCATAAAAATCTTCTAACGAGTAGCCCATCAGCGTACGAACTTCGTGAGGATCGAATAAGTGCCAGTCTTCACGTGCCTCTACTTTTTCCATAAACAAATCTGGCAAACATACACCAGTGAATAAATCATGCGTGCGCTGACGTTCGTCACCATTGTTCAAACGCGCATCTAAGAATGAAAAGATGTCTTTGTGCCATACGTCTAAATATACGGCAATAGCTCCTTGGCGTTGACCTAGCTGATCGACACTTACAGCCGTATTATTTAGCTGTTTCATCCATGGAATTGTTCCTGATGATACGCCTTTAAAACCTTTTATATCACTTCCTCGGCTTCTAATATGACCGAGGTAGACACCAATTCCGCCTCCATTTTTACTAAGCGTGGCCAAATCTGTATTGCTATCATAAATACCGCGTAAGCTGTCATCAATCGTATCAATAAAGCAGCTAGATAGCTGTCCGTAGCTCTTTCCTGCATTTGAAAGTGTTGGTGTGGCAACCGTCATATATAGACTAGAAAGCGCCCAATACGCTTCTTTTACTAATGCTGTTCGATTTTCTTTCTTTTCTTGAGACATCAGCGTCATAGCAATGATAAGAAAACGTTCTTGCGGTAATTCGTATACGCGCTTATCATGTGATGTCGCTAAATAGCGATCTGCTAATGTCAACAATCCAATGTATGTAAATAAACGATCGCGTTCAGGAATAATGACTGAAGCAATTTCATTAATTTCTTCTTCTGTATATGTTTTTAATAGCTGCTTATTATAAATGCCGATTTTTGTTAGTTCTTGAATAAGCTGATAAAACGAACCGTACTTCTCTTTTTTATCGTAACCTCGGTTGTCCGCTGCTTTTCGATATAGTTCGTTTAAGTAGACGTCTGCCGCTACGTACGTCCAATCGGGTTCTTCCATTGAAATACGCTCTAAGGCTGCCAAAATTAGGACGTTTGCAACCTTTTCGTCCGTCATATTTTCCTTTACTGTAACAGTTTGAATAACCTTTTCCTCATACAAAGAAAAATCAAGCTGCGTAAATTCTTTTTTTAAACGTTCAATATATGCAGTTAATTCATGTAGAATTGTAGGCTTTAATGTATTCACCATAAATATGGCTCCTCTCTTCACTTCAAAATAAAAAATCGCTCACCGTACCTCGGTGAGCGAATAGAACGAAGATAGAAGAAGACACTAAGTCTTTTCTCAATCCTCGCTCTACCCTCTCACCTCCCGAAGAAGATAAAACGACATAAAAAAGGCAGGTCTCCTGACTTATGCTTCTTTTTACTTTAAGGCCTTCCCATGATGTTTACTCACAGTGGATCTCCTTATTTCATCAGCATTCACAGTTGCGGGAACAGCTTTGGATTTTCACCAAATTCCCTTTTAAGTCTTTTTATCAGACACCTTTTTCACTGGAAAACACAAAATATAGTATTTTATTATAGATTCCAAAACAACATATTGTGTTATGTTATAAACACATTATATAGGACAACTTAGAAAACTATCAACCTATTTTCAAAAATAATTTTGTTTTTTACGATAAAACTCTTCGACTTTTTTCATCAAACTATTCCATCATAACATGTTTTGACACGCTTGATGGAACAATGTGCTCTTTTTAAAAAATTTGTCCTATTTTTCTACTAAACATTGACAACCTCAATAAAAAAACCGTTTTTCATCAAAAAACGGTTTTTAATTATTTGTATTCTTTTTCAAATGATTTGATTGTTTTGATAAACTTTTTATCAATATCGTATCCTATCCCCGGTTTTCCCTTCACCTTTATTACTCCGGCTTCTACCTCTACTTCGGGCTTAATAATATCTTTTTCCCAATAGCGAGACGACGCAGAAATATCACCTGGTATCGTGAAAGAAGGGAGTGTGGCAAGGGCGATGTTATGAGCTCGTGAAATCCCTGCTTCTAACATTCCTCCAACCCAAAGTCTTACACCATGCCGGACGCATAAATCATGAATTTGCTTTGCTACGGACATTCCGCCAACTCGCCCGATTTTCACATTGATAATCTTACAGCTTTCTTGTTCGATTGCATGACGTGCATCTTCACAGCTCACAATACTTTCATCTAAGCAAATTGGCGTCTTTATTTGCTTTTGTAACAATCGATGATCAAGGATATCATCAGAACTTAACGGCTGTTCGATCATCATTAAATTCAATTCATCTAGTTTCTTTAATGAATCACTATCGCTTAAAGTATAGGCTGAATTGGCATCAGCCATAAGAGGAATGCTTGGAAATTCATCTCGAATTTGTTTCAGTAGCTCATAGTCAGCACCCGGCTTAATTTTCACTTTAAAGCGCTTATAGCCATCTTTCATGTAAGTCTTTATTTGTTCTTTCATTACGGAAATGTCATTTAAGCCAACTACCACTCCAGCTTCTACAGCAGACCTTACTCCGCCAATTACTTCAGATAACGGCTTGTTTTGCCGCTTTGCATACAAATCCCATACAGCACAGTCCAAAGCTGCTTTAGCCATGTTATTTCGCTTTAGAGGTTTGAATAACTTTTGAACATCCTCTGGTTTTTGAAGCTGCTGATGAAGAAGCGAGGGAATTAAAAAATCGTCTAACATATGAAAACATGTCTGAATCGTTTCTTCCGTATACCAAGGAGATGAAAAAGCAACGACTTCTCCCCACCCTGTAAATCCTTGTTCATCTTCTACTTCAAGCAAAATCAATTCTCGATCCTGTACTGTACCATAGCTTGTTGAAAAAGGAGAAAGAAGCTTCATGTCAATTTTATAAAGATGTACTTTTTTTATAATCATCGATTAGCTCCTTTTCTGTATGAACGATGATAGCTTCCGGCGTATGATTTTATTAGAAGCTGTTCGCGGCAGCTCCTCTACTCGAACGAAATACTTTGGAAGTTTGTACTTTGCTAAAAATTGTTGAATGTGTAAAGATAATTCTTCATCTGAAACGTCTTCGTTTACAACAATACATGCAGCTGGAACTTGTCCCCATTTTTCATCACCTACTCCCGTTACACCGGCCTCTTTAACAGCGGGATGCTTCAACAAAACATTTTCAATTTCAGCTGGATATACATTTTCTCCACCTGAAATAATAAGGTCTGAACGTCTGTCTAACACATATAGAAAGCCTTCTTCATCCACTTTCCCGATATCTCCTGTATAGAACCAGCCTTGTTGAAGGGCTTTTTCAGTAGCTTCTGGTTTATTTAAATATCCTTTTGTAACATTTGGACCTTTAACAATGATTTCTCCTGCTTCGCTGGTCTCATTTCCTTTTTCATCTACAATTTTCATTGCACATGGAAACAATGGTTTACCTGCTGATCCCAGTTTTCGCAAACTATCTTCAGGTGAAAGCGTAACGAACTGTGAAGATGTTTCTGTCATTCCATACGTTTGATAAACAGGAATTTCTTTATTCACACAAGCCTCTAAAATAGTAAGCGGTGCAGGTCCTCCTCCTAAAAGCATGCATCGAAACGTATGCGGATATTTTCGTTCCCCTAACTCATCGAGCATGTTGGACAGCATGGAAGTGACAACCGAAATAATCGTTACCTCTTTGTTTTCAATTGCTTCATTTACTGCTCTTGCTTCAAACCGTTCTTCTAAAATGATTTTCATTCCGTAAAAGACGCTCCGCATTAAAATAGATAAGCCGCTAATATGAAACAAAGGAACCGCTATAAGCCAGCAGTCTTTTTCGTTTAATCCTAAATTAAGCGCTGAGCCAACGGAACTCCACCAGTGATTTCCATACGTCTGCAGCACTCCTTTTGGATGACCTGTTGTTCCGGACGTATACATAATGGTAAATGTCTCCTCGAGATTCCACGTTTTTTGAAAATCCGTTTCTGCTTCTGGAGAACTTTTTAAAGCAGGTAAAGTAAGCTGAGTAATGGAACTTTGGAATTCTCTCATTAAAAATGTTTCATCCGCAATAAGCAACGACACGTTTGCATCTGTTAGCTGATAATTAATTTCTTCGTTTGTCAAACGCGTGTTGACGAGCAGCAACCTTGCACCAATATAAGAAACCGCATGTAAAATCTCAATAAACTCCACTCTATTTTTCATGTATAAAGCAATGGTATCGTCTTGCTTTACACCGTTAAACGAAAGCTGCTGTGCTACTTTTTGAACACGTTTATGAAGCTCTTGAAACGTAAGAGACGTTTGGGATGTTTCTACCGCCACTCGATTTGGCGTCAAATATGCTCTTTGCATAAGCCCATTGGGAATCGTTTGGCTACTCATGAATTTCTCTCCTTTTTATACTGATTAACTAAATTAAATTGAAAAAACAGCCTGATGATAATCACCAAGCTGTTTCAGCTGTTTAAGGGAAACGTGGGAACTGTTGGAAGTCTGGATTGCGTTTTTCCTTAAATGCATCGCGACCTTCTTTTGCCTCATCGGTTGTGTAATAAAGAAGCGTTGCGTCACCCGCAAATTGCTGGATACCAGCTAAGCCATCCGTATCAGCATTAAATGCTGCTTTTAAGAAACGAAGAGCGGTTGGACTTTTTTCTAACATCTCTTCACACCATTGAATTGTTTCAGCTTCAAGCTGTTCTAATGGAACGACCGTGTTTACTAATCCCATGTCTAGTGCTTCTTGAGCGTTGTACTGACGGCATAAGAACCAGATCTCACGCGCTTTCTTATGACCTACGATGCGAGCTAAGTAACCAGAGCCATATCCTGCATCGAAGCTTCCAACTTTAGGACCTGTTTGTCCAAATACTGCGTTATCCGCTGCAATTGTTAAGTCACATACAACGTGAAGAACGTGGCCACCACCAATTGCATAGCCTGATACCATCGCAACAACCGGCTTTGGAATTACGCGAATTAAACGCTGTAAATCTAGAACGTTTAGACGTGGAATTTCATCTTCTCCTACATAGCCGCCGTGGCCGCGAACTCTTTGGTCTCCGCCTGAGCAAAATGCTTTATCTCCAGCACCTGCTAATACAATTACTCCAACGCTTGCATCGTCACGAGCATAAGCAAATGCATCGATCAATTCCATTACTGTTTTTGGACGGAATGCATTGTGCACTTCCGGACGGTTAATCGTAATTTTAGCGATTCCGTTATATGTTTCGTATAAAATGTCTTCATACTGACGTACTGATGTCCATTCAACTGTCATCTTTATTTCCTCCTAATTATGTAGTAGCTAAGAACTCACTTACTATTCTACCAAAAATCTCGGGTTGTTCCACGTGAATTGCATGGCCTGTCCCTAAAATAATTCTAGAAGTAGCATTTGGTATTAATGTTTGCATTTCTTTGGAAATTAAACAAAACTTTTGATCTACTTCTCCTGTAATAAGCAAAACCGGCATCAACAGATCGTCCAGCTTCTCCCAAAGGGACGGCTGGACTCCTGTTCCCATTCCTTTCAAACTGTTGGAAAGGCCGATTTCTGTATGCGAAAGTCTTTCTTTACGCACCGCTTCTTGAACATGGCTAGGCAATTGCTTTTGAGAACGAAAAAGAGGAATTTCCTCCCAAAATTTAACAAATTCTTCAATTCCATTTTTCATAATGCGGCTCGCCAGCTGTTCATCTTTTTCTTTTCTTAGCTTTTGTTCTTCCCGCGTTTTTAAACCAGGCGATGCGCTTTCTAATACCAACTTTTTCACATGGTGTGGATATCGCTGGGCAAATGAAAGAGCAAGCCTTCCTCCCATCGAATATCCAATTACATTCACCTGTGATAAAGATAGCTGTTGAAGAAGCTCATGCAGTGCTTCAACAACTGCTTCCATTGAATATGGTTTGATTTCTTTGGGAGCTGCTGATTGGCCATGACCAATAATATCAACAGCAATTACCTGATAGTCTTTAACGAATTTCTTCATAAAGGTACGCCAAGTTTGAGAAGAGCCGGTAAAGCCGTGAAGCAGAAGCAGCGGCTCTCCTTTTCCCTCGGTGTGCACATGGTAAGATACACCACTTAATTTATACCTCATTGCCTATTCCTCACCGTTTGACAAATTTATTTCCTCGGAAACAAGTTTCCACAAACTGCGATGAGTCTCTACATTTTCTGTACGAGTTGTACGAATCTCTACAACATGCAACCCGCCCTTTGTGAAAGCATGGTTCATTGCATGTCGAAATTCTTCCCAGCTGCTTGCTGAAGAAAATGTGCCATCATACAGACGAGTGGCATGCTCAAAGTTTAATCCAGTTGGCGTACCGAATAAAAATTCAAAGTGCTTTTCTTGTTTTGACTGCGGTAAAAATGAAAAAATTCCTCCGCCGTCATTGTTAACTAGCACAACGGTTAAATTTAAATTATGCATTTTAGCTGCCAGCAGACCATTTAAATCGTGATAAAACGATAAGTCACCAATAAATAAAACGGTGTGATCGTAAGCCGTGCTTACGCCTAGAGCAGAAGAAACTACACCATCAATTCCATTTGCGCCCCGATTTACAAAGAGTGGAATATCTTTTTCCGTATTTAAGAAGAAAGAATCAATATCTCGAACAGGCATTGAATTTCCAGCAAACAAAGCCGTGCCTTCAGGTACTACATCAACAATTTCTTGAACTACTTGTCCTTCGAACCATTCCTGGCCAGAAGTTAGTGTTCTCAGAGCCTGTGCAGTTTGAGCATTAATCTTTTTCCACAGACTCAGCCATGAAGTAGATTCCTCTTGATTCGCTGAAAGACGCTTGATCAGTTCTTCACAAAATAATGTCTCATCGGCTTCAATCATCACTGTCGAACGTAAAGTAGGGTCTCTCCAGCCTTTACCTTGGTCAACTACAAACATTTCTGTCGGCTCGTGTGCTTTCAAAAATTGCAATAGCGGTTTCGATACCGGCATCGCGCCAAAACGAATGACAACTTCCGGGTAAAAACGCTCATCAACCTTATCACTTTTTAAAAATGTATCATATGTCTCTATTACATTTTCTTTTGAATGCTTGCCGCTTCTTAATTGTGATAACGGATCTGCGAGCACTGGAAAGCTTAAAGATTCAGCTAAACGGCATACGCTGTCTACTGCTTTTAAAGACATTTGATCTCCGCATATAATAAGTCCTTTTGTTGTTCCCTCTAAGCGCTTCGCAATTTCTTCGAAACCTTTTTCAGATAGAGATGCTTCTCCATGAATAGCAGACACATATGATTTACCGCGTTTCCCTTGACTCCATAAATCTTCAATAGATAAATCTGGTACAATCGGTTCACGTAAAGGTACGTTAATGTGTACAGGACCGCTCGGTATAGCTTGAGCTGTATGAACAGCCCTTGAAGCTACTGTTCGAATATAACGATTCATATCTGCACTTTCTTCTGGTAAAGCTGTATCTACAAACCACTTCGCATATTGACCGAAAAGATGATTCTGATTAATGGCCTGCGGGGCACCTATATCCCTTAACTCATGGGGACGATCCGCTGTGATAACTACTAAAGGAATGCGTGAGTAGTGAGCTTCAATTACTGCAGGATAATAATTCGCTGCAGCTGTTCCAGATGTACATACAAGCGCCACTGGTTTTTTCTTTGCTTTTGCTATTCCTAGAGCAAAAAAGCCGGCGGAACGTTCATCAATATTTAAGTGTACATGAATATCAGGGTGCTCAGCCATAAGCATCGCAATAGGCGTTGAACGTGACCCTGGACTGACCACTACTTCTTCAACATTTGCTTCTACTAATTCATCCACGAATGACGCAATATACGTTGTTAATGATTTAATGTGTTCCACGCATAATCCCTCCTAAAGCTGAAAGCATCGGGTTGAATTTAATTCTTGTTTCTTCATATTCACTTTCAGGCGTAGAATCTGCTACAATTCCACAGCCCGCAAATAAAACGGCTTCTTTTTGCTGAATAACACCAGAGCGGATTCCTACTATAAATTCACCGTTTCCGTTGATATCCATCCATCCTAAAGGAGCTGCATACCACCCTCGGTCAAAGGATTCTAGCTGTCGAATAATAGGCAAGGCCTCCTGTTGAGGATATCCTCCTAGCGCTGGTGTTGGATGGAGCTTTTGAATAAATGAAAATAGCGTTACATCTTCCTTTATACGCCCTTTAACAGGTGTATACAAATGTTGAATATGCTTTGTTTTATATAAACTTGGCGTACTTGGAATTTCTACTTCATAACAATAAGAATTCATCGCTTCTTTAATCATATGAACAACAACATCGTGTTCAATTAAGTTCTTGGGATCTTGAAGCAATTCCTCACCTAGTTCGTGATCTTCCTGCCTTGTCTTTCCTCTTGGAATCGAACCCGCTAAACATGTGGAAAACACATAATCTCCTTGTTTTTGCACTAGCCTTTCTGGGGAAGCGCCGATAAAATGCTGATGCTCTCCCTCTAAAATATATGTGTAGCTAGTTGGCTGTTCCTTCAACAGACGCTGAAGCACGTATTCAGTAGAAATATCTTCATTAAATTTCACTTTTAATTGACGAGCAAGAACTACTTTCTCTATAGCCTGTTGCTTAATTAAAGTAGTAGCTCTTTCAATATTTCCTTTAAATTTCTCTACCCCAATTTCCTCTTTTTCCAACACCAAAGGTGAAATATGGGATTCCCCGTCGTACTCTTCACAAAGAACAAGTTTTTGGACCTCTTCGAAATAATTGATGTGCTTTTTAACAGAATCTTGTCCTTTAACCATCATATTAACGGTAAGGTATCCTTCTTTGTCTACCTGAGTATATAACACAGTTGGAATCATAAATTTTGAACTCGGGAAATCACTCCAATAGTTTTCTTGATACTGATTTGGGTCAAATGAAAATCCTCCAAATAAAAGAGGACCTGTCCCATCAGGGGAAATTTGGTTATTTTTATAAAAGTCTTCTTTTATAAAGCGCTTCCATTCATTTTCAATGTGGAAATAACGTTCTTTTGCCGCATTGGTGCAAATAGTATGCGCATATCCTAATCCAACAAATGTATAATAACTGTTGGGATCTTTCCAAAAAAAGCGTTCTTTATAAAACTGGTCATGTCCGTTCGCATAAAAAATAAGGGGGTCAATAGGTCTTACTTTTTTCACTAAACTGACCAATTTTGGGTGATTTTCATTTTTTGCACACTCAATCGCATCTTTAATGTATTCTTGTACTAACTGTTCGGTCGTTGCAATCACACTACGTCCCCCCGTTCATCTTTTTTTCTTAAGTCTGTAACTAACTTATTATAAACTTTCAGTTCAAAAAAATCTAGCATCGCGATTCACGAGAAAAAATTAATTTCGCTTGTCTAAATTATGCCTTTTCATTAAATGAATTAAAAATCTTTATGATCTATTCAGTACTCTTTAGACCTCGAGAGCGTTATTTTTATCATACCCTTTTCTATAACCTTTAACTTTCTTTAATTTTCCACTCCTTTTCTCTCTTAGCTTCATGAATACCCCAAATACTCCTAATATGAATCGTGTTTTTTTGAATTTTTAACACATACTACAAAAGCACACTAAATTTTTAAGGGGGAGCTTCATGACACTTTCAAAACAAGAAATCAGTCAGTTAAAACAAAATTTACAGCAGCAGCAGGCTGATATTCAATCGCACTTTGATCAAAATGATCATTTTGGTCTAACTCGAAGCGACGCTCACGATGCTGTAGGAGAACTTTCAAGCTACGATAACCACCCTGGTGACACAGCCACGGAAACATACGAGCGTGAAAAAGACCTTGCATTAAATGAACATGCAAAACAAGAGCTACATGAAATAGAAGAAGCACTTCAGGCAATCGCTCACAGCACGTATGGAACGTGCAAAGTATGTGGAGCAGATATCTCGTTTGAAAGACTTCAGGCTGTACCAACTACTTTATACTGTAGAGAACATAGCCCATCGCAGGATATTCCAAAGCACAGACCTGTAGAAGAAAATGTTCTCCATCACCCATTTGGTCAATACGACTATGACGATACCGAAACAACAGGATATGACGCAGAAGATTCTTGGCAAGACGTTGCGCGTTACGGGACGTCTGAATCTCCTTCTGATTTTATAGAAGATACGTCTAACTATAGTGAAACCTATATTGAGGCAGATGAAGCTATTGGATACGTTGAAGATTATGAAAACTTTGCCGCTACCGATTTATATGGACAGCCTCTTCCTATTTACCCTTCAAAAGAGCATGAGCGATATGAAAATGCACTGGATGAAGAAGGTACGATGACCATATTTGGAGATTTACCGGCCTATGAGAAAGATCCATACACTGAAAAGGAGTAGTTCTTCATACTACTCTTTTTTCTATTTTTTGGAGGAGCTATAGGAGATGATATCGAATAAATAGGAGATTAGAATTAATAATGAGGTGAAAATGATGAATGCACATGAAATTGATTATAAATTGTATGGAGATGACATGCAGTTTGTTGAAATTGAATTAGATCCTTCAGAAAGTGTTATAGCAGAAGCTGGAGGAATGATGATGATGGAAGATGATATTGAGATGGAAACCATTTTTGGTGACGGTTCTTCTTCCACCAGCAGCGGGCTGTTTAATAAACTAAAAGGAGCTGGGAAACGCGTATTAACTGGTGAAAGTTTATTTATGACGGTATATACAAATAATGGATATCACAAACGAAAAGTATCCTTCGCTTCACCTTTTCCAGGCAAGATTATTCCTGTCGATTTAGAGCAGCTCGATCATAAAATCATTTGTCAAAAGAGCTCCTTTTTATGCGCTGCCAAAGGCGTATCCGTTGGCATTGATTTTCAAAAAAAACTAGGAACGGGCTTCTTTGGCGGTGAAGGTTTTATTATGCAAAAATTAGAAGGTAATGGCTTGGCATTTTTGCATGCAGGCGGGACCATTCATAAAAGACAGCTGCAGCCGGGTGAACGCCTTCGAGTGGATACTGGATGTTTAGTGGCCATGACCCGTGATGTAAACTACAACATCGAATATGTAGGGAAAATTAAAACAGCTCTGTTTGGAGGGGAAGGCATGTTTTTTGCTACTCTGTCAGGACCGGGAACAGTTTGGATTCAATCTCTTCCTTTTAGCCGACTAGCCGATCGCGTTTTATCAAGTGCAGTTTCACCAACGGGAGGTAAAGGTGAAGGCAGTATCCTTGGTTCTTTAGGTGATTTCTTAAACGGTGACAACAGATAAAATAAAAAAGGTGTAGTCTTTGACTACACCTTTTCTATTTATTGATTTAATAAATTTTTAGTGGAATGAATCCCCCAAATATCAGATGCATATTCCTCAATCGTTCGATCACTAGAAAAAAAGCCGGAGTGTGCAATGTTCGTCGCACTCATTTGAAGCCATTTATTTTCATTTCTATAAGCTTCGTTTACTTTTTGCTGTGCCGTAACGTATGAGTCAAAGTCACGGAGTACATAGTATTCATCATTTTGCATTAATAATGAATCATATATAGGCTCGAATAAGTCATATGTGTCAGGCAGGAAGCCGTTTGTAAGCTGCTCGAGCACTTGGCGAATACGCTTATCATGATGGTAATAATCATAGGCACGGTATCCTCCATTTTGCTGATAGCTCAACACTTCTTCGGCTTTTAATCCAAAAATAAAGACATTATCTTTTCCTACTGCCTCGCTAATTTCGACGTTCGCTCCGTCCATCGTGCCAAGAGTTAACGCTCCGTTCATCATGAATTTCATATTTCCCGTTCCCGAAGCTTCTTTGCTGGCGGTTGAAATCTGTTCACTGACATCCGCTGCAGGAAAGATATACTCAGCAAGTGACACACGATAGTTTTCTAAAAAAACGACTTTTAAAAACGGTGATGTTTGTGGATCATTATTGACAACATCAGCTACAGAGTTAATTAGCTTGATGACTTTTTTTGCATAATAATAGCCGGGAGAAGCTTTCGCACCAAAAATAAATGTACGAGGAACGATTTGAAAATTAGGGTCTTCTTTTAATCGATTGTACAAATACATAATGTGCAGCACATTTAAAAGCTGCCTTTTGTAAGCATGAAGCCTTTTAACCTGTACATCAAAAATAGAATTAGAATCTATTTTAATTCCCGTTTGCTCTTGAATAATATCCGCAAGCAGCTTTTTACGCTGTTGTTTTACTGTTTTTAGTCCTTGTAAAAAACTTGGATCTTCCACGTACTCTTGGAGCTTTATAAGAGAATGCGGCTGTTTAATCCATTTATCTCCTATCACCTCGGTAATAAGGGAGGAAAGCTGCGGGTTAGCTTTTAACAACCAGCGCCGGTGGGTAATTCCGTTCGTTTTATTGTTAAATTTAGCAGGATAAAACTGATAAAAATCTTTCATTTCTCGTTCTTTTAAAATATCAGTATGAATCTTTGCCACACCGTTTACTTTATAACTTCCCACAATTGCTAAATGAGCCATCTTTACTAATCCGTGCGCTAAAATAGCCATATTTTCAATCCGCTGCCAGTCACCTGGATATGATTCCCATAATTCTTTACAAAAGCGCTCATTAATTTCTTCAATAATCATATACACGCGTGGAAGCAAGGGTTGAAATAAATCAATTGGCCATTTCTCAAGGGCTTCAGAAAGAGTGGTATGATTTGTGTATGATATGGTATTGGACGTAATATGCCATGCATCTTCCCATTCCATTTTTTCTTCATCCAGTAAAATTCTCATTAGCTCAGGAATCGCAAGTACAGGATGAGTATCGTTAATATGAATGGCTACTTTTTCGTGAAAGTTTGTAAGTGTTTGATAGGTATTTCGATGTGCTCTGATAATACTTTGTAAGCTAGCTGACACAAGAAAATATTGCTGTTTCAATCTTAATATTTTACCATCTTCATGTGTATCATCTGGATATAAAAATTCTGATACAGCCTCTGTTTGACGCTTATACTCCATCACATCTTTATGTACTGGAAATGATGAAGGCTCCGCATTCCAAAGGCGAAGTGTATTAACTGTATCTGTTTTATACCCGATAACCGGGATGTCATAAGGAACAGCAGAGACGGGTTCTCCTTTTACATGACGAAAAGAGAATTTTTCGTCTTCCTGTACCATTTCAACTTCGCCCCAAAAGTTCACTTCTATGGCTTGATCTAATTTGCGTACTTCCCATGAATTCCCATGCCTTAACCACTGTTCTGGGAGCTCAATCTGAAAGCCGTTTACAATCTTTTGATCAAACAAACCGTGTTTATAGCGAATCCCATAACCGTGGCCAGGAAGATTAAGTGAAGCAAGAGAATCTAAAAAACAAGCAGCAAGCCTGCCTAATCCGCCGTTTCCTAATCCTGCGTCTACTTCTATCTCTTCAATATTTTCAAGTGAAATATTCAGATCACTTAATCCTTCTTTTACAACTTCCCGAATTCCTAAATTCAACAGATTTTGACCCAATAGTCTGCCTAGTAAAAATTCGATAGAAAGATAATACACTTGCTTTGTATGTGAAGACCTATGAATTTCATTGGTTGAAATCCAATCGCTGCTAATATACTCTCGCACCATATTTCCTAATGTATGATAGTGATCTTGAACAGTAGATTCTTTAAAGCTCTTTCCATATGTCATTTCCAGCTTTTTTAAAAAAGCCTCTTGAAAGCTTTTTTTATCAGAGAACAATCTGCTCACCCTTTCACGATGGAGTAGATGTCAAATTTGAATACAATTGATTATATTTAAATGCCGATTGCCCCCAGCTATAATCCTGACTCA
The DNA here is from genome assembly GCF_000832985.1 of Priestia megaterium NBRC 15308 = ATCC 14581. GTDB lineage: Bacteria > Bacillota > Bacilli > Bacillales > Bacillaceae_H > Priestia > Priestia megaterium. Next base: position 1,746,083 of record NZ_CP009920.1, read on the forward strand.
TAGCATCCATCATTAATTTTTTCCATACATCTTTCTGGTGATAAAATGAAACAGCTCTTTCTAACGTATGAAGCATGTCATGAGCATTATAATTCTTAAAAGAGAAGCCATTTCCCTCTCCGCTATATTCATTATAAGCTTTGACCGTGTCATTCAGGCCGCCCGTTTCACGCACGACTGGAATGGTTCCATATTTTAAGGCTATTAATTGTCCGAGTCCGCAAGGCTCAAAACGGGAAGGCATTAAAAATAAATCCGTACCGGCATAAACTTTATGAGCAAGTTCTTCATTAAAACCAATAATAGCTTTTACTTGTTGCGGGTACGTATCTTCCATCTCACGGAAAAACTGCTCAAACTCGTGTTCTCCAGTTCCTAAAATAACAATTTGGGCTCCTAAGTTAACCGTCTCATGGAAAACGTGCTTAACTAAATCCAATCCCTTCTGCTGAGTTAACCTTGTAACCATCGAAATAATTGGAACATCCTTATTTTCTTCTAATTCAAGATAGCGCTGGAGCTCTTTTTTATTTTTATATTTCCCTTCAATTTTTTCTACCGAATAAGGATAAGATATAAGCTGATCTGCGTCTGGGCTATAAGCTTCTTCATCGATTCCATTTACAATCCCAATTAAATCTTGATTTCGCTGACGTAATAATCCATCTAAACTTTCTCCGTAATATGGCATTTGAATTTCATCTCGATATGTAGGACTTACCGTGGTAATTTTATCAGCTGATACAAGCGCAGCTTTCATAAAATTAATATTCCCATAAAACTCGAGCTGGCTTGTAGTAAAATAATATTCATTTAAATTTAATAACTCATATAAATTGCTCTTAGGGAAGATTCCTTGGAATTGCAAGTTATGAATCGTAAAGACCGTCTGAATATGATCATACATATCATAATTAGCACGAAGTAAAAATGGAATCATAGCCGTATGCCAGTCGTGACAATGAATAATATCAGGCTCATTCTCTAAAAACGGGATAGCTTCAAGCACGGCTCTGCTGAAAAAAGCAAATCGTTCAGCGTCATCGTAGTGCCCATATAAGCTATCTCTTTTAAAATAATATTCATTATCAATGAAAATATATTTAACGCCATCCATCGTTAACGATTCAATTCCGCAGTACTGTCTTCTCCACCCAACCTGTACATGAATAACTTTTTCAAGCACCATTTCATCTTGATAATGTTGAGGAATCGTTCCGTACTTTGGCATGACTACACATACGTTCGTTCCTAACTTTTTTAATTCTTTAGGCAGGGCACCAGCTACGTCTGCTAATCCTCCTGTTTTAATAAAAGGTACACATTCTGATACAGCAAATAATACATTCACGACTTCATCAACGCTCCTTGAGTTGTTCCTTTAGCAATGACTCTAGGTAATCCTGACTCACCTAGCAACGTTTCATTACTTCCTATTTTCACATCTTTATCTAAAACAACATTTTCTAATACACTATTTTCTAAAATAACGCCTTTTTGCATCACAATGCTATTCTTAACGACCGTACCTTTTCCAATTTTAACGCCTCGGAAGATAATACTATTTTCCACATGCCCTTCAATCACGCACCCGTTTGCAATCATTGAATTTTTCACAACCGCTTTTTTTGCGTAACGAGTAGGCGGTTCATCTTTTACTTTAGTGAAAACAGGACGTTCGTTGATAAATAACTGCTTCCAGACATCTGGAGATAAAATTTCCATACTTGTTTTATAGTAGGCATCTAAGCTAGAAATCTCAGCCGTATATCCATGGTGCTCATACTTTTCTACACGATGAGATTGTGCCATATATCGAACCATTTCTTTAATCGTATAAAAATCATGGGATTCATTTTGCAAAATATTAACGAGAATAGATTTATTAATAATATACATATTAAGCGATTTATCACCCTGCTTCATTTCAGTAATATCTGCATTTGAAGCAATATGACGTTGCAACACGTGCTCAAAGTCAACTGTACATATTGTATAACTATTCGCAATTAATACGTATTCCTGCTTACTTCTTAAGAAATAATCAATATGATAACGGAACTGCGTGAATAGTGATGGACTTTCTAAGTGTAAATCACTTGTCATAGGAGGGAAGATAAACAATCCATCTCGCTTCCGATCCAAATCCCACTCTTTTCCTGAACCTATATGATCCATCAATGCGCGATAGCGATCACGAGGAAAAATGGCAACGCTCGAAATTCCAGAGTTCACCATATTAGAAAGCGTAAAATCGATTAATCGATAGCGTCCTGCAAAAGGAATGGCAGCAATCGATCTATAAAAGGTTAAAGGCTGCAGCGCTGTTGTGTTTGTACAAGCATCAATAATACCAAGCATTTGATTATTCAATGTCGTTCATCCTCTCTGTTCGTTAAATGCATTTAGCAACTGATTCAATCAATTCTTGAGTAACAAGAATTACTTCTTCGCTTCCTTTGGTCGGTCGAATAATAGTACCGTCTGGAACTTCAATGTCCGATGGAACAATTGCGTTTTCAATATATACGTTAGAGCCTATCTTTGCAGTAGGCATGACAACCGTTTTCTTAACCTCAGAACCTGAGCCGATTTGTACACCTGGAAATAACACGGACTGCTCTACGTTTCCTTCGACAACGCACCCTTCATTTACTAATGACTCCACCACGCAGGCGTTTGGCGCGATATATTGAGGAGGCTGATTAGGGTTAACAGAGTATACTTTCCATGAAGAGTCAAATAAATTAAGCTCGTCTTTATCACATAACAAATCCATATTCGCTTCCCACAAGCTTTTTACAGTTCCTACATCTTTCCAATAACCTTGAAATGGGTATGCAATTAGCTTTTTCTTTTCATCTAGTAAAAGCGGAATAACATCTTTACCAAAATCATGGCTTGAATATGGATTGCGTGCATCCATTTCTAAATATTCTTTTAAAATACTCCATTTAAAAATATAAATTCCCATGGAAGCTAGATTATTTTTAGGACGCTGTGGTTTTTCATCGAACTCCATTACGTCTAGGTCACTATTGGTATTTAAAATACCAAAACGGCTCGCTTCTTCCCAAGGTACTTCAATAACAGAAATCGTTACGTCTGCTTCTTTGTTTATATGATAATCAAGCATATTTTCATAGTTCATTTTATAAATGTGATCCCCTGATAGAATCAGTACGTACTCAGGATCATATTGTGTCAAATAGTTTAAATTTTCATAAATAGCACTAGCCGTGCCTTTATACCACTTTACTCCATCTGACTCCGCGTATGGAGGCAATACCGTGACGCCACCATTCCGTCGGTCCAAATCCCAAGCGCTTCCAATTCCAATGTATGAATTGAGAACTAGCGGTTGATATTGGGTTAATACACCTACTGTCTCAATACCTGAATTTGTACAATTACTTAAAGCAAAATCAATAATTCGATACTTACCACCAAATGGTACAGCTGGCTTTGCTAGATTTTTTGTAAGCGAACTGAGCCGACTACCTTTTCCTCCTGCCAATAACATCGCTACGCATTTCTTTTTTAACATGTTGTTTTCTCTCCCCTCGTTTTCTCTTTGCTCGTAGTATACTAATGCCAAACGGCGGAATATTCATTTCAATGCAAAAAGGTTGACCGTGAAACGATTCATCCACTGATTTTAATGCCTTTTTATTTACAATGCCTGAACCGCCGTACACTTCGTCATCACTGTTAATAACTTCAATGTACTCTGTCTCAACTGGAACTCCAACTTTGTAAGAATGATATGGATGCTCAGAAAAATTGCTAACAACTATAAAAATCTCCTGATTTTCTTTTGACTTACGAATAAAAGAGAAGATTTGTTGATGATGGTTGTTAACATCAATCCATTCGAATCCATCTGGATTATGGTCTAATTCATATAAAGGCTTGCTTCTCTTATAAATCTTGATGAGATCCTTCATATATCCGTTAAGATTGCGATGCATATCAAAGTCATAAAGCATCCAATCCAACTCCTCTAAATCTTTCCACTCATCAAATTGGCCAAACTCTCCGCCCATAAATAAAAGCTTTTTTCCCGGGTGTGCAAAGAAGTATCCATATAGCAGTCGAAGCTGTGCAAACTTGCGCCAGTAATCACCTGGCATCTTATTAAGTAATGATTTTTTTCCATGTACGACTTCATCATGGGAAAGCGGCAAAATAAAATTTTCGTTAAACGCATACATTAGTGAAAAGGTCATTTTATCGTGAAGATAGGGACGTCTTTCCACGCCAGCTTCCATGTATGTTAAAGCGTCATTCATCCATCCCATATTCCATTTATAATTAAAGCCTAAACCGCCCTCATACGTAGGTGCCGTAACAAGCGGCCAGTCCGTGGAATCTTCTGCCATCATTAATACCGTTTCATCAGATTCAAAAACAGCTTCATTCAACTTTTTCAAGAAGCTGACAGCTCCATCATTCACTGCTTTTCCAGAAGAATTTTGCCAATAAAGCATATTAGCTACAGCATCTACTCGAAATCCATCTATATGGAAGTACTCCAACCAAAACAAAGCATTCGAAATCAGAAAACTTTGTACTTCAGGCTTTCCTAAATCGAAATTAGCTGTTCCCCAAACGTAGTTTTCACGATCGGATTCTTGTTTGTATTCATAAGTAGGTTCTCCATCGAACATATACAGACCATGTTCATCCTTACAAAAGTGCCCGGGTACCCAATCTAAAAGAACTCCTATATTGTTTTGATGACACTCATCTATAAAGTTCATCAACTCTTTAGGTGTACCGTATCGACTGGTGGCGGAATAGTATCCAGTTCCTTGATATCCCCAGGATCGGTCGAGCGGATGCTCAATGACTGGTAATAACTCAATATGTGTAAAACCTTGTTCAGCAATATAAGGAATAAGCTCCTGTGCTAATTCACTGTATGTATAAAGGCTGCCATCTTCATGAGTCCTCCAAGACCCTGCATGCAGCTCGTAAATACACAGCGGTCTTTCATATATATTTTGCTGTTTTTTCTTTCTACGCCAATATTGGTCGTTCCATTTGTACCCATCCAATGAGTAAACAATAGACGCAGTGTTTGGGCGCACTTCGCTGAAGAAAGCGTATGGATCTGCTTTTAATTTTTTTTGATTGCTTTGTGTGATGATTTCATATTTATAAATAGTCCCTTGTTCTAATTCAGGGATAAATGTCATCCAAATACCTTCTTCATTAACTTTGACCATGGAATGTTGAAAACCGTTCCATTTATTAAAATCACCTACAACGCTTACACCCTTTGCATGAGGTGCCCACACGCAAAATCGTACGCCTTCAATCCCTTCTACCGTTACCTGATGCGCACCGAAAATAGAGTAACTGCGAAATAAGTTTCCTTCGTGATACAAATGAACATCAAATTCAGTAGGCTGAACCGCTAGATTCACTTTTGCCACCCCTTTAACTTCAAACATAATATACGCACATAATATACGCTTCTTACCACTCATTCCCTCTTACAGTAAAAACATAAACCTTTTCTACAAATATAATAGAATAAAAGTTCTTTTAAATGACTCTTTATCCCATACTCTTCATACTTTATTACTTTATGAATAATTCCATATGACATAGGGAAAATCCTGCTTAAAACTTACTTTTTATTCTGAAAATTCATGGTAATTATTCCTAACTATTATTTCTGTTTACTTAATCTTTAAAAAAGCGCAAATAAAAAAGGTTTGCATATATGCAAACCTTTTTGAGATGACCCGTACGGGATTCGAACCCGTGTTACCGCCGTGAAAGGGCGGTGTCTTAACCGCTTGACCAACGGGCCATATTTAAATTTAAAACGACTGGCGGAGAAGGAGGGATTTGAACCCTCGCGCCGCTTACACGACCTACACCCTTAGCAGGGGCGCCTCTTCAGCCACTTGAGTACTTCTCCGTATGGCTCCACAGGTAGGACTCGAACCTACGACCGATCGGTTAACAGCCGATAGCTCTACCACTGAGCTACTGTGGAATATGGTGGGCCTAAGTGGACTCGAACCACCGACCTCACGCTTATCAGGCGTGCGCTCTAACCAGCTGAGCTATAGGCCCATTTTTGGAGCGGGTGATGAGAATCGAACTCACGACATCAGCTTGGAAGGCTGAGGTTTTACCACTAAACTACACCCGCGTTACTTAAGATGGGGCGACTGATGGGAATCGAACCCACGAATGCCGGAACCACAATCCGGTGCGTTAACCACTTCGCCACAATCGCCGTCTTAAAATGGTGGCTCGGGACGGAATCGAACCGCCGACACAAGGATTTTCAGTCCTTTGCTCTACCAACTGAGCTACCGAGCCAAACAAAATGGCGGTCCCGACGGGAATCGAACCCGCGATCTCCTGCGTGACAGGCAGGCATGTTAACCGCTACACCACGGGACCACTTTGGTTGCGGGGACAGGATTTGAACCTGCGACCTTCGGGTTATGAGCCCGACGAGCTACCGAACTGCTCCACCCCGCGATGATATGAAATGATATAAATAAATGGCGGAGGAAGAGGGATTCGAACCCCCGCGGGCTTTAACACCCCTGTCGGTTTTCAAGACCGATCCCTTCAGCCGGACTTGGGTATTCCTCCGTATATTTATAACAAATGTAACTTATATGGTAGCGGCGGAGGGAGTCGAACCCACGACCTCACGGGTATGAACCGTACGCTCTAGCCAGCTGAGCTACACCGCCATATTATTCGTTACAATTATTTAATTTAATTGGTGGAGCCTAGCGGGATCGAACCGCTGACCTCCTGCGTGCAAGGCAGGCGCTCTCCCAGCTGAGCTAAGGCCCCATAAATGGTCGGGAAGACAGGATTCGAACCTGCGACCCCTTGGTCCCAAACCAAGTGCTCTACCAAGCTGAGCTACTTCCCGTTTATGGCGCGCCCGAGAGGAGTCGAACCCCTAACCTTTTGATCCGTAGTCAAACGCTCTATCCAATTGAGCTACGGGCGCTTATTAAAATGGTGCCGAGGGCCGGACTTGAACCGGCACGGTAGTCACCTACCGCAGGATTTTAAGTCCTGTGTGTCTGCCAATTCCACCACCCCGGCAGGACTTATATATGTGGAGCGGAAGACGAGGTTCGAACTCGCGACCCCCACCTTGGCAAGGTGGTGTTCTACCACTGAACTACTTCCGCGCATATATGAAATTAATAAAAGATGCGGGTGAAGGGACTTGAACCCCCACGTCGTAAGACACTAGATCCTAAGTCTAGCGCGTCTGCCAATTCCGCCACACCCGCGTGTGAATATAAATGGTGAGCCATGAAGGACTCGAACCTTCGACCCTCTGATTAAAAGTCAGATGCTCTACCAACTGAGCTAATGGCTCGAAAAAAATGGTGCCGGCAAGAGGACTTGAACCCCCAACCTACTGATTACAAGTCAGTTGCTCTACCAATTGAGCTACACCGGCGTGCAATCTCTGACTTAAATAGTCGATGGTGGAGGATGACGGGATCGAACCGCCGACCCCCTGCTTGTAAGGCAGGTGCTCTCCCAGCTGAGCTAATCCTCCGATATATAAGCCTGGCAACGTCCTACTCTCACAGGGACAAAGTCCCAACTACCATTGGCGCTAAAGAGCTTAACTTCCGTGTTCGGTATGGGAACGGGTGTGACCTCTTCGCTATCGCCACCAGACATATTATATTATACACTATTTCATAAAGAAAGCAAGACTTTTTTTCCGAAAGATTTATTCTTTCAAAACTAGATAACAGTTCGCTGAGTAAAGCTTACGCTTTTAAAGTTTGGTTAAGTCCTCGATCGATTAGTATCAGTCAGCTACACATGTCGCCACGCTTCCACCTCTGACCTATCAACCTGATCATCTTTCAGGGATCTTACTAGCTTGCGCTATGGGAAATCTCATCTTGAGGGGGGCTTCATGCTTAGATGCTTTCAGCACTTATCCCGTCCACACATAGCTACCCAGCGATGCCTTTGGCAAGACAACTGGTACACCAGCGGTGTGTCCATCCCGGTCCTCTCGTACTAAGGACAGCTCCTCTCAAATTTCCTACGCCCACGACGGATAGGGACCGAACTGTCTCACGACGTTCTGAACCCAGCTCGCGTACCGCTTTAATGGGCGAACAGCCCAACCCTTGGGACCGACTACAGCCCCAGGATGCGATGAGCCGACATCGAGGTGCCAAACCTCCCCGTCGATGTGGACTCTTGGGGGAGATAAGCCTGTTATCCCCGGGGTAGCTTTTATCCGTTGAGCGATGGCCCTTCCATGCGGAACCACCGGATCACTAAGCCCGACTTTCGTCCCTGCTCGACTTGTAGGTCTCGCAGTCAAGCTCCCTTGTGCCTTTACACTCTACGAATGATTTCCAACCATTCTGAGGGAACCTTTGGGCGCCTCCGTTACATTTTAGGAGGCGACCGCCCCAGTCAAACTGCCCACCTGACACTGTCTCCAGGCCCGATCAGGGCCGCGGGTTAGAATTTCAATACAGCCAGGGTAGTATCCCACCGACGCCTCCACCGAAGCTAGCGCTCCGGCTTCTCAGGCTCCTACCTATCCTGTACAAGCTGTACCAAAATTCAATATCAGGCTACAGTAAAGCTCCACGGGGTCTTTCCGTCCTGTCGCGGGTAACCTGCATCTTCACAGGTACTATAATTTCACCGAGTCTCTCGTTGAGACAGTGCCCAGATCGTTACGCCTTTCGTGCGGGTCGGAACTTACCCGACAAGGAATTTCGCTACCTTAGGACCGTTATAGTTACGGCCGCCGTTTACTGGGGCTTCGATTCAGAGCTTCTCCCAAAGGATAACCCCTCCTCTTAACCTTCCAGCACCGGGCAGGCGTCAGCCCCTATACTTCGCCTTGCGGCTTCGCAGAGACCTGTGTTTTTGCTAAACAGTCGCCTGGGCCTATTCACTGCGGCTCTCTCGGGCTATACACCCTACCAGAGCACCCCTTCTCCCGAAGTTACGGGGTCATTTTGCCGAGTTCCTTAACGAGAGTTCTCTCGATCACCTTAGGATTCTCTCCTCGCCTACCTGTGTCGGTTTGCGGTACGGGCACCTCCCGCCTCGCTAGAGGCTTTTCTTGGCAGTGTGGAATCAGGAACTTCGGTACTATAATTCCCTCGTCATCACAGCTCAGCCTTTATGATGAGCGGATTTGCCTACTCATCAGCCTAACTGCTTGAACGCGCATATCCAGCAGCGCGCTTACCCTATCCTACTGCGTCCCCCCATTACTCAAACGGCGGGGAGGTGGTACAGGAATATCAACCTGTTGGCCATCGCCTACGCTTTTCAGCCTCGGCTTAGGTCCCGACTAACCCTGAGCGGACGAGCCTTCCTCAGGAAACCTTAGGCATTCGGTGGACAAGATTCTCACTTGTCTTTCGCTACTCATACCGGCATTCTCACTTCTAAGCGCTCCACCAGTCCTTACGGTCTGACTTCGCTGCACTTAGAACGCTCTCCTACCACTGACATCAAAGATGTCAATCCACAGCTTCGGTGATACGTTTAGCCCCGGTACATTTTCGGCGCAGAGTCACTCGACCAGTGAGCTATTACGCACTCTTTAAATGGTGGCTGCTTCTAAGCCAACATCCTGGTTGTCTAAGCAACACCACATCCTTTTCCACTTAACGTATACTTGGGGACCTTAGCTGTGGTCTGGGCTGTTTCCCTTTTGACTACGGACCTTATCACTCGCAGTCTGACTCCCATGGATAAGTCTTTGGCATTCGGAGTTTGACTGAATTCGGTAACCCGTTGGGGGCCCCTAGTCCAATCAGTGCTCTACCTCCAAGACTCTCACAACATGAGGCTAGCCCTAAAGCTATTTCGGAGAGAACCAGCTATCTCCAGGTTCGATTGGAATTTCTCCGCTACCCACACCTCATCCCCGCACTTTTCAACGTGCGTGGGTTCGGGCCTCCATTCAGTGTTACCTGAACTTCACCCTGGACATGGGTAGATCACCTGGTTTCGGGTCTACAACCACATACTAAACGCCCTATTCAGACTCGCTTTCGCTACGGCTCCGCCTTATCAGCTTAACCTTGCATGGGATCGTAACTCGCCGGTTCATTCTACAAAAGGCACGCCATCACCCGTTAACGGGCTCTGACTACTTGTAGGCACACGGTTTCAGGATCTCTTTCACTCCCCTTCCGGGGTGCTTTTCACCTTTCCCTCACGGTACTGGTTCACTATCGGTCACTAGGTAGTATTTAGCCTTGGGAGATGGTCCTCCCAGCTTCCGACGGAATTTCACGTGTTCCGCCGTACTCAGGATCCACTCAAGAGGGAACGAAGTTTCAACTACAGGGTTGTTACCTTCTTCGACGGACCTTTCCAGGTCGCTTCATTTACTTCGTTCCTTTGTAACTCCGTATAGAGTGTCCTACAACCCCAAGAGGCAAGCCTCTTGGTTTGGGCTAATTCCGTTTCGCTCGCCGCTACTCAGGAAATCGCATTTGCTTTCTCTTCCTCCGGGTACTTAGATGTTTCAGTTCCCCGGGTCTGCCTTCAATATCCTATGTATTCAGATAAAGATACTGTTCCATTACGAACAGTGGGTTTCCCCATTCGGAAATCTCCGGATCAAAGCTCACTTACAGCTCCCCGAAGCATATCGGTGTTAGTCCCGTCCTTCATCGGCTCCTAGTGCCAAGGCATTCACCGTGCGCCCTTTCTAACTTAACCATTAGCGAATAAATGGTACAACATACTGTTGTGTTATTTATTGGTTTGATTAAAGAAAAGTTTCACTTTTCCTCAGCAATTACTGTTATCTAGTTTTCAAAGAACAATCGCAACCAAAATTCTTCTTATTGAATAAGAAGAAAGTAGTGTGCTTTCTATAATTGAGAGATTGAACTCTCAAAACTGAACAAAGTGTCAAAACGTACGTCATGTAAAAATCCTTAGAAAGGAGGTGATCCAGCCGCACCTTCCGATACGGCTACCTTGTTACGACTTCACCCCAATCATCTGTCCCACCTTAGGCGGCTAGCTCCTTACGGTTACTCCACCGACTTCGGGTGTTACAAACTCTCGTGGTGTGACGGGCGGTGTGTACAAGGCCCGGGAACGTATTCACCGCGGCATGCTGATCCGCGATTACTAGCGATTCCAGCTTCATGTAGGCGAGTTGCAGCCTACAATCCGAACTGAGAATGGTTTTATGGGATTGGCTTGACCTCGCGGTCTTGCAGCCCTTTGTACCATCCATTGTAGCACGTGTGTAGCCCAGGTCATAAGGGGCATGATGATTTGACGTCATCCCCACCTTCCTCCGGTTTGTCACCGGCAGTCACCTTAGAGTGCCCAACTAAATGCTGGCAACTAAGATCAAGGGTTGCGCTCGTTGCGGGACTTAACCCAACATCTCACGACACGAGCTGACGACAACCATGCACCACCTGTCACTCTGTCCCCCGAAGGGGAACGCTCTATCTCTAGAGTTGTCAGAGGATGTCAAGACCTGGTAAGGTTCTTCGCGTTGCTTCGAATTAAACCACATGCTCCACCGCTTGTGCGGGCCCCCGTCAATTCCTTTGAGTTTCAGTCTTGCGACCGTACTCCCCAGGCGGAGTGCTTAATGCGTTAGCTGCAGCACTAAAGGGCGGAAACCCTCTAACACTTAGCACTCATCGTTTACGGCGTGGACTACCAGGGTATCTAATCCTGTTTGCTCCCCACGCTTTCGCGCCTCAGCGTCAGTTACAGACCAAAAAGCCGCCTTCGCCACTGGTGTTCCTCCACATCTCTACGCATTTCACCGCTACACGTGGAATTCCGCTTTTCTCTTCTGCACTCAAGTTCCCCAGTTTCCAATGACCCTCCACGGTTGAGCCGTGGGCTTTCACATCAGACTTAAGAAACCGCCTGCGCGCGCTTTACGCCCAATAATTCCGGATAACGCTTGCCACCTACGTATTACCGCGGCTGCTGGCACGTAGTTAGCCGTGGCTTTCTGGTTAGGTACCGTCAAGGTACAAGCAGTTACTCTTGTACTTGTTCTTCCCTAACAACAGAGTTTTACGACCCGAAAGCCTTCATCACTCACGCGGCGTTGCTCCGTCAGACTTTCGTCCATTGCGGAAGATTCCCTACTGCTGCCTCCCGTAGGAGTCTGGGCCGTGTCTCAGTCCCAGTGTGGCCGATCACCCTCTCAGGTCGGCTATGCATCGTTGCCTTGGTGAGCCGTTACCTCACCAACTAGCTAATGCACCGCGGGCCCATCTGTAAGTGATAGCCGAAACCATCTTTCAATCATCTCCCATGAAGGAGAAGATCCTATCCGGTATTAGCTTCGGTTTCCCGAAGTTATCCCAGTCTTACAGGCAGGTTGCCCACGTGTTACTCACCCGTCCGCCGCTAACGTCATAGAAGCAAGCTTCTAATCAGTTCGCTCGACTTGCATGTATTAGGCACGCCGCCAGCGTTCATCCTGAGCCAGGATCAAACTCTCCGAAGAAATGTTTGACTTGCTCAATTTAAAAAATAAAAATCAACGTTGACGTTTGTCGCTTTGTTCAGTTTTCAAAGTTCAACCGCCGCTCTTAAGCGACTTTACTATCATAACAAGTTGCAACCTAGTTGTCAACAAGTTTTTTTATTTGTTTATCACTTCGATGTTTGCTTTAGCAGTTCATCTTAGCGACATTTAATAATATACCATGCCTCCTTTTATTGTGCAATAGTTTTTCGATATATTTTTAAAAACTATTTTCTTACAAACGAAACGTTCGCCAATTAATAGATACTAGCATATCTAGAGCCACACTAGCATAATGTCTATTAAATCATTATCCGCCAAGGAGGCGTTCACTTGGATACCTTAATTGCAGCTGCACTCTATTTGTCCTTTTGTATGTCTATTCTCTTAATTTCACTTGCTTATTGGGAATCAATTCAAATGTCTAATAAAGAAGGCAAGGTCAACGGCCTTTCATTTATTTCACTTTCAACATTCAGCATGATTTTTTGTTTGTTTACTTCATATTTTTATACCATTCTTTATTAACATGCGTTGTCTTCTTATAAAAAGGAGACATTTCTTTATTTTATTACAATATTCGCATTCAGTATACTTACTTATTGAAATCAATGCGATAACTTCAGTCACTCCTCTTCTTCTATACGTACGATGGACAGTGAAGGAATTTGTCGAATGATTTTTTGGAACACTTTCTTTAAATTTGATAAACTACTTTTAGAAAACGCTTTCATTTATACTTTAACATTATTCAAGGAGGAAACCAAATGAAACCATTGCTTGAATTAACAGTTGGAGAACTTTTAAAAGAAAGTACAAAAAAGTTTGGGCATCAAGAAGCGGTTATCTACTCTGAACAAAATATTCGCTATACGTACGCGGAATTTTATCAAGAAACCTCTCGAGTTGCAAAGGCACTTCTAGCCACCGGTCTCAAAAAAGGCGACCATATCGCTATCTGGGCTACCAATGTGCCGGAATGGTTGCTTCTTCAATTCGCAGCAGCTAGAATAGGCGCTGTTTTGGTTACCCTTAATACAAGTTATCAATCCTCTGAATTAGAGTATGTATTGAGTCATTCTGATACAACAGCGCTATTTTTCATTGATGAATTTAAAAGCACTTCTTATACGTCTATTATCACTAGTATTGAACATAACCTTCCCAAACTAAAACATCTTATAAACTTAAGTGGATCAAGCGAACATACATCTTGGAATGAGTTTTTAATGAGTAGCTTAATGATCTCGGATGAGGTTCTCGATAAGCATGAACAATCCCTACATATCCATGATGTTATCAATATGCAATATACTTCCGGAACAACAGGTTTTCCAAAAGGAGTTATGCTAAGTCACCATAATATAGTAAACAACGGCTTTTTAGTTGCTCAGTCTATGAAACTGACTAACGAAGACCGCTTATGCATCCCAGTTCCTTTCTTTCATTGCTTTGGATGTGTGCTGGGTGTTCTAGCATGCGTATCTGTAGGTGCTACTATGCTACCGATTATTGAATTTCAACCTGCCTCTGTTTTACGCACCGTAGAGAACGAAAAATGTACAGCTCTTCACGGTGTACCAACTATGTTTATTGCGGAATTAAATGCACTTGAGTTTAATCAATATGATTTATCTACTCTTCGCACAGGAATTATGGCTGGTTCTAATTGTCCAGCAGAAGTAATGAAACGAGTCATACATGACATGGGCATCAATGAAATTACGATCGCGTATGGTCAAACCGAAACATCTCCTGTAATCACCCAAACAACCCCAACTGATTCTATCGAGCGGCGAGTACAAACGGTTGGCAAAGTTCATAATCATGTACAGATTCAAATTATTAATCCAGTTACAGGTAAACCAGCTTCTTTCGGAGAACAAGGAGAACTTTGTGCAAAAGGATATTTAACAATGAAAGGGTATTATAAAATGCCGGAAGAAACAGAAAAAACAATTGTAAAAGATTGGCTACATACAGGAGATTTAGCTACCATCGATAAGGATGGCTATGTAAAAATTACAGGACGTCTAAAAGATATGATTATTAGAGGCGGAGAAAACATTTACCCAAGAGAGATTGAAGAGTTTTTATATAGAATACCCGAGGTAGAAGATGTGCAAATTGTCGGTATTCCTGATCCAAAGTATGGAGAACGAGTTGCTGCATGCATTAAACTCAAGCAACATTCTTTTCTTACCGCTCAAGAAATCAAAGACTTTTGCAAAGGTAAGCTTGCTCATTTCAAAATTCCGGAACATATTTATTTTATAGACGACTTTCCCATGACGGCCTCCGGCAAGATTCAAAAATATAAATTGAAAGAAAAGATTGTAGCGCTTTATAAATAATCAGATTTTTTTGAATTCCACCTGTTATTATGAAGAAAAGTTTACTATACTAATACATATCTGTTTTTCTTCTTTCATACAGATATAAACAACAATGTTTATTGAAATAGGTGAAAATAATGGAAAATGAAATGTTGCTTAAATTAGGTATTTCCGCTGTACTTGGTCTTATTATTGGAATTGAAAGGGAACTAAAACGAAAGCCTGTTGGTTTAAAAACATCTCTCGTAATTTCCATTATTAGCTGTTTACTCACAATTGTTTCGATTGAGTCTTCTCAAATTTTTAATAAAGGTGATCATATCACAATGGACCCGCTTCGTCTGGCCGCTCAAATTGTTTCTGGAATTGGTTTTTTAGGGGCGGGCGTCATTTTACGAAAAGAAAATGACAGCATCTCAGGGCTTACAACAGCGGCTATTATCTGGGGAGCAGCAGGTATAGGCATTGCTGTAGGTGCAGGGTTTTATCCTGAAGCTATTACCGGAGTTGTACTGCTCATTATCAGCGTTGAACTTCTTCCCTTCCTTATTACTATTTTGGGGCCTAGGCAACTGCGCGAGAAAGAACTTATTCTTCAACTCAAGCTGGCGGATAAGCACAATATCTTTGATACAACTAATAGCATTAGAGAAAAGAATATTACAATTAAAAATATTCGAATCAAAGATTTAGACACCAATGAATTGTATATACGAATGAAAGTGTCAGTTAATAACCAGCGCCCTACTACAGAAGTGTATTACGAAATTCAAAAAATCAGCGGTATTCGAAGCATTGAAGTTGAAAATGTATAAATAAAAAACGGCCAATTGGCCGTTTTTTATTTATATTTTTCAATCTGTTGTAAAAATTCCCGCTGTTTTACTAGAGACAGCCGGTATTGATCATCGATAATTTCTGTTAATAACTCATGTTTACGGCTCTTTGACACATTCAATCTGTGGATAAGAACTCTGCATTCATACAAAAACTGTGTATACTGTGTGTAACTCTCATCATAATTTGAGGATAAGTCTTCTTTGATTCGTTTTGTCAACAAAGGACTAGCGCCATCTGTGGATATTGCTAGCGATAATCTCCCTCTAGAAAACTGTGCAGGGATTTGAATATTTCCATCGGAAAAACTGCTGGCCATATTAACCAACTGATCATTTTTAATATGCTGCTTAACAAACTTATTCACAGCTTGATCATTTGTAGCCACAACAATTAAAAAGACATTAAGTAAGTCTTCTTCTCCTACTTTTTTTCTTTTTACACGCAGCTGATCTTTAACTTCCCATTCATTTATTTCAGCTGAAACAGTTGGAGCAACCACTGTAATGGCTGCTCCTTCTTGTAAAAAACCTTTAATTCTACGAGTTGCGATTGTTCCGCCCCCAACTACTAAGACCGAACGACCCTTTAAATCAAGCATAACGGTATACATCGTATTGATTTCCTTTGCTGGATAATAACGTTTTTACTTGGTGACTTAAAATGTGTGCAAGTCCATCATGATAACCTAGGTAGTTGGCTAAGATAAACTGCTGGGCATCTGTTGATAGCTGCTCCAATTCTTCCTTAATTTCGTTCATTAAAATACCGGTAAACAAAAGGTATGGAAGAACGAATACTTGCTTATACGAAGTTCGTTTAGCAAGGTGCAGGCCTTCTTTTAAATTAGGAGAAGCTGCAGCTAAATAACATGTGCTCACTTCTTTAAAAGCACCTTTCCCTTTTAGCAGTTGAGCTATTTCGTTAAAATCTTTTTTTACAGCAGGATCACTGCTTCCTCTGCCGACCAACAATACCATCGAATCTTCATGCTTATCCACATTGGTTTCATTGATTCTCTCTAGCAAGATATCAACAATTCGTTCGTCTACGCCGAACGGTTCTCCGTACAGGACTTCTACCTGGGGATAACGTTCATATACTTTGTGTATTTCTTCGGGTATATCATGCTTTGCATGCGCAGCTGTTAATAACAGAAGAGGCACAATTGCAATACGAGTAGCACCTTGTTCAATGCATGCTTCAAATCCTTGTTCAATAGTGGGGGAAGCTAGTTCTAGGAAACAAACTTCTTGAATCGGTACATCTAGATTTTTTTTACATCTTTCAATAAAAGCAACTGCCTGATCAGCGCCTTCTTTTACGCGGCTGCCATGGCAAACATATAAAACTGCATCCATATAATCAACCTCTTTAGTAAGCTTCTTGTGCAAACGAATAGTAATGCTGTCCAGTCTTCTCAAACCAATTTAATCGATCATGAAAATTCACAACTTCACCAACGATAATCATACTTGGATTTTCAATTTGTTCTTCTTTAACAATATCAACAATTGTACCAAGAGTTCCAGTTACAGTGCGCTGGTGCGCACATGTTCCCCAGTGAATCAATGCAATTGGCGTAGCTGAAGTTTTTCCGTGTTTCATTAACTGTTGGCAAATGTACGGTAAGTTCCGCACCCCCATATAAATTGCAAGAGTATCTACACCTTTGGCTAGGCTATCCCATTTGATTGCATCATGCTCGCTATCTTTACGATGACCTGCTACAAAAGCAAAGCTTGCGCTGTATTCCCGGTGAGTGACAGGGATTCCTGCATAAGCAGCGGCTGCGATACCTGATGTAATTCCTGGAACAATTTCAAATGAAATGCCCTGCTGCACGAGAGCTTCTGCTTCTTCCCCTCCGCGTCCAAAAACAAATGGATCTCCGCCTTTTAAGCGCGTTACAATTTTTCCTTTTTTAGCGAATTTTACTAAAAAGTTGTTAATTGTTTCTTGCTTGAGGGTATGGTAGTTCGGAAGCTTTCCGCAGTAAATGATATCCGCATCACTTTTAGCATACTCCAGCAGGTCCTTATTCACTAAACGATCATATAAGATAACATCTGCTTGTTGAATTGCTTTCAACCCTTTTAATGTAATTAAATCTGGATCTCCCGGTCCTGCACCGACTAGATATACTTTCCCCATGAATGCCTTTCACCCTTCCATCATTTCCACGTCTCCGCAGCGCTCCCACATTTTAATTTGAATTAGAACAGCGGACAAAGTCCGCTGTCATTTAGATAAACTTTCGGTTAGCTAAATATTCAATAACAGTTTGTACACATTCTTCTACAGACTGTGTGCTTGTATTAATTGTTAATTCAGGGTTAGCCGGTGACTCATACGGAGAATCAATTCCTGTAAAGTCACGGATTTCTCCGCTTCTTGCTTTTTTGTAAAGGCCTTTTGGATCTCTTTTTTCACATTCTTCTAACGGACACTCCACGTATACTTCCAAAAATTCATTCCCCTCTAAGATCTCACGCACTTGAGCTCGGTCCTCTTGGAATGGAGAGATAAATGCTGTTAGTACCACTTGACCGCTGTCTACAAATAGCTTAGAAACCTCACCGATACGGCGAATATTTTCTGTACGATCTTCAGCAGAAAACCCTAGATTCTTATTTAAGCCGAAACGAACATTGTCACCATCTAATACATAGTTGCGAATATTTTTATCAAAAAGCGCTTTTGCCACTGCGTTTGCTACGGTAGATTTACCTGAACCCGAAAGACCTGTAAACCATAATACAAAACTGTGATGATTATTTTGCTCGCGTCTTTCCTCTTTTGTAATTCCAGCATCATGCCACGTAATGTTTGTTGATTTACTCACTTCAACCGCTCCTTATTTTGAAGATACTTTTTGTTTTGCTAATCCTTTAATTAACACTTCAATTACTTCTTTACGGCTGAATGTGCTTGGTGGCACTTCTCCGTTACGAAGCATTTCACGTACCTTTGTTCCAGATAGAATCATATGATCTTCCTTGCTGTGAGGGCATGTTTTCGTTGATGCCATCGCTTCACACTTTTTGCAATAGAAGCTGTGTTCAAAGAATAAAGGTGTAATTCCTAATTCATCTGCTGTAAAGTTACTGAAGATTTTTTGTGCATCATATGTTCCATAGTAGTCACCCACACCAGCGTGGTCACGGCCTACAATGAAATGTGTGCATCCAAAGTTTTTTCGAACCATTGCATGGAAAATAGCTTCTCTAGGTCCAGCATAGCGCATCGCAGCAGGGAAAACTGCTAAAGCTACACGATCGCTAGGATAATAGTTCTCTAAAAGTACTTCATAACTTTCCATACGGATATCTGCTGGGATATCATCTGACTTTGTTTCTCCTACGAGTGGATTTAAAAATAGGCCGTCTACAATTTCTAATGCCGTTTTTTGAATATATTCGTGCGCACGGTGAACAGGGTTACGAGTTTGGAATCCAACAACCGTTTTCCAACCGCGTTCTTCAAATGCTGCTCTTGTTTCAGTTGGATCTAGGTAATACTTTTCAAAACGCGTTTTAGGTGTACGTTCTACAAGTACGATTGGACCTGCTACGTATACATTTGGGCGTTCCATCATTTTTTTTACGCCAGGATGAGCAAGTTCTGCTGTGCGGTACACGTTCTCCGCTTCTTTTTCTTTATTTGGCGTATATACTTCAGAAACTTCTAAAACACCATACGTTACGCCGTTTTGAACAAGTTTTACTTTGTCGCCAATGTTTAATTCTTTAGCTTGCTCTTCTGTTACAGGAAGAGTGATAGGAATACTCCATACTGTTCCATCTGCTAAACGCATATTTTCAACAACTGATTGATAATCTTTTTCTCCTAAAAATCCTGTAATTGGGCTGTAAGCACCAATTCCAATTAGTTCTAAATCACTTAGAGCCATGTTATCTACTTCGATTTCTTTTGTTAGTGACGTGTAGTCATATGTTGGTTGATATAAATTAATTAATTCTCCACCGTGTGCTTGAATTGTTGTCATTTTGTAAAATCCTCCTTAAATAATTAACACAATATAATAAAAAGCACTTGAATCACGCAGTCATTTTTTCTTTTTCCGACTGCAAGCTTGCTCTTTTTCTTCTAGTCGCTCTAGCTAAGCTTAGAACACCTGCTGTGGCAATACATCCGCTAGCTAGCACTACAAATGAATATAAGTCGCTTTCAAGTACTAATTTCACAAGAACATATGAGATTACGAGTGAAAATACAGGGGATACCACCCAAACCTTTAACATTTGAATGACCACTTCGCGCTGTTCTTTCGTGAATCCCGTTTTCGCTGCTCCTATTCCAATAATAGAAGACGTAGTGACCTGTGTAAGCGGTACTGGCAAACCAAACAGTGAAGCGACTGTGACAAGAGAAGCACCAGTACCCGAGATAATGCACCCTTCCCCTACAGAATAGCGAGTAATTTTTTTCCCGTTTGTTTCAATAACTCGGCCTCCTAGTAAAAGAGCTCCGAGCGCCACTGCCAATCCTCCTGCTATGACACCCGTTGTGGCATCCATTAATCCAGCTCCTACTAGAGGACCGACAGCATTTGCCACGTTATTCATTCCAGCTGAGAAGGCTTCAAAGAATCCCGTCGCTATAACTAAAATCGTTAAAACTCTTTTCCACTTTCCCTCTGCTTCTTTTTTATGCGCTCTGCGTTTTATCACTTTTCCAATCAAAAAAGCAATGACAAATGAAACCAGCGGAACAATAATCCAAAAAGACATGACAACTAAAAGTTTTTCCACATACAGAGATTGATAAGCTACGCCTACTCCAACAACTGAACCAACCGTTACTTCACTTGTTGATAGAGGAATACCAATTAAATTCGCGAAAAAGAGTGACAGCGTTGCAGCAGCCAGAATGATAATAACTAATTCTACTGACAGCAATTTTTCAGGTATGATACCTGAACTGATAGTTTTTACCACCTCGCCGCCTCCGATAATGGCTCCGAGCACAATACCTATAGCACAGATGAACAGGGCTACTCTTTTCTTTTTAATCGCACCGGAGCCGTATGAAACGCCCATAGCTGCTGCTGCACCACTTGCTCCAATATTCATTGCAAAAAAAAGCGCAATGATAAAGGCAACATATAAAAGCATCATTTATTCAGCTCTTTCGTATTTAAGATTCGTGTAATCCGCATTCAACTTTTTGTGTACCTGCCCATCTTCCTGAACGTAAATCGTCTACATTGTAGGCAGGTGCGGTACAGGGCTCACAGCCAATACTTGGGTAGCCTTGATCATGAAGTTTGTTATATGGTAAATCATGCTTATACACATAGCGCCAAACTTCTTTCCAGGACCAATGAATTAACGGGCAGACTTTCACTTTCTTGAATTTCTCATCTTTATTAAAATAATTCGTGTTGGCACGAGATTCAGACTGCTCGCGTCTCAAACCAGAAATCCACGCATCATAAGGAGCAAGAGATTCCCTTAGCGGGATGATTTTTCGAATTTGACAGCATAGGTTAGGCTGACTCTTCCAAAGTTCATCTCCATGTTTCTCAGCTTGTTCTGCAAGCGTTAAATCCGGTTTTTTCATACGAATACGCAAATCAGGAAAGCGTTCTTTAATTGCATCAATTACTTCATATGTTTCTTTAAAATGAACGCCCGTATCTAAAAAGACGATTTCAGCATCTTTTTTCACTTTTGAAATTAAATCAATTAACACGATCCCCTCGATACCAAAGCTTGATGCGTAAATAATTGAATCTCCGTAGGTATCATACGCCCACTGCAATGCTGAAAGGGCTCCTTTTGTTTCATCTTCACTGTCGAACTCTGGAAATGTATCACTCCAGTTTTCGTACGTATATAAGTCTGCCATTTTCTTCACTCCAATTCTTAGTTATCCGCGTTATCCAATAAAAAAAGACGGTTTTACCCACTAGAATTGGATAAAACCGCCTCTAGTGTGTCTAGTCAGCGAAACTATTTAATTCTTACTTTGCTTCAACATGCTCAAAGATTTGTTTTAAGTCGGGGGTTACAGTCATTGGTGTCCCTCCTCAAATTATCGCTTGCGCTATATCAAAATAAAAAGTCTTCCATATTGAAAGACTGGGTAGGCAATAAATTTTCACCTTATCTTTCAAAATGATACACACTTTGCTGGAATTAGCACCTTGCTAAGCAGGTTGCCGGGGTTCAGCGGGCCAGATCCCTCCACCACTCTTGATAAGCATTTTTTAAAAATTTTAGCATATTTAGAATATTTGTCAACATTAAAAATCATATATCCGATAAGAAAACTATACTTTAAATTCACAGAAATATCTATACTTTTATTTAAAACAACATATGTAAATTTAACCCAAATGTGAACGCATCAGTTTATAAAACGCTTTCTTTTTTCTCCAACTTTTTATATTCTCTTGCTAAATAAAACACAAAACCTCTCTATAAAATTAATAAGGGATTTATAAGCTTTACGGATAATTCACCCACATTAGCACACATTACAGATAACACTGACTGACAGATAGGAGCTATATAAGATGGAGAGACAACCCTTTCAATTAGACGATACAATTAAAAATAATGTGCGAACATATTTACAGCAGATTTCAACTGAAGCCTCTAATTTAATTAAACATTTAGACACGAGTGATCATTGTATCCTATGTGATTTTGAGGAGATGCGAAAGTTATTTCAAGATGTTCAAGCTACGGCTGCCTCTTATTATTTGCGTCATTATCTATCGCCTTATACATTTGAATATGCTGCTCTGTCCTTAGCTATTCATAACCTTTCTGAGAAACGTCACGGCGCTTTAATTGTCATTGAACGGGAACAAAATGTAGACTCTCTTATTCAAAAAGGAATCCCTATTCAAGCTCCTGTCAGCGCTACGCTAGTTGAGACGCTGTTCTATCCAGGGACACCCTTACATGACGGAGCCGTCTTGATTAGAAATAATCAGCTTATCTCAGCTGCTAATGTTTTACCTCTCTCGTCTATTATTTCAACGACCAAAAAATTGGGAACACGCCACCGTGCAGCCATTGGAATGTCGGAAAAATCGGATGCATTAATTTTAGTTGTATCTGAAGAAACAGGCAAAATTTCGTTTGCTCTTGATGGAAGCCTCTACCCTATTCACTCCAGCAAAAATATGATTTAAGAGCCCTTTCCTGATAAGCAGCCCTATCTTGACTTCTATATCCTTTCTCTTTAATATATTTCATAGTTTTTACATACTATAGATACGGGTGATGCATATGACAATTTTAAAATTTGAACATGTAGGCGTTCAAGTAAAGGATATAGAAGAATCTATTGAGTTCTATACGCAAAAAGTGGGATTAGAGCTCATCGAAACACTACCACATACCGATCCATCTTTGAAGCTAGCTTTTCTAGGTTTAGAAGGCAATGTAATCGTAGAGTTAATTCAAGGGTATAACTCAAGCTTACCTAACGAAGGTAAAGTTCATCATTTTGCCCTGGCAGTAGACGGAATTGAAGAGGAGTTTAAGCGTTTAAAATCAGCAGGCGTTTCATTTGTGGAAGAAAACATTGTAACTTTGCCAAATGGAGCAAGATACTTATTTTTCTACGGTCCAGACAAAGAATGGATTGAATATTACGAAGTAAAAAGATAAAGATATCTTATACCTGCAGTAGAAAATGGTCATACTGTGGTTATGACTAATCACTGGAGGTTTTTTTATGATGGAATGGCTATTATTTCGACTTTTTCGTCGTTCTATTTTAGTGCGGCTTCTTTTTATTATCGGCTGCCTTGTTCTGCTTTTCGGCATGCTTATACATTTCCTAGAGCCGCAAACGTTTGGGAATGTGTTTGAAGGAATTTGGTGGGTTATTATTACAATTTCTACTATAGGGTACGGTGATTTTGCTCCGACCACTACGATTGGAAGGTTAGCTGCAATTATTTTAGTCCTGATCGGAACGGGATTTATTACTACTTATTTTGTTACGCTTTCTAAAATTGCTGTTTCCGCTGAGAGCGCTTATTTGGAAGGGAATTTAAAATTTTATGGAAAAGATCACTTTATCGTTGTTGGGTGGAATGAGCGCGCCAAACTGGTGTTAGAGTCTTATCGCGACGCATTTCATAAAGAAGACATTGTTCTTATCGACGACTCTCTGACTAAAAATCCCATGATTTGTGATCGCGTTCATTTTATTAAAGGAAGTCCCTCTCATTATGAAGTATTAGAACTTGCCAACGCTCGGTACGCAAAAAAAGTGCTGATTACTGCCGATCAACATAAGACAGAAGAATATGCAGACATGAATACGATTGTTACGTTAGTCGCTCTGCAAGGATTGAACCCTTCTATTTACAGCATCGTTGAACTGTTAACAAAAAAGCATATTCAAAATGCACAAAATTTGGGGGTGAATGAAATGATTAAAACAAACGAGTTGATTAGTCAAGTCATGTACGAACATATTTTTGTGAAAAAAGTAGAGAGTTTAAAAAAAGAATAGTTCCTTCAATTACTGAAGCAGCGCATCTTCTGCCTCTCTAATTAGCTCTTCTCCTAAGCTGATATACTTTTCTGGAAATGAAGCGTCTGCGTCTTGGGGTTCTGCAAACTGATTAAATGAAGCACTCACATTTCCATTGTGAACATCGTCATCTAGACCAATTTGATATTTATGTGAAAGTAAAAATGGCGTGCCAATCTGTACGGTTGTTCCTTTAGAATCCAGCTCTCCATTCGTAGCTGTAAACGGGATACGTAAAAATTGATAGCCGACTTCATCATTCATCTTATAGTCGAATGAACCATGGTCATAATCCCAATTCCCTCCAATGTTATACCCAAGCGGCTTAAGCGTTTTTTCTAATTCATAAAGCTTGAATAATGTGCCCTCTAATCTTGAAGATAATTCAATCATGTTATCCCTCCTCTGTTTTAACATGTCCTTTTTCCAGCGTTTTATCCTTTATCTCAAAAGCAAAAAAGAGATTGAGATATAACTAAATGAATCCAACCTAAAGACGAACAAACTGGATAAAGTAGCTCGTATAAATCGCTTGTGACACCGTGATGTCCATGCAAGGCTTCGCTTTCCGCGGGCGGGCGCTGAGCCCCCTCGTCGCTTGCGCTTTTCCCGCAGGAGTCTCCGCCTTGCCCTCCAATCAACTGCTAGAAGGACCTAAACAGATGAAACTATATTCACCATAACAAAAAAAACGAACCACTAATCAAACATGTTGATCAATGGTTCGTTTTTCACTTGGGCTAAAATACTTTTGTACCGCCCTCTTTTTACTTATTTCAAACGCTTTTCTAATTCTGCTTTTTTCTCTTCAAAACCAGGTTTTCCAAGAAGAGCAAACATATTTACTTTGTATGCTTCTACTCCCGGCTGATCGAATGGGTTTACGCCTAATAAATAGCCGCTGATTGCACATGCTTTTTCGAAGAAATATACAACATATCCGAACGTATACTCATCTAGCGCAGGAATGTTCACAACTAAGTTTGGAACGCCTCCATCTGTGTGAGCAAGCATTGTACCTTGGAACGCTTTTTTATTTACAAAGTCAACTGTTTCACCAGCTAAGTAATTTAATCCATCTAAGTCCGCTGCATCTTCTTCAATTGTTAGCTCATGACGAGAATCTTGAACTTGTACAATTGTTTCAAAAATATCACGGCGACCTTCTTGTACATATTGACCTAAAGAATGAAGATCCGTTGAGAAGTTAGCAGATGAAGGGTAAATACCTTTTTGGTCTTTTCCTTCACTTTCGCCAAATAACTGTTTCCACCACTCAGCAAAGTATTGAAGAGCTGGCTCATAGTTAATCAGCATTTCAATTGTTTTTCCTTTATTATAAAGCACATTACGAGCTACAGCATATTGATAAGCTGGGTTCTCTTCTAGCTCTGATGATGAGAATGCTTCTTGAGCATCAGCTGCCCCTTTCATCATTTGTTCGATATCAAGACCCGCAGCGGCAATTGGTAATAAGCCAACCGCTGTTAATACTGAATAACGGCCGCCTACATCATCTGGAATAACAAATGTTTCATAGCCTTCTTCGTCCGCTAATGTTTTTAATGCGCCGCGCGCTTTATCTGTTGTTGCATAAATACGCTTGCGTGCTTCTTCTTTGCCGTATTTCTCTTCTAATAATTTACGGAAGATACGGAAAGCAATCGCCGGTTCTGTTGTTGTACCAGATTTTGAAATAACATTAATAGAGAAATCTTTATCTTGTAAAACATCCATTAAGTCTTTCATGTATGTTGAGCTGATGTTGTTACCAGCAAAAATAACTTGCGGAGTTTTACGCTGTTCTTTTGATAATGTGTTATAGAATGAATGCTGAAGCATTTCAATAGCAGCACGAGCACCTAGGTAAGATCCTCCAATACCGATAACAATTAATACATCTGAATCAGATTTAATTTTTTCTGCACTTTTTTGAATGCGTGCAAATTCTTCTTTGTCATACTCCGTAGGAAGGTCGACCCATCCTAAAAAGTCGTTTCCAGCACCTGTTTTCTCATGAATTGAATGGTGAGCTACTTTCACGGCATCACGTAAGTATGTAAGTTCATGTTCACCAAAAAATGATAACGCGTTTGAATAATCAAAACGAACATGTGTCATAGTCTGTTCCTCCATTAAAATATCTTTATTTTTCACTTTATCGAAACTGTTAGCTGAATTCAAGTGAATCCACTTACAATTTGACACAATCATTATAGTTTGTTGAAACTGCAATCATTGTATGTACCCTTTTATTTAACGATAAATTCAGTTGTGAAGTCAACTAATGTTCTTTGATTACAGGACGTAATTCATGCACGATTACGCAAATAATAAGCAAATAAAAAACGACTAAGGAGTGGTCTTCAATCGTTTTTTATTTGCTTATTGGGTGGTGCAATATAGTTCATTTCACCTATCTTCACATATTGTCTCGGTTTATAAGAGGCTTTTAAAAGGGAAGAGTCTATTGATATGGAATTTCCAGCTTCGTTTTTAGAAGTGAGCAGCATCCTGTTTTCTTCTTTCATTTCCAAGTGATTATTTAGCACAAATCCACTCATACATAGTGCAGTAAAAATGAGAAAACTGATGGCTATTTGTTTCCTATACATTTCCATCACCTCACTCTTAGAGTGACAATTTCGCATGATTTTTATACGTCGAAAAAAATTTTTTTATGTTTTTTTTATGGATTTTGTGACGAGTTTCTATTTATTTAATAAGCCTTGAAAATTCTGCTGATACTAAGAATTAGCATGGATGCATGCATAATTAAATTATTATATAATCGGTTACAGAATTGAATATCACAAGGAGGTTTGTCTTTTGTCGTGGTTGCACTTGGTGATTTTATCGCCTTTTTTATTAGCCTTTTTTGTCCCGCTTCTGTATAGGAAATTCCAGCGTATTCATACAGGGTGGTTCGTTTTGCCTCTTCCACTTGTGTTGTTCATTTATTTCACACAATATATCAGTGGTGTTTCTAAAGGGGAAAACTACCTACATTCAATGAAATGGATACCTAGTCTGGGTATTAACTTTGATGCTTACGTGGATGGACTCGGTCTTCTATTCTCTCTGTTAATCACCGGAATTGGGACACTTGTTATTCTTTACTCCATTTATTATCTTTCTAAGACAAAAGAAGCGCTGCATTCGTTTTATGTCTATTTGCTTCTTTTTATGGGGTCTATGCTAGGAGTTGTATTATCAGACAATCTAATGAGCCTGTATAGCTTTTGGGAATTAACAAGCCTTTCATCTTTTTTATTGATTGGTTATTGGTACAAACGGGAGAAATCTCAATACGGAGCCTTAAAATCTATGCTTATTACCGTATTCGGAGGACTTTCCCTATTAGCAGGAATTATGCTTTTATACGTCATGACAGGTACTTTCAGCATACGCGAAATTATCTCAAACGTAGATGTAGTCACATCAAGTCATCTATTCATTCCAGCTCTAGTCCTCATTTTATTAGGGGCCTTTACAAAATCTGCTCAGTTTCCTTTTCATATTTGGCTGCCAGATGCAATGGAAGCTCCAACCCCAGTGAGTGCATACCTTCATTCAGCCACAATGGTAAAAGCGGGAATTTATCTTTTAGCAAGACTCAGCCCTGTTTTTGCTATAAGCGCCACTTGGTTTTTTGCTATTTCAATTACAGGACTAATTACACTGTTTTGGGGCTCATTTTCAGCAGTAAAGCAGCAAGATCTGAAAGGGATTTTAGCTTTTTCAACCATTAGTCAGCTCGGGATGATTATGTCACTTATAGGAGTAGGTAGCGCAGCTCTTCACTATGATTTTTTAGACGATAATATCTACTTAGTAGCTCTTACTGCAGCGGTTTTCCATTTGATTAACCACGCTACCTTCAAAGGCAGTTTGTTTATGGTAGTAGGGATTGTCGATCATGAAACAGGCACGCGTGACATTAGAAAGTTAGGCGGGTTAATGAGCTTCATGCCTGTGACATTTACCATTGCTATCATCGGGGGATTTTCAATGGCGGGTCTTCCTCCTTTTAATGGATTCTTAAGTAAAGAGATGTTTTTTACAGGTATGGTAAACGTGACAAAAATGGATATGTATAGCATGCAGACGTGGGGAATTTTGCTGCCTGTCATCGCTTGGTTAGGAAGTATTTTCACTTTCGTCTATAGTATGATTTTTGTCTTTAAAACCTTTACAGGCAAATACCAGCCCGAAAAACTAGAGAAGAAGCCGCATGAAGCACCAGTAGGCATGCTTATTTCACCTGTTATTTTAGCATCACTGGTTGTTATTTTCGGCTTTGCTCCTAACTTATTAGAATCAACCCTTATTGAGCCAACAATGGCCTCTATCGCACCTAGCCTGCTAGCTGAAGGTAAAGAATATCAAGTGCATATTAAATTTTGGCACGGCTTTACGCTAGAATTATTTATGACGCTAGGGGTCATCATATTTGGTGTTTTGTTCTTTATGACGATTCAAAAGTGGTTAAAAATCTACCCACGATTCCCTTCTTCTTTAACGCTTAATAACGGCTATAATTATGGAATTAAAGGGATGGAAAAAGGGTCAACACGTATCATGAAAACATTAATGACAGGATTTATTAGAGACTATCTTTTAATCATTTTTACTTTCATAGGCATTTTACTTCTCGTGACGCTCTTTTCTCAGAATGCCTTTGCGATTGATTTAAAAGATACTGCTTCTATAGGCGTTTATGAGGCCATATTAGCAGTCGTAATGGTTGCAGCTACTATTACAACTTTATTAGCAAAATCACGCCTCACAGCCATTATTTCTCTAGGAGTTGTCGGGTATACGCTCTCTTTATTTTTCGTATTATTCCGAGCTCCTGACTTAGCTTTGACTCAATTAGTGATTGAAACTGTATCCGTATCCCTATTTTTACTATGTTTCTACTACTTGCCCGAGTTTCGGAAGCGAAAAGTAAGGGTGAAGTTTCAGCTGCCAAACTTACTGGTTGCTCTTCTTGTTGGAACGACTGTTACACTGCTTGGCATATCAGCAAACAGTACGAAACTATTTGAATCGATTTCACATTACTTTATTGAAAACAGCTATGAAAAAGCAGGCGGCGAAAACATGGTGAACGTAATCCTTGTTGACTTCCGCGGATTTGATACATTATTTGAAATTACCGTACTTTGTATAGCAGCTCTTGCTATCTATGGCATGATTCGTCTTCGGTTAACAAAGGAGGAAGAAGAGTGAAAAAAAATGATTTGATACTACAAACCACAACGAAAGTAGTCACGTTTATTATTATCATTTTTGCCATTCATCTTTTCTTTGCAGGTCATTATACACCGGGGGGAGGGTTTGTTGGAGGACTTACTACCTCAGCAGCTCTTGTATTACTACTGCTGGCTTTCGATATAAAAACCGTATCGAAAGTCATCCCATTTGATTATAAGAAGGTCGCGGCTTCCGGACTGCTGCTAGCTATTTTAACCGGGCTTGGGTCATTTATTTTCAAAGTCCCATTTCTAACTCACACATATAGCTACTTTAACCTTCCCCTTCTCGGGAAAACATCTTTAGCTACCGTTGTACTGTTTGATCTAGGTGTATATCTAGTAGTTGTTGGTGTTACGATGACCATTATTCAAACGATTGGAGAGAGTGAATAGTGGAAATATTAATGTCCATAGTGGCAGGGATTCTATTCACTGCCGCTGTATATCTCATGTTATCCCGCAGTTTACTGCGAATTATTATTGGAACAGGCTTATTAAGCCACGGTGTTCACCTGTTAATTTTAACGATGGGCGGATTAAAAGGGGGGAGTGTTCCCCTTCTGGGAGAAAAGGCTTCTTCTTATACAGATCCTTTACCTCAAGCTCTAATTTTAACTGCCATTGTCATAAGCTTTGGCGTCACTTCTTTTTTCCTTGTACTAGCGTACAGGGCTTATCAAGAACTCGGAACAGACGATATGGACAAGTTAAGGGGAAATGAACATGACGAGTAATTTTGTAATCATCCCACTGCTTATCCCGTTTGTTGTAGGTGTTGTGCTCATTTTTTTCAAAGACAATATTAAACTTCAAAGGATAATCAGTGTTTTATCATTAATCACCACCACTGCTTTTGCTGCCTATTTAGTACAGTTGGTTCAATCAAAAGGAGTTTTAACTCACGAGCTAGGGAACTGGAAACCTCCTTTTGGAATTATTCTAGTAGCGGACATGTTCGCTTCCCTTCTCGTACTTACTGCTAGTATCGTAACACTATGCTGCGTTCTTTTTGCTTTTCATACAATTGGCGAGAGACGTGAACGCTTTTACTTTTATTCATTTGTGCAGTTTTTATTAGTAGGCGTATTTGGCGCCTTCTTGACAGGTGATATCTTTAACTTATTTGTCTTTTTTGAAGTCATGCTTATGTCTTCATACGCTCTTATTGTAATTGGGGGTACAAAAGCACAGCTTCGAGAGTCTCTTAAGTATATTTTAGTCAATGTCATTTCATCCGCTTTGTTTGTAATTGCTGTTGCTTATTTGTACGCCGTAACAGGAACTCTCAACATGGCAGACCTTTCGCAACGAATTGCAGAGGCTAACCAGCCGGGAATTTTAACAACCATTGGCATGCTTTTATTTATTGTATTTGCATTAAAAGCAGCTTTATTTCCAATGTATTTCTGGCTTCCAGGTTCGTACAGTGCACCTCCACCCGTTATTATCGGATTATTTGGTGCGTTGCTAACAAAAGTAGGAGTTTACTCTATTTTCAGGACTTTCACTTTACTGTTTTATCACCATCCTGAATTCACTCATCAAATTATCGGTTACGTTGCGCTTTTGACTATCGTTGTTGGTGCAGTAGGCGCCATTGCTTATTCAGATGTGAATAAAATTTTAATTTATAACATTATTATTGCTGTCGGAGTCATTGTCTACGGTGTAACTTTAACAACAAAAGCAGGTTTTGAAGGAGCCATTTATTATTTAATTCACGACATGATTATTAAAGCAGCTCTCTTCCTTCTTGCTGGAAGCATCATTCGAATAACTGGAACAACAAAATTAAAGAAAATGGGCGGGTTAATTAAAGACTATCCGCTGCTTGGCTGGATGTTTTTTATCGCTACTATTTCGTTGGCAGGAATTCCTCCCCTAAGCGGCTTTATTGGAAAATTCCTTTTAGTTCAAGGCGGTTTAGAATCAGAGAGCTACACGTTTGTAGGAGTTTTACTAGCTTCAAGCCTGCTCGTTTTATATTCTGCCATTAAGATTTTCATGAGCTGCTTCTGGGGTGAACCTACGCTTTCTTCTGAGCATGAAAAAGTATCTCTTAAAGGTATTCTATACCCATCCGCTATCTTACTTGCTGTTTCTGTCTTTTTAGGACTAGGTGCAGAAGCTGTTATTCCTTATGTGTCGACAGCCGCTCAAACGCTTATGGATCCTTCAATTTATATCCAATCGGTGTTAAAGGAGTAGATCTGCATGTCATTTCAACTATTATTAAACGTAATCATTGCATTCACATGGATGTTTTTGAGAGGGATTTGGACACTACCTTCTTTTATTATAGGATTTTTCTGGGGAGCGGTACTGCTGTTTGTTTTCCGCCGTTTTTTTCACAGACGTTTTTACTTGCATAAAGTGTATGCGATCATTAAGCTGCTGTTTATTTTCATACGAGAATTATTCAAAGCCAATATTGCAGTTACTAAAGACGTATTGCGCCCTAAATTAAATATTCAGCCAGCCATCTTTGCAATGCCAACCCGTCTGGAGAGTGAATGGGAAATTACCATTCTTTCTCTTTTAATTACGCTAACGCCAGGCACACTAGTAATGGATGTATCAGATGATAATTCTACTATCTATATTCATGCAATCAATACAGACGATATTGATGACATTATTACAGATATTCAGCAAACATTCGAAAAAGCTATTATGGAGGTGAGTCGTTAAATGCTCGATATTTTTTTAAACGTTTCGCTCATTCTCATTTCTGCTTCAACTATTGGGTTTGTTTACCGAGTGGTAAAAGGTCCGTCAACCGCTGATCGAGCAATGGCCCTTGATGCTATTGGAATTAACATCATTGCTATCACGGCCATCATCTCGATTATCTTTCGAACCCAGGCTTTTTTCGAAGTCATTTTACTGCTAGGCATCATAGCCTTTGTAGGTACCGTTGCTTTTTCTAAGTTTTTAGAGAAAGGAGAAGTGATTGAATATGAACGTGATTAGTGAAATCATTGTAGGAGCTTTGGTACTAATAGGGTCTCTTCTGACAGTGGTGACCATGATTGGGCTTATTCGCTTGCCTGATACGTATACAAGAAGTCACGCTGCCTCCAAAAGTGCTACCTTAGGCGTCCTGTTTATATTAGTGGGCTGCTTACTCTACTTTTGGATTGACACTGGCCATATTAGTGCACGGTTAATTTTAGCGATTGTCTTTGTGTTTATCACCTCTCCTATTGCTGGACATTTACTAGGAAGAGCGGCTTATTACAGCAGAGTTCCCCTTTCTGATAAAACCGTTCGGGATGATTTGAAAACCAAACAGCAGAAAAAGCTTACCCATCATGAATAGAAAAAAACGCCGTGCGGTTTGCACGGCGTTTTTTATCGAAAATCTTATAAAGAAGCGCGTAGGATTGCTAGTACATCTTCTTTGTTTAATTTTTTAAATTTACCAAATTCACCTTTAGCCATCGCACGATCAGCCATAAGATCTAATTTGTCTTCACCAATATCATAATCTGCTAAGCGAGTTGGTGCACCTAGGCTTGACCAGAATTCACGAAGCTTATCAACACCTTCAAGTGCTACTTCTTTATCCGTCTTGCCTTCCGTATCTACGTTAAATACGCGTACAGCTACTTGCTTGAAGCGATCTACGTTCTCATCCATTACGTGTTTCATCCAGTTCGGGAATAAAATTGCGAGTCCACCCGCATGAGGAATGTCATATACAGCTGATACCGCATGCTCAATATTATGAGTAGCCCAATCGCCTTGGTGTCCCATTTGTAACATACCGTTTAATGCGATTGTCCCATTGTATAAAATCGTTTCACGTAACTCGTAGTTCTCTAAGTCGTTTAATAATTTTGGTCCCGTTTCAATAACCGTTTGCAGTACTCCTTCACACATGCGATCTTGAAGCGGCGTATTTGTTGCAGCATGGAAATACTGTTCAAATACGTGGCTCATCATGTCGACCATGCCATAAACTGTTTGATTTTTTGGTACAGTAAATGTATTAACGGGATCTAAAATAGAGAATTGAGGGAATGTTGCCGGGCTGCCCCAGCCGTATTTTTCTTGTGTTTCCCAATTTGTAATAACAGAACCAGCATTCATTTCTGAACCTGTTGCCGCTAATGTTAGCACTGTTCCAAATGGAAGAGCTTCAGCTGCGAATACGTCGCGGTTAATGATGTCCCATACGTCTCCATCATATTTTGCGCCTGCTGCGATTGCTTTTGTACAATCGATTACGCTTCCTCCACCTACTGCAAGTAAAAATTCAATACCGTTTTCTTTACAAATATCGATTCCTTTTCGAACAGTTGTCAGACGAGGATTCGGCTCTACTCCCGCTAACTCATGTACCTCTGCATTCATGTCATTCAGTACATCCATTACTTGATCGTATAAACCGCTGCGTTTTACGCTTCCTCCGCCGTATACTAATAATATCTTTTTACCAAAGCGACTTGCTTCTGTTTTTAATTGCTCTAATTGACCTTTACCAAAAATTAATTTTGTAGGGTTATAAAATGTAAAATTGTTCACTATAAACTCCTCCTTACGAGCTTGATTACATGCATCATTATGAAGAACAACTTTTTGATTGTAAAGAAAATTGACTTCCTAAAGATTATTCCCTGTTGGCTAGATGCTCACCCCATCCAAATGAACGTTTATTTGTCTGTATCTTCCAAAAGCAAATATGCATATTTCCCTCTAAAAAAAGCAGGCTAATAAGTGAACTACAAAACAAGGAGGGTTCATCATGAGTGGTATTCAACGTATTGCGCTCGTATTAACGATTATTGGAGCAATTAACTGGGGACTTATTGGCTTTTTTCAATTTGATTTAGTAGCAGCAATCTTCGGCGGTCAAACATCTGCTTTCTCCCGCATTATTTATGGATTGGTTGGAATCGCAGGACTGATTAACTTAGGTCTATTATTTAAACCTTCTGCTGAAGTAGAGCGTACAGAACCTAGAACGGAACATTAAAAAAGAAGGATAGCTCAGCTATCCTTCTTTTTTTCTTATTTCTTAATTAGATCTTCGCGGTTTGATTGCTCAATCCACTCTTCTAATTTTTCTTTTAATGTGTTGAATCCTTGAGTAGATTCAGTATGAACTGTTGCTTGACCTTGACGCTTTTTAGCAGGTTTTTTAGGTGCAGAAGCTTCAGTTTTTTCTGGAGCTGGCTCAGTTGCACGAATAGATAAACCAATTTTACCAGTTGACTCATCAACAGATAAAACTTTAACGTTTACTTCGTCTCCTACTGATAAATGTTCGTTAATATCTTTAACGAAGCCATGTTTTACTTCTGAGATATGAACTAATCCTTGAGTTTCTTCATTTAATGCAACGAATGCACCGTATGGTTGAATTCCTGTTACTTTACCTTTTGTAACAGTACCGATTTCAAATTTTGACATATAAACACTCCTAGATACCTTATTATTTTCATCACTATAGCCAATTTAAAATTATAGCACAGTTCATAGATTGAATCAAAAAGTAGTTATACTATATTTATTATTTACCAATTTCGTCACAAATATAAACTAACACTACATTTCATCATAGCAAAAAAGATATTATATCAAACCGTCTATACGATATGACATAATATCTTATTTTTATTATAACTTATTTTCAACAAAACGGCTAATCCGTTTTATGGATTCTTCTAATGATTCCATTGAAGAGGCGTATGAACAGCGAATATGTCCCTCTCCGCCTTTTCCAAATACATTGCCTGGCACCACAGCTACTCGCTCTTCAAGCAAAAGCTGCTCAGCGAATTCTTCCGATGACAATCCCGTTTTCTTGACAGAGGGGAACACATAAAACGCTCCTCCGGGAGAATGGCATTCCAGACCAATTTGGTTTAATGACTTTACCATATAGTTTCGTCTTCTGCGATAGCTTTTTCTCATCTCTTCTACGTCATGCTGCCCATTTTGTAGTGCTTCAATTGCCCCATATTGTGCCATGGTAGGCGCACACATCATTGTATACTGATGAATTTTCAGCATTGCTTTCGCAATCTCAGTTGGTGCACATATGTACCCAAGACGCCATCCAGTCATAGCAAACCCTTTAGAAAAGCCAGAAATAATAATAGTTCGTTCTTTCATTCCTTCTAAAGAAGCAATAGATGTAAATTCTTCATCATATGTTAATTCTGCATATATTTCATCCGTGATAACAAGCAAGTCATGCTTGATTACAATATCCGCAATAGCCTGCAGCTCTTCTTTAGATAGTGAACTTCCTGTTGGATTATTAGGAGAGCATAAAAGAAGAGCTTTCGTGTTGCTTGTAATGACTTCTTCAATCTGTCTAGGCTGCAGTTTAAACTCTGTTTCTGCCGTTGTTTCAATTGCCACAGGAACTCCTCCTGCTAGTGAAATTAACGGGCTGTAAGACACAAAGTTTGGCTCCACGACAATAATCTCATCTTCAGGGTTAATCAAAGCCCTCATTGTAATGTCTAAAGCCTGACTTCCTCCAACGGTCACGATAATATCATCTTTATAATCATACGAGACGTTAAAATTTCTTTTCATATACTTCATAATTTCAAAGCGGAGCTCTAAAAGCCCCGCATTTGCCGTATAAGAGGTATACCCTCTTTCCAACGATAAAATACTCGCTTCTCGAACAGCCCAAGATGTGACAAAATCAGGTTCACCTACTCCAAGAGAAATGACGTTATCCATACTTGCTGCTAAATCAAAAAAGCGGCGAATACCTGAAGGTTTCAGCTGTTGTACAGTTGTTGACAAGCGCTCTTTCATTACGGAGACACCACGATTCTGCGATCTTCATCGCCTTGGTCGTAGATGGTACCATCGTGCTTGTATTTTTTCATGATAAAGTGAGTCGTCGTAGATAAAACAGAGTCTAGCGTAGAAAGCTTTTCAGAAACAAAAAATGCTACTTCAGACATTGATTTTTCTTCAATAATAACAGACAAATCATATGCTCCTGACATTAGGTACACGGATTTCACTTCTTGAAAACGATAGATGCGCTCCGCAATCTCATCAAAGCCTACTCCTCGCTTTGGTGCAACTTTTACATCTATCATAGCGGTGACGCCCTCATGTCCATCTACTCGTCTCCAGTTAATATCAGCTGAATATTGCACAATTACTTTTTCTCTCTCTAGCTTTTTAACAATATTAGAGGTTTCGTCAAACGTTAAATCCACCATTTTTGAAATACTATCTATTGAAATACGGCTATTTTTTTCTAGAATTTCTAAAATTTCTAACTCTTTTTCTTCTAAGAACACCGCGTTCCCCTCCTACACCGATTAAATTTTTTCACTTTTTCCATTATATCAAATTTAAACACATCTTTATTGTGAAATCTATACCGGTAATTGAGTTTCATTTTATAGATTGCTGGAAATTAGGACAGACTAGAAAGAAAAAGATGGAGTGAAACAAATTGACTGAATCTAAAATTACTTGCCACCAGCGTACTTTTAATGGAGTCAATGTTTACTACGAATGTCATAACTATCACCCTGATAAACCAGCTATTGTATTTATTCACGGCTTTTTATCATCGAGTTTTAGCTTTCGGCGTTTAATTCCTTTATTTGAAGATACGTTTTCTATCATTACGCTGGATCTTCCGCCATTTGGGCGAAGTGAAAAATCGTTAACCTTTCAATACTCGTATAAAAACTTAGCCAAAATTGTCATCGAGTTGATTGAATATTTAAACTTGAAAGATGTTGTACTATCGGGACACTCAATGGGAGGACAGGTTTGTTTAAACGTAGCAAAATTAAAGCCTTCTTGCGTATCAAAACTTGTTCTTCTGTGCAGCTCAGCTTATTTAGGCCCTTCACATTATGGGTTGGTCATGTCTTCTTATGTTCCATTCTTTTATCTGTGGGTAAAAACGTGGCTGTCTCGCAAAGGTGTATTAGGCAACTTGCAAAATGTCGTATTTGATCATCAGTTAATCGACGAAGAAATGATTGATGGCTATACTGAACCATTTTTGGATGACCGTACGTTTATGGCTTTAACAAGAATGATTCGTGATCGAGAAGGAGACCTATCCTCAAAGGATTTGCAGCACATAAAAAAACCAAGTTTACTCATTTGGGGAGAAGAAGACCGAGTTGTCCCTTTACATCTCGGACGTAAGTTAAAAGATGATTTAACAGACTCTACCTTTATCTCTTTAAAGGAAATTGGACACCTTTTACCAGAAGAGTGTCCCGACATTGTGCAGTCTCATATGGTCGATTTCTTGTACGATGAACAAGCCCTGTCTCAATAATGATGGGGCGAGTTCGTATATGTCACAAGAAGCGCTAACTTTAATAAAAAATTTAGTAGTGGTGCTTCAACAATTTTCCATTTTCTTTATTAACTTCACGAGTTAACTTCGTTGACAAACGTATTAAAAATAATCAAACTATTGTATTAAAAAGGGGGTACTTTTATTGTCTACTTATTCTTTTGATCAATTAATTAACCGTACAGGTACGCAGTCCGTAAAGTGGGACAAAACTGATCTTGTTTTTGGAGCAAAAGATGTTCTGCCTTTTTGGGTAGCTGATATGGATTTCCAAGCGCCGCCTAATGTTCTTCAAACCATTAATGAGCGTGTCAAACACGGTATTTTCGGCTACACTTCCCCTACTGAATCTACGGCGAATGCTTTATCATCTTGGGTAGAAAAAAAGCATCAGTGGACCATTGATCATGAATGGATTACATACAGTCCAGGAGTTGTGTTTGCCCTGAGTATGGCTATTCAAGCATTTACGGAACCCGGAGATTCAATTTTAATTCAGCCTCCCGTCTATACTCCATTTTTTAACATGATAAAGGTAAATGATCGAGAAGTTGTTGAAAATCCGTTGAAACTTGCAGGCGATAAATACGAAATTGATTTTGCAGATTTAGAGAAAAAATTTGCAGAAGGCGTAAAATTAATGATTCTTTGCAGCCCTCATAATCCAGTAGGACGCGTGTGGACAAAAGAAGAACTGAAGAAACTTGCTGATCTTTGTGAAAAATACAATGTATTAATTGTTTCAGATGAAATCCATTCTGATCTAATTTACCAGCCTTATAAACATATTCCCATCAGCATGGTGAGTGAAGATGCAGCCAATCGAACCATTACGTGTATAGCCCCTAGCAAAACATTTAATATACCGGGACTTCAGGCTTCAGCTGTTATTATTCCAAATGAGAAACTGCGCACACAGTATGTTCAGCAGCAGCAAAAGCAAGGGTTTTCTAATTTAAACACATTTGGAATCATTGGATTAGAAGCAGCTTACAGCGAAGGTGGAGAATGGCTAGAAGCACTGCTTGTGTACCTGAAGAAAAATGTAGATCTCGTGACGCGTTTTATAAGTGAAAACTTGCCTGAACTGCGAGTGGTTCAGCCAGAAGGAACTTATTTACTATGGATTGACTGCAACAAGCTGCACTTATCTGAAGAAGAATTACATGAACGCTTATTAAAAAAAGGCAAAATCGCCGTAGAAAAAGGCGAAAAATACAGCTCCACATATGGAAAAGGTTTTATCCGCTTGAACATTGGCTGTTCACATGAACAACTTCAAGAAGGATTAAATCGCTTAAAAATAGCTTTAACGTAAAAAACAGCGTTCTTTCTCACGAAAGAACGCTGTTTTTAATGTTTTTTTGAAATAATTCCACACGCGATTCGCTTTCCAGAATTACCTGATGGCTCTGTCATTCCGTCATCACCTTGTTCGGTAATAACAAGGGAGGAACCATCCATACGCTTAACGAGAGATGTCTTTCCTTCTTTTAACGTGACTTGAGGAACCATATCCGTTCCTTTATACGTCTGATCGTCTTCTACCACAATATTTTTCATATCGCCTAAATGCGGTCCTTTTGGATTTAACAGTCCGTGTTTCTTTTTATCAGGATCAAGGTGATTTCCTGCACTTTTAAAGTTAGGAGCTTTGCAAATTCCCATTTCATGAATATGTACGCCGTGTTCCCCAGGTGGAAGTCCGCTTAAATCGTAAGTAAACTCAATTCCATCAGCCTGCTCTTTCAACTTGACTGTACCGATGCTATCTCCATCTGCGTTATAGAATTTGACTTCTTTATTGGATATTTCTTTTTCCATACACCCCGTTAACAAGAAAAAAGGCACGGTTCCAATGAGTAGTAGTTTTTTCATGTTGCCCTCCAATCGCATATGCACTAGCGAAAGTTTTAGATGTCTTTCCATAGATTGTCCAGCAACATATCATTTTAAACGCTTACATTTTATTTGCATTTCATTAGAGTGACTTCTTATTTTCTTGTTCTTTCAGCTTTGCTTCTAATTCCTTCGTTTTTTCTTCTTCTTTTTTAGACACCTTGATGATGAACCGCCAGACTGCAACTGCTGCTAGTACAAAAATCGCCATTGTAGCAAAAGCAGGAATATATTCTGTTTTATCTTCCGGAAAATAAAGCAAAAACATTAAATTCATCATGTACAACATCCTTTCATAGAAACGGTAGTGGGTTTTGATTTATACTGTTTATAATAAACACTTTACTTAAAGGAGATCTGGCAATATGACATTTACAATTGGTCAAACCGTTACGGCACTTTATAAAACCGGGAAATACATCGGTGAAATTACACAAGTTCGAGATCTGCATTATGTTGTACGAATTCAAGCTGTGTTGAAGCACCCAGAACAAGGTGACTTACATAATCCTGGACAAGTGGACGTACCTTTTTTTCACGAGCGAAAAGCACTTGCTTTTCGAGAGCAGGCAAACATTCCTCAAAAAATGGTTCATCTCTATGAAGACAGCGTTCCTGATTATAAGCATTCACTAAAAAAAGCCCTTGAATTAAAGATAGCTGAACAACAAGGCAAAGATAGCGCTTTTGCTCAAGCAAGTATTTCCTGTTTAGAAGAGTTAAAAAAAGAGTACGGTATTCATTAAGCAAAAAGCCAAATTCACATAGAAGTGATTTGGCTTTTATAATGCAAATTTATTTAATACTTTTGAAAAATCGATTCGATCTCCTATGGTCGTTGGCTCCGGCTTTTGAAGGTACCTCTTATCTTTTTCTACAAGCTTAAAGATGTTGAGTGTAGTCATCGCATCATCAAGCGCGCAGTGGTGCTTTCCAGTTCCTTCTTTACCATACTCTTGCACAGCTTTCCAAAGGCCGGTTTGATTTTGATCTCCAAAAAAGCGCTTATACTCCATCGAAAGATCAATTTCTTTACCTGTAAAAGGAAAAGGCACCTTATTTTTTTGACAGCACTGCCTTAATACTTTCATATCCATGTTCCCCCATGTAATAATCGTGCTGTTTTTATACATGCCCAGTCGCTGTACAAGCTGCTCTAGCGTAATTCCTTCATTTACTTGATTTTGTTCGATATGGAGAAATGATTTACAGCGCTCAGTTAATTTTGTAAAGTGTGTAGGCTGTACGTAAGAGGAGAAACGATCAATGATTTCTTGATTTTTAACAAACACCAAACCAACTTCAATGATTTCCGGAAAAAAGCCTTTTGGAAAACCTTTATACTCTGGCATTGTAAATTCAAAATCAATGAATAAATACTGAGAGTTCTTATCCAATATTATCACCCCTTTGTAAAATAAACCGCCCTACTATATTAATGCTATTATAGCACGATTGAACAATCGGAAGGTCTATTTTCTGTTCTTATTTTTAATATTATGAATATTCTAGTTGCTGAATAAAAAGAATACTTTACTACTACTATATTCTAGAGCATGTCTCTATGCGCAGGGTAACTGTCACGAATAGACATAATTTCGCTTCTTTTTTTTACCTATTTTTTCACTTTTTTATGTATCCGCTCTTCCCAATTCTCTTTAAGCTCTCACATCAGTGTGTGAGGCGGCTCCCTCCCGACTCCAAAAGCATACCTCACACCTTTTTAGACTAAGCCTTTCTTATATTTAAGCTTTAGGCAGAATAGCAAGCGTGCATCGGGATATACAGATTAAATTCTCTTCTTCATCTTGAATTTTCACTTCCCAAACCGCTGTTTTTTTTCCTTTATGTAAAGGAACGCCTATAGCTGTAACGATTCCGTCTTTTTTCCCTTTGATATGATTGGCATTAATCTCTAAACCCACGCAGATTTCTTTTTCGATATCTACACTTTTAATAGCACCTAGACTAGCCACAGTTTCGGCTAACGCCACCGATGCTCCTCCGTGCAAAAGCCCGAATGGCTGACGCGTTCGCTCATCAACAGGCATCGTCGCTTCCACTCTCTGTTCACTTGCGCTAATAATCTCAATTCCTAATGCTTCTAACAGCGTATCTTTTGTTTTCATATCCATACCTCCCTTTGTATCTAGTATACAATAACGGTTTTGCTACAACATATACGAACCCTCTACATATACATAATAAAAATCCGTTTTTTAGGAGGATTCTTATATGAAACCATTTGCTCCCTTGTCTTACTATTGGCCATCGTACTACATGCCTCACCCTTATACATACAGGGTACCTAGCTTACCTGAGGCGGA
Organism: Priestia megaterium NBRC 15308 = ATCC 14581; assembly: GCF_000832985.1. Lineage (GTDB taxonomy): Bacteria > Bacillota > Bacilli > Bacillales > Bacillaceae_H > Priestia > Priestia megaterium. The sequence continues at coordinate 1,788,121 of NZ_CP009920.1, forward strand.
CATAGCGACTTTCCAGCAATCTCTTAAAGTGATTCCCTCTACCATGCAAAGCGCCACCATATTTATTCAAAGAGCTAATACTTCGCCAGCTTTAATAAAAAAAATAAAAGCTGCTGCTCAAGAATCTAAAATGAGTGAAGTAAAAAGACTCATTCTTTCAACGGGCGTTAAGGCAAAAATTGATGTTTTTTATACGCCAGACTATATTAAAATTACGTTTATTCATCCCGATAACCAATTTAACTGCTGTCACGTTTCGTTAAATATTAAATGGTAAAACACAAGGAAAAAAGTCTTATTTTCTTTTAAAAAAGATGTACATGTTGTTTTGTTTCGAATATTATAATATATGCCATTTTTGGATGTAAAAACAAATTACACGATAATTGTATTTAGGAAATAAATATGATATTGTATTTGGAAATATATTTTTTCTTTAGGAGGGATGACATGATGAGACATGTTACACTAGTAGAAATTTTCACGCATCCTATCGCTCAAAAATATTTAACTCGATCTGGCGTTGCGCATGCTGTATCCGTCGCCTATCATGCTTTTCGTCTATCTGTCCAGCATAATGTAAACCCCGATTTAGCTACAAAAGCAGCGTTGCTTCATGATATTGGCCACTACGAATGGTACACAAATGGTCAGTGGGATTATGAGAAGTATCGTCAAAATGATATTCACGCTATTAAAGGTGCTGAACGTGCACATAAATTACTCATTCGTTTAGGTGAGGAACCTCAGGCAGCAAAAGAAATTGCCTTAGCTATTTTACTACACACAGACTCATATTTACCTGAAGGAACCATTCAACAACGCCCTCTTCAAAAAGTAGTCAAACTAGCTGATGAAGCTGATGAAGAGCCAGGCGGCAAACACCATTACCGTGAAATGGAATATAATTTGGCTGTAAAGAAAATTAAGGAGCTTGATAAGAAAGTGCTTGAAATTCTACATTCCAACCAATTTAAACAGTTAGGCTGACAGGATTAACTCCTTTCATAAGAGTTAATCCTTTTTATTATTTCTCCTCATAATTCCCTGCAAATTACTCATACTACTTATTGATTCTCATTTTTGGTTAGTTAGGAGGAAGAAGAATGTCTAAAAACGCTAGAGGTTACGTGCAGGATTCTTGTACGTCATTAAATCAGGCAAAAGCAAGCCTTGAACAAGCTCTTCAAACAGTAGAGAAAGATTCAAATCGTGAACGTATTGAGCAATCTCTTCAGGCTGTAGAGCAAGCATTAGGAACTTGTGACAGCACTGCTTCTACTCTTTCTCAAGCATGAAAAAAAGCAGCCGGTTTTGATCGGCTGCTTTTTTCATTATAGACCTCTATTTACAAGATAACCGAGGCAATCCATCCAAAAATAATGAGTGGAATGTTATAGTGAAGAAAAGTTGGTACACACGTATCCCAAATATGATCATGCTGACGATCGACTGCTAATCCAGATGTGGGTCCAAGCGTACTGTCGGAAGCTGGTGAACCAGCGTCTCCAAGCGCTCCTGCTGTACCAACAATACAAATCGTCGCTATTGGACTCATACCAAGTTCTAAGCAAAGAGGAACAAAAATCGTCGCGATAATTGGAATGGTAGAGAAAGAAGAACCAATGCCCATTGTGACTAAAAGCCCGATGACAAGCATAAGAAATGCCCCCAGCATTTGGTTTCCGCCAATAAGAGCAACAGAATCTTTTACAAGCGCTTCTACATCTCCAGTTTCTTGAAGAACTTTTGCAAAACCAGAGGCTGACAGCATAACGAATCCAATGAAAGCCATCATTCTCATTCCGTTTGTTAATACTGGATCTGCTTCACTCCACTTCAAAGCTCCGCTGAAGTAAAGTACAACAATTCCTGCCAGCGCTCCAAAAATCATAGAATCCACTAAGAGCTGCACAGTTAAAGCTGCTACAATCGCAACCAAAGCTATAATAATGCCTCTTGTTGTATAACCTGTACTCTCTTCTGCACCTTGATCAATGTCAATGTCTTCATACCGACGTGGTTTGCGGTATGAAATAAAAACAGCAAACAATAAGCCCGCTATCATTCCTAAAGCTGGCAGAGCCATCGCTGCGGTAATATCTCCTTTATCAATCGTTAGTCCACTTTCTTTGATGTTAGTAAATAAAATATCGTGATAAATCTTACCGAATCCTGCGGGCAAATACATATAAGGTGTAACCAGTCCAAACGTAATAACGGTTGCGACTAATCGGCGATCGATTTTTAACTGATTAAATACTTTTAATAGAGGTGGAATTAAAAGCGGAATAAATGCAATGTGAACCGGAATAACGTTTTGAGAAAAACATGAAATAATAAGGATGATCAATAAGATCAGTACTTTTGACAGTGACTTCTTTTTCGTTTCTCCTTCTTTCCCTACTATTTTTAACGCTAGTTGAACAACGGCATCAGGCAGCCCTGTCCGCGAAACAGCCATTGCAAATCCTCCAAGCAAAGCATAGCTTAATGCAACAGAAGCACTGTTTCCAAGACCATCTGTATATATACTTACTGTATCTGTGAGGCTGATACCGCCAACAAGTCCTCCAATTAACGCTCCGACTGCTAAAGAAAAGACAACGTTGATACGCAATAAGCTCAAAATCAGCATCACGAGCACAGCTATTAATACTGCATTCATTTTGAAACCTCCATTTTTCTTTTTACTTTATCTCATTAAAACATTAGAGAGATAAACAACATATTCATTATATTAGGTATAGAAAAAAAGTCAATCGTCTTACTAAATAAACGTTTGTTTAACTTCTCTACACCCTTAACGATATAAGGATTTTTCTAAATAATCTTTTCTTACTAAAAAGAAAAAACATTATGTAAACATATTAAAAAAGAAGCATCATCGATGCTTCTTTTTACGTTTCTTTCTATCCCTGCTATACTTTTTTCATTAATTGGCTTCAAATGAACAAACCATTGCAGCTAGTGTTCGCACCATCACGCCTGTTGCACCTGAAGGTCCTAACTCATGAGAAGCAGCGGATGTTGCAGTTCCAGCAATATCCAAGTGAACCCATGGTGTTTGCTCTGCAAACTCACCAATAAAGGTTCCTGCCATAATTGCGTGCCCCTCTCGTCCAGGAGAGTTATTTAAATCTGCTACCTTACTTCCCCGAACACGCTTTTTGTCTCGTTCTGTAATAGGCAGCTCCCAAATCGGTTCGCCTGTCTCAATGCTCGCTTTTTCTATTTTCTGCAATAAAGCAGAATCATTCGTCATTGCCCCCGTTGTATGTGTACCAAGAGCTACAATTACACCACCCGTTAATGTCGCCACGTCTACTAAATAATTTGCTCCGTGGTGTTTGGCATAGGAGATACCATCAGCTAACGCTAAACGCCCTTCAGCATCTGTATTCAGTACTTCTATTGTCTTTCCATTCATTGCTGTAATTACGTCATCTGGCTTAAAAGCACGTGCGCTAATAACGTTGTCAGTTGATGGAATGACAGCTACTACGTTTTGATGAGGTTTTAATTCTCCAATCGCTTCCATTGCACCAAGAACAGATGCAGCTCCGCCCATATCTGTTTTCATACCTACAATCCCGTCTTTAGATTTAATAGAGTAACCACCTGTGTCAAAGGTAATCCCTTTTCCTACTAACCCAATAACGTCCTCCCATTTTTCTTTTCCTTGATATTTCAGCACAATCATTTTAGGAGGCTCTGCGGAACCTTGATTAACTGCTAACAGTGCGCCCATTCCCAATGTTTCCATCTCTTCTTTTTCTAAAATTTCATATTCAAAACCATATGTATGTGCCATTTCTACTGCATAATTAGCTAAATCTGTAGCCGTTAGCATATTGCTTGGTAAGTTAACAAGGGTGCGCGCTGAGTTTGTTGCTTTTCCATACGTATATCCAACCAAAGCAGATTGTACAACGTCTTTATAAAAAGAAAACAGTTGAATTTTCTCCAGCTGCTTATCAGGTTCGTTTGATTTCTTTTTGTAGTTTTCAAACTCGTACATAGCAAGCTGTTGAGCTTCTCCTAATAAAGCTGCAGTTTCTTGCTCTGGCCACGCTCCTGTATCAAATGTAGGAAGGGCGACCGATGCGTTTGAAATCTTCGCTTCTTTTAACTTTTTAAATAACAGCCCAAAGCTCTCTTTGAGCCCATTTTTAGTTAACGCTTGCTTTCGTCCGAGCCCTACAAAATAAAGACGTTTTGCTCCTAATTTTCCTAGTGTATGAATCGTTGATATACGTTTTTCTTGTACACGTATATCCCCTTCTTTAATCAAATGAATCAGCTGTCCACCTAAAGCTTCATCAATTTCTTTTAGAAGGCCTTCAAACTGTTGGTTTTGATTAAATAACCCAATTACGAGCGCTTCTGTTTGATGATCAACACCAAATGTTTCTACATGCGAAAACATAAAATTCCTCCCTTTTACGTATAGAGATTTTATTTTTATTTATCATCTGCTTTGTTTAATCTATTCTGCAAGTGGAATATATATCATATTCACCACTGTTTTCATCTATATACATATGATAGCAGAAATACAATTTTTAATCACAGTTCAAAAACCTTAGTTTCACACATATACTTTCATCTACCGCTTTTTTCATCATATGGGTTTAGCTTTTCAGACATTTTAAGTTGAGGGAGGACGTCTCAATGGAGTTATTCTCAAATTTTCCACTTTGGAGTTCATTAATCGCTATTTTCTTTGCTCAATTTATTAAGATTCCCCTTTCTTTTGTAGCTACTAAGAAAATAGACGGCAGCTTATTTTTTAGTACGGGAGGTATGCCAAGCTCTCACTCCGCAGCAGTAACTTCCTTAGCCACTGCCATTGGGCTAGCAGAAGGTCTTAAATCCCCTATTTTTGCTCTCTCCGCTATTTTTGCCATTATTGTCATGTTCGATGCTAAAGGAGTAAGAAGACACGCAGGAGAGCAAGCAACGGTTTTAAATCGTTTAGTTGAAGACTTTCAGCGCGCGGTAAAAGAGGCAAAGCTGTGGACGACCAATGAAGAAGACGAAAAACAAGTGAAGCTAAAAGAGCTGCTTGGACATAAGCCTATCGAAGTTTTCTTTGGAGCCTTAACAGGGATAGCAGTTGCTTTTGTAACGTATTATATATGGCCATAAAACATAAGAAAACACATGAAGAGTTCTTCATGTGTTTCTCGTTTATTTTACCTGCTGGCGAAAAACCTGCATCGACTTCTTTTCATTCAGCATCGTTAACTCTTCTTCAGTTAAGCGGCCGTCCCCTGATTTCACTACATAGACGTTTAATTCTTTTTTACCCCATATGTTGTACACATCGGAAACAGTCTCAAAATATAAATCAAGATGATTGCCTTTAATAGCCCCACCTTTATCTGCTACCACTCCATAGCCATAGCCCGGAATAAACAAGATCGTGCCGATTGGAAATATGGTTAAATCAGCAGCGATGGTTGAATACAAGTCACGTTTTACTTTAACGCCCGAATATGTAATACCGTACCCTGGATGATTGGGATTTTTCCCAGTTGATTCGTAACCAGCTGTGTAACCCGTAGCTAATACATTCTTCGTTGGATAACGCGACCAATCAAATGCTTCTTCAATCGTCAGACGCTCTTTGTCATTGCTAGCCGCTTCAGCTCTTAGTGGTTTTAGAAATGATGGCAAGAGCCTTTCATTCATTAGAGGATGCCCTGTACTGTTTATAAAAGGCATATATTTGATGACTGTGGTTATTGGGACGCCAGTAATTGCTTCATATGTTGTAAACAGCGCTCCGACCAGTAGTAGGCACATAATGAATCGCTTTGCTATTTTTCCAATCATTGTGATTTCCACAACTCCTCTCACGAATCTATTTGTTTCCAACATAAAAACAAATTATTCGTTTGCGAGAAGAATTTACATTTAAAACATTTGGTACCCTCTTGTTCGTAAAGATTTAATGGTAATGCCTGAAGCTAGTACACCTATAAAACCAGCCATTAAAATCGCAATGTCAGCTGTGGCTAAAGATAGCACTTTTGTCCCTAGCTGCTGAAAGGAGTGAGCGGGATGTTGAATGTAATCAACCGCTCTTACATCATCAATAATAAAAATAAAAATCACGGGATAAATAATGGCCATAATCCAAGACATGCGAAGCAGCATATTCAATAAGAAACCGATTCCAAAAAACAAAACAAAAAACAACAAGATGGAGATAATTAGTACAGGCACACTCATTTCCATTGCTTTTCGCCTCCGTTATTCTTTATACTCTCAGTTTACTTAAGAGTAATGAAGGCGTCAATCACAGAAAAGTAAGTTAATACCAAAAAAGCAAAAGGCTTAAAGACCTTTTGCTTTTTGTTTTAAAAGAAATTAAATTTTCCTTTTTTCAATACAAGACCTGCTCCGCCTTGAAGGAAAAGCGAGCGATTATCAACAACTTTTTTCATAAAAGATGCGCTTGAACCAAATAGTTTCCGACCGTATACAACGCCAATTGCGTCATCATGCCCTAACGAACATACCGTTCCTTTAATATCTGGTTTGAACTCGCTTAATTCTTTTTGACCTTTCATCAAACGGCTAATATTTTCAGCGCAGGTACCGCCTTGCTGCATAGCAATTTGAGCTGTTGGCGGATAAGGACGTTCTGTTTCAGGGTTAATCATTAGTGAACAATCTCCAATAACAAACACATCTTCATGCCCTGGTGCCAGCAAGCTATTGCTTACTTTTACACGTCCGCGCATGTTCTCAAATCCAGCTTTTTCAATCACATGACTGCCTCGAACACCCGCAGCCCATACAACTGTTGCTGATTTGATTTCTTCTACTTGGTCATCTTTTGATACAACAATTCCTTCTTCTGTACACTCTTTAATCGCTGTTCCGATCTTGAACTCGATTCCTTTTCGTTCTAGTTGTGTTACCGCATATTCTACAAGTTCTGGATCAAAACCTGGCAAAGCCGTAGGCGCTGCTTCTACACAAATAACGCGTACTTTTTCACGCGGAATATCAAACTCTTTGCAAAGTTGAGGGACTCGATTTGCTAATTCTCCCACAAATTCAATGCCGGTAAAGCCAGCACCCCCAACAATAATGGTCAGAAGTTCGTCTCTTTTTTCCACTTCATTGTTGTACGTCGCAAACACATAATCAATATGCTCACGAATTTGACGTGCTGCATTAATGCTCGTAATGGTAAATGCATGTTCTTTTAAACCTTTAATTCCGAAAGTTTCTGCTTCATACCCTAAAGCAACAACTAAATAATCGTACGTTAGCTCACTGTTTTCAAGAAGAACACGCTTTTCATCTAACTTAATATCTACGACCGTGTCTTTGATAAATCTAACCTTATTTGTGTTAATTAAATTTTTAACAGGAACACGAGAGCGATCTTGATGAATTGTACCTGCTGATACTTCATGAAGCCATGTCGTTTCGTAATGGTAATCGTTTTTATTTACCAAAACAATTTCCGCATCACTAGCACCTAGCTTCTTTTGTAAATTAACAATGGTCATAATGCCGCCATACCCGGCACCCAAAATGACGATTTTAGGCTTTTTCATAGGAATGTCATCCACCTTTTTTAGTTATAGTCACAAGTATGTCTTACAAATATAATGATAAGAGCAATTTTATTTAGTTTGCTTTTTTATGTTAGTTTGAGCAAGAACGATCATCGCTATCCATTTATTATTCACATAAAAAAACAATGTGAATCACTTCACGTTCTTTTTTTAAAAAATACATTTTTTCTTTTTTAAAAAAATGTAAGCGTAAGTCCTAGCTTGATTTACACAAACATCTTATGCTTTTTTAATCGGTTTTTCAACCCTTCACTTTGTATTTACAAGCTTTTTAATTTTCAATTACTTTCCTGTATACCCAGTTTTATATTTGACCAAAACGCGTGTTTATGTTAATGATTACAAATACTGCTCTTTAAGTTGAGAAAGTTTCTCAAACATTCCAGCGTGTTTTAATGATATTTTATAATTTACTATGCTATCATAAAGTAGAATATGCATTGGCACAGAACAATCTAGAGGTGATTATAAATGAAAGAAGATAAACAAGTATATGATATTACCATCATCGGAGGCGGGCCTACAGGCTTATTTACAGCATTTTATGGCGGTATGCGTCAAGCGAGCGTAAAAATTATTGAAAGCTTACCACAGCTTGGTGGACAGCTTTCTGCTTTATATCCTGAAAAATATATCTATGACGTAGCTGGTTTTCCAAAAGTACGCGCTCAAGAATTAGTCAATAACCTAAAAGAGCAAATGGATCAATTTAAACCTGCAGTTGCACTAGAGCAAGCCGTAGAAAAGGTAGAAAAACAAGCGGACGGCGTATTTCGATTAACTACTAATTCTGAAGTTCACTATTCAAAAACAATTATTATTACGGCTGGAAACGGTGCATTTAAGCCCCGTAAAATCGAGCTAGAAAACGCAGAACAGTTCGAGCAAACGAACCTTCATTATTTTGTGGATGATATGAATAAATTCAAAGGCCGCAAAGTATTAGTATGCGGGGGCGGGGATTCTGCTGTAGACTGGTCTCTTATGTTAGAGCCGATCGCAGAAAAAGTAACGTTAACGCATCGCCGAGACAAGTTCCGCGCTCATGAACACAGCGTAGAAAACTTGCATAATTCATCAGTTGATATTAAAACACCGTATGTACCGGTTGAATTTGTTGGAGATGACCGTATTACACAAGTTGTGTTAGAAAACACAAAAGGTGAAGAAAAGACAGTAGTAGACGTAGATGATGTTATTGTAAACTTTGGATTTGTTTCTTCTCTAGGTCCAATTAAAGAATGGGACTTAGATTTAGAAAAAAATGCAATTGTTGTTAACTCAAAGCAAGAAACAAACATTCCTGGCATCTATGCAGCAGGTGATGTCTGCACATATGATGGAAAAGTAAAACTCATCGTGGCAGGATTTGGCGAAGGTCCCACTGCCGTTAATAACGCTAAAGCATACATTGATCCAAAGGCTCGCTTACAGCCTATGCACAGTACGTCAATGTTCTCATAAAAAAAGCAGGCTCTCGCCTGCTTTTTTTCATTGCTGGATTGGTGTAACCATTCGATGAATGATTTCACTCATCATTTCCGCATCACTGCTTATTAAACAGATTTCATAAAAGGAATGGTTTCCTTCTTGACTAGTTACGCTCATCCTGTAGGTCTTCAAACCTTCGAGCTTGCTTAAATATTTTACTACCTCTGATTGACCGGCAATACGTTCAATCAGCAGAATATGCTCTCCTTCAACTGCTCCGTAGCTTTCAGCCAGAGATGCGTTAACATTTTCATAATAGCGAATGTAAGGTTCAGAATGGTTAAGAGGCGCAGAGGACGAGTTTTGATGACAGGCTTCACCTGAGGAAAAAGGCAAATGCTGAACAAATAAATGCGATTCACTAAAATGAATACTTTTTACATCCTTAGACTCCATTTTGCTACTTTCAAGTTTTAACCAGTTTATAAACCCCTTCCATAGAATAGGCAGGGTATTTTTTTTGCGAAAACTTCCGTAACCTCCTACTTGTTCCGCGTCGTAACGAGGCGCATCTATCAAATCCGTTCATCTCCTCTTTTTTATTGAGTATAAAAAAGACTGATTATTCAGTCAACATATTTGACAGATGATGTAACATACAAAAATTTCTCACTAAAAAAGCTTTCTTCACCAGATGATGTGAAGAAAGCTTCTTGATAAAAATATATTTAGCACTCTTCAGGAGCACCTGCGTTGCTTGCTGTACGGAAAGAAGAGCCGCAGCCGCATGCTGCAATGGCGTTTGGGTTATCAATTGTAAACCCTCCGCCTAGCATAGATTGCTTGTAATCAATTTTTACATCTTTTAAAATTGGAGCACTTTCGCTATCTACAAGAATCTTAATGCCATGTTGTTCAAACAGCGTATCGTTTTCATTTACTTCGTGAGCAAACCCCATGCCGTAAGAAAGACCTGAACAGCCTCCTCCATTTACATTAACACGTAAATAAGCATTTTCCTCTTCATGTTCTTTCATCATATCTTTTATTTGAAAGCTTGCAGCTTCTGTAATTGTTAGGATATCCTGACTCATTTTTAAACAGACCTCCTTTTTTGTTTAGTATACGACGAAATGTCTGCGACGACAAATCGTCTGCTTCTTCATTTTTTAATAATAATACGCGCCGTCACAAATCACATTGGCTGGACCTGTCATTAATACATTGCCTTTATTTTGCCAAACAATCGTTAAATCTCCTCCAGCGAGGTGTACGACAGTAGGAACATCTTTTTTCGTCTTCTCATTTAATACAGACGAAACAACAGCAGCACATGCTCCGGTTCCACATGCTTGAGTGATACCCGAACCTCTTTCCCATACACGAAAATTCAGCTCTCTTTCGTTCACTACCTCGACAAATTCAACGTTCACTCCTTCTGGAAAACGCGAATCTTTTTCAACCACAGGCCCTAATGTAGTAAGAGGCGCTTGTTCAATATTATTTACGTAAAAGACAACGTGAGGATTTCCCATTGATACAGCCGTCCCTTTTAACCGTTCTTTTCCAAATTCCATCTCTTCATTAACGACTTGGTCTTGGCTTGCTCCCGTCATTGGAATTTGTTCTCTAGCTAAAATAGGTGCTCCCATATCGATTGTCACTTCTGGAACTTCATTTCCCTGCGGATGCACCGTTGCTTCTACAACTCCAGAAAGCGTTTCGATAAAAAATCTTTCGCTTGTTACTAAATTATGTTCATATGCATATTTAGCTACACATCTTAAACCGTTTCCGCAGTTTTTTGCTTCCGAGCCGTCATTATTAAATACGCGCATTTTCACATCTGCACGTTCAGATGGACAAATAAGAATCATTCCATCCGATCCAATTCCCGTATGAACATTTGAGACTTTTACAGCAAGCGGTGCTAACTCTTGCTCTTCTATATGTTCTTCAAACATATTTACGTAGATATAGTTGTTGCCAAGTGCATGCATTTTTGTAAACTGAAATTTTTTCATATTATCACCCATTATTTTTTTATGTAGCTCTAGTATAAAGTGATTCTCTTTTGTACACAATAATATCATCCCCCGTTTTTTTAGCTCCTTAATCATAAAGATTAAGGGGTTTTTTATTTTGTCCTCCTTTGGAGTATTAAAAAACTAAAGAAGCATTATGATTGCAAAGAGGATGGTTAAAACGCAGATATTTGCGCAAAATCGCATAAAAAAGCACGGCAAGACTAGCCGTGCTTACATCATCTATTCTATTAGCCTCATGTCCCTCTCCTGATAAAAAGAGATACGACAGCGGGGATAGTTTAAAACATTGGATTTTCTTCTAAATGAATGTAAATATTATCCACTAACTGTTCAGGTGTTTCCGCTGTAACAATCTCTCCGTTTACCAAGGCAAATAAAGATTGTGAACATTTCCCGCAATAACCTAAACATCCGTATTCAATGATATCTAGATTTGGATCTTTTTCAAGCTTTGCTAAAGCTCCTTGAGAACCACTGGCTAAATTACTAACGCAAAATTCAATAATTGGCTGTATCACGTTTTTCACCTCTCTACTATTAGTTTATCCTATCTCCTTTCATTTTCAACGTCAACTTTGGAAATTCACGTTCATGTTGCGTACGCTTTTTAGTTTCACAGACTTTTTCAAAAAAACGTATAAATAAAGCTTTATTACAGGGATAGCTTTAAATTATGTTGAAACATATTGTGGTTTTTTATTAATTTAGTTATACTTTTATGTATAGAAAACCAAACGAGGTTATATTAAATTATTATTTAAGTAAAATATGTTATCTTATATGGCCTTTCATATCTTTTTGGCAACCATCCTTATTAACGGTAATTTGTACTCTCCTATTCTCAAAAGCAAGAATAATAGAGAGAAAACAAAAATGCATGAAGCTAAAGGGGAAATTCACATGAAGAACCTTGTCATACTGGGCGGCGGATACGGTGGTATGCGCGTTTTGCAGCGCCTTTTTCCGAATCAATTGCCTAACGATGTAGAAGTAACGCTTATTGACAAAGCACCTTATCACTCACTAAAAACTGAATTCTATGCACTTGCAGCTGGAACAATTTCTGATCAGCATGTTCGTGTTGCTTTTCCTGAACACCCTCGCTTAAAGATTCGCTACGGCTGTGTAAAACGCATAGACCTAAAAGAGAAATGTGTCTATGTGGATGATCAAATGATCGCTTATGATGACCTGATTGTAGGACTTGGATGCGAAGATAAATATCATGGAGTTCCCGGAGCTCTTGAGCATACATACAGCATTCAATCCATTGATGCTTCACGAGCAACTTATCAGACATTAAACAACTTGCCAGCCCACGCTACTGTTTCAATTGTAGGAGCTGGGTTAAGCGGAGTAGAACTAGCAAGCGAGCTAAGAGAAAGCCGCCCCGATTTAAAAATCATCTTATTTGACCGCGGTAAATTAATTTTGTCTGCTTTCCCAGAACGTTTAAGTAACTACGTTCAAACTTGGTTTACTTCAAACGGTGTTGAAATCGTAAATAGTGCTAATATTACAAAAGTAGAACCGAACATTCTTTATAATCATGATGAGCCCATTCAAAGCGATGCAATCGTGTGGACAGCAGGTATCCAGCCAAATAAAGTGGTACGCGATTTAGACGTAGAAAAAGACCCTCAAGGACGCGTCGTCTTAACGAAATACCATAACTTGCCTGACGACGAAAATGTCTACATTTTAGGTGATTGTGCAAGCCTACCGCATGCACCAAGCGCTCAGCTGGCAGAAGGTCAGGCTGAACAAATCGTGCAAGTACTTCTTCACCGCTGGAAAGGCGAAGCGCTTCCGGATGAATTGCCAACTATTAAATTAAAAGGCATACTTGGTTCATTAGGCAAAAAGCATGGATTTGGCTTAGTTGCCGAACGTCCAATTACAGGACGCGTAGCTCGATTATTAAAATCAGGTATTCTTTGGATGTATAAACACCATAGTGGATAAAATAAAAGCCGTTAGATGACTGACAATCTAACGGCTTTTTTCATTATAATGCGCAGAAACCATACTTCTCCATTTCCTCAAATACGCGCTTTAATTTCGGGTTGCCTTCCCCAACAATTTCTCCGTTAATGACCACTACAGGATAGAATAAATCTTCTTCAATCACACGCTTGGCAAAAGCTGCTTTTTCCGGATCCGTATGCGGCTCGTTTATATCTACATACGTGATAGCAAACGGCTGATTCGGATATTTACGAGAAATAGCTGCCTCTAGCCAATCATAGGTGTCTTTTGAAGACGGCAGGTTAACGCAGCTTGCACAAACAATTTCAGCTCCATAAATACACACTTCTACCTCAGTTGATTGCATAGCACATCCCCCTTGAATCTTTACATTCAAACTGTACGATTATTCAGACTTTTACTTCATTATGAATACTATTTTACACAAAACTGATTCATTGCACATCTTTTTCTTTTAAGGTAACATTACGATGTATACTCCGATAGATTTTTCATGAAAGACCGTTTATAATAAGAGTAGAAGAAAGGAGTCGATAGTTATGTCAGAAATGCACGAGCAAGTTCAAGAAGTATTGGAAAAACTTCGTCCGTTTTTACTTCGCGACGGTGGAGACTGTGAGCTAGTAGACGTAGAGGATGGTATTGTAAAGTTACGTCTTTTAGGCGCTTGCGGAAGCTGCCCAAGTTCAACAATAACGCTAAAAGCTGGTATCGAACGTGCCCTTTTAGAAGAAGTACCTGGTGTAGTCGAAGTAGAACAAGTATTCTAATCTCTTTGATTTTATTATAAAAGCAACCTCCCATTTTATTGGGGCTTGCGAATGAAAAATCCTCATTCAAATGAATGAGGATTTTTTTATTAACTCGTTGTGACTTCAGCTTCTACAAATACACCTTTGCGATCAATTTGTAAAACATCTATTTCGCAGTTCGGCAGTAAAGCATACATATGTTCAGCAATCGCTTTTCCTTTTCCTTTTGGTGCTAAACATAATACACTCGGACCGGCTCCGCTTAATGACACACCGTATGCGCCGAGAGCTTTTGCTTCTTTTCGCACAAGAGAAAGCTCTGGCACGAGTCTCATACGATAAGGTTCGTGATATAAATCTTTCTCCATAAATTCGCCTACCAGAGGTAAATCTTTATTTAAAAGGGCTGCTACTAGCATGTTCCCGATTGCCCCAGCTTCTACTGCGTGGCGATAATTAATATCGGAAGGCAGCACATCACGAGCATCGGTTGTTTTTAATTCATATTCTGGAATAGCCATCACGATATCGACATCAAATTCAGGTATTTGAGCAATATATGTTTCATTTTCATGATGGTAACCAACAACGATGCCGCCGTAAATAGAGGGGCTGACGTTATCAGGATGCCCTTCCATTAAGCTGCTGATGCGAAGCTTTTCTCTTTTTGATAAACGCAAGTCACACAGTACATTGGCCAGCTCGATTCCAGCTACGATAGCCGATGCGCTGCTTCCAAGTCCCCTTGCTAATGGAATGTTGCTCCAAACAGAGACCTTCGCACTTGGAAGATCAATGTTAAATTGACGAGCCACGTCTTGTGCCACTTCATACATTAAGTTATCTGTACCTGTAGGAATACTTTGCACTTCTTTCGTTTCAGGGATAAAAATCCATTCCTCATGACACTCTACTGTTAATCTTAAGTAGCGAGATAAAGCCACTCCAATGGAATCAAATCCTGGCCCTAAATTAGCAGAGCTAGCTGGGACCGTAATGACAAAACGCTCATTTTCTAGCATGAAGCAACGACACCTTGGATATACTCAAATACCTTTTCTTCATCATTTGGTAAAACCACTGGCTTTACATTATGAGCATCGATTGCTACGTTTGGATCTTTTAATCCGTTACCTGTTAGTACAGCTACAACCGTTGAACCTTTTGCAATTTTACCAGAAGCTACATCTTTAAACACACCAGCTATTGAAGCGCAAGAACCTGGCTCTGCAAATACACCTTCTTTGCGTGCAATTGTACGATATGCTTCTAAGATTTGTTCATCTGTTACTTCATCAATTTTTCCGTTTGATTCTTTTGCTGCGTTTACAGCATAATCCCAGCTTGCTGGATTTCCGATTCGAATAGCCGTTGCAATTGTTTCTGGATTTTCGATAACTTGATTACGCACGATCGCCGCCGCACCTTCTGCTTCAAACCCGTGCATGTGAGGAAGAGACGTTTGGTGACGCTCACTGTATTCTTTGAAGCCTTTCCAGTAAGCTGTAATATTCCCTGCATTCCCCACTGGGATAGCTAAAACGTCAGGCGCTTTTCCAAGCTGTTCACAAATCTCGAAAGAAGCTGTTTTTTGCCCTTCAATACGGTATGGGTTTACAGAGTTTACAAGTGCAACCGGTGATGTTTCACTCAGCTTACGAACCATAGAAAGTGCTTGGTCAAAGTTTCCTTCAATTGCTACAATTTCTGCACCATACATAACAGCTTGAGCTAATTTCCCCATCGCAATTTTTCCATTTGGAATAACAACGATACAGCGCATGCCAGCGCGTGATGCATAAGCTGCTGCAGCTGCGGATGTGTTACCTGTAGATGCACAAATAACCGTATTGCTTCCTTCTTCTTTTGCTTTTGCTACAGCCATTACCATTCCGCGGTCTTTAAATGACCCCGTTGGATTTAACCCTTCTACTTTCACATGTAGATCAATGCCTAGCTCTTTTGATAACTGAGCAAGATGAATTAAAGGCGTATTTCCTTCATGTAATGTAAGCATAGGTGTTTTCTCTGTTACAGGTAAAAATTCTTTATATTCAGCTAATAGACCTTTCCACATCATACTGTGCCAACTCCCTCTACGCGGTAACTGCTTTTTACATTTTCTACAATTGGTAAATCCCGAAGCTGCTGAAGGATTTCCTCATAATCTTTTTGAGATGTTTTGTGTGTAACTACAACAATCTCAGCTAATTCGCTTCCTTTCACAGGAAGTTGGATAATTTTTTCGAAGCTCACGCCACGCTCTGAAAATAGCGTTGTTAATTTTGCAAATGCTCCAACCTGATCTTTAACATGAATACGTAAGAAATGCTTCGAGAACATTTCATCTTCTGCTTTTAACTGTTTCGGATACTGAGGTGTTACCGCACTTTTACCATTCACACCTAAACGCATGTTTTTCATAACACCTACTAAATCGGATACGACAGCAGTGGCCGTTGGCAGGCTTCCCGCCCCCGGTCCATAGAACATAGTTTCTCCAACAGCTTCTCCGTATACATATACAGCGTTATACTCATCGCTTACTGAAGCAAGAGGATGTGTATCTGCTAAAAGAGTTGGTTGAACACTAACTTCTACATTGTCACCGTCACGATGTGCATATCCAATCAGTTTCATCGTATAGCCTAGTTGTTTACTATATTGCAAGTCTTCTTCCGTTACTTCTGTAATACCTTGAACACGAACATCATCCAAGTCAATTTTCATTGAAAATCCTAATGTAGCCAAGATTGCCATTTTACGAGCAGCATCTAAACCACCTACGTCAGAAGTTGGATCCGCTTCAGCATATCCTAAATCCTGAGCTTCTTTTAACACTTCATCATAGGCGCTTCCTTCTTTTGTCATTTTCGTTAAAATGAAGTTTGTTGTCCCATTTACAATTCCCATCATCTTCGTAATACGATCAGATGCTAACCCATCTGCTAATCCACGAAGGATTGGAATACCGCCAGCTACACTTGCTTCATAAAATAAATCACAATTATTTTCAGAAGCTACTGTTAACAATTCTGAGCCGTAAACCGCCATTAAATCTTTGTTTGCCGTTACAACATGCTTTTTATTACGAAGAGCTGTTAAGATATAATCTCTTGTTTCTTCAACGCCACCCATTACTTCAATGACAACGTCAATCTCCGCGTTATGTAAAACGTCTTCAACATTCGTTGTTAATTTATCTTCACTGATCTCCACGTCACGTTTCTTATCAATATCTTTAACTACTACTTTTTTAACTTCTACAGGACACCCGACTTGATGACTTAATTTATCCTGATGATTTTCAATAATTTTGACTACTCCGCTTCCTACCGTTCCTAATCCTAATAATCCTACTGAAATACTTTTTGTCATATTCCTCACCTCTGTGTTCTTTCTACGTATACATTTGTTCTCTTATAGAGGACATTATAGACCTTATTTTTCTTTTTTACAAGGTTTACTTGCCATCTTTTCTCGTAAACTTGTTAAAAAAATTGGTATATAAAGATAAATGTAAATTTTTAAAATATTTCATTTTATTATCATAACATGGCTACTCCTGTTTTTTAATAAAAAAAGGACAATTTCACCGAAATGAAATTGCCTTTTTTATTATGATTTTTTCGCAAACGCTTCTTTATTTACAATTGTAATAGGAGACTCGTTTGTGAGCACTGCTTTAATGTTTTTTACGCATAAAGAAATCATTTCCGTGCGCGTTTCGATACTCGCACTGCCGATATGAGGAAGAGCTACAACATTAGGCAATTGAAGAAGAGGGTGAGAAGCAGAAACAGGCTCTTGATCGAATACATCCAAGCCAGCTCCAGCAATTTCACCGGATTGAACCGCATGTAACAATGCTTGTTCATCAACCACTGCTCCTCTTGAAGCATTAATAAAAATTGCAGTTGTTTTCATCTGTTCAAATGCTTCAGCATTAAATAAATGTTTGGTTTCGTCCGTTAATGGTGTCAAACAAACAATAAAATCAGATCGTTCAAGCAGCTCATTTAACTCACAGTAAACTGCATCGAGCTTTTGTTCTGCTTGAAGGTTGCGGCTTCGGTTGTGGTACAGAATTTCCATATCAAAACCTGTAGCACGTTTCGCAAGCGTCTCTCCAATTTTCCCCATTCCAACAATACCTAATGTTTTATGATGAATATCTCTACCCGCTAACAAAAATGGACTCCAGCTTTTCCACTGATTTTCTTTCACATATCCAGCAGCTTCTACTAAACGTCTAGCTACACTCATTAATAAACCAAACGTTAAATCCGCTGTTGTATCAGATAAAACATCGGGGGTATTAGAAACGATAATTCCTCGTTCAGTTGCCGCTTCTACATCAATATTATCGAATCCGACCGCCAAGTTAGCTACAAGCTTTAAATGAGGAGCTTGCGTAAGCAATTCACCGTCAATAAGATCTGAAAGCATTGTTAATAGAGCATGTGCGTGCTTAGCTTTTTCACAAAGCAGCTCATGAGGGACTGCCTCATCTTCTTTATCCCACATTTCTACATTCGCTACTGCCTTTAAAGGTTCGATTAATTCATTCGGTATTTTTCTCGTAATAAATACAAACGGCTTGTCCATATGTACGCCACCTCTTTATCCTTTTTAAACTGCATGCATAAAAACAAAATAGAAAAACAGGTTTGGATTATCCAACACCTATTTTTCTATTTTATCATATTCTATAGTAATCGCTTTTTAATGAATCCATGTTAATTCAGGAATGTGATAACGAGACGTTGAAATACCCACCGACTGGTAAAAGCGCTTCAGAAAAGCTTCGTAGTGAGAAGAAT
This sequence comes from Priestia megaterium NBRC 15308 = ATCC 14581, assembly GCF_000832985.1. Taxonomy (GTDB): domain Bacteria; phylum Bacillota; class Bacilli; order Bacillales; family Bacillaceae_H; genus Priestia; species Priestia megaterium. Next base: position 1,806,768 of record NZ_CP009920.1, read on the forward strand.
GAGCTAATACTCCTTCCAGCTTCTCATAATACTTTTGTTTTTGCCTCTCATCTTGTACACTGTAATACCCTTCAATGACCTCAAAATAATGAACGGGAAAAAGAAGTCTAGCATATAACAGTCTCCATGAAAAAGAAGAAAGCGGATTTACCTTTTCGTATTCACTTAAAAACTGATGCATGTGCCTTTCATCGACAGCGTATGTTAATAAATATTGTTCCCTTATATATTCAGCAATATCTCTGCTAGGGTGATCGAAAACCCAGTCTGCCGGGAGCTTGTAAACGTGGTCTTCCCCCCATGTTTTTTGCCCGAACCGATGATGACAAATCGTCGCAGCGTCAACTGAACGAGGCAAATCGTCAATTTCCGTGTCTACTAGGTATTGAATAGCATTTTCCGTTAATCCTAGGTAATAAGGAAAAGTTTCTAAAAAACGTTTTTCCATCTCTTGATTAGGCAAAGCACGTAATCTTCCATACCAAAATTGCTCCATCTGGTCGAGACGCTTCTCCCACATGGACTTCCATTGCCCTAGCCGGTTTGCTTTTTCCACTTCATAAGGAAACAGTCTCCCTTTTTGATGAAAAACAGCTAGCTCGTGCCCAGGTGAAAAGTTGGGGTTTTTCTCTTCCGCAAGACAGCGGCAAATGATAAATTTTTCAGTTTCAGTTTCTGTAATCATTTCACCATTCAAATTAGGCATAAATGTTGCCACATGGCGATCACCTTGGCCCATCAAAAATTGACTCATTTGATATAGTTCATTTAACTCGTCTTGTTCCATTTGTTTTACATTAATGATTGTATATAAAATATCTCGATACTGAAAACCTTCAAATTTACCTACGGGCATAAATTCATTTGGACGTAATCCGTAATGCTCATAAATGGTTTGTATCATTTTAATCCCTCTCTTCATTCATTCAAGAAATTATATGATGGAAAACAACATTACTTGTCATAATATTTACGGAGGAATGAATAGATTAGAAATACACCATTTATAGTTATTTACTCCGGGTTAGTAGTATGAAACAACTTTAGACTTAAAAATATATAGAAAACAGGTGATGATACTTGGAGAAAAAACATACACAAAGTGAGTTAGAAAAAAAAGCAAGAGAATGGTTAATAGAACGCGGCGTGGCTCTTACAGACATTGCTGAACTGGTCTATTACTTGCAAAAAAAGTATCACCCAAACTTAACAATCGAAGACTGTTTATATAATGTTGAGCGCGTCATTTCTAAACGAGAAGTTCAAAATGCTATTTTAACCGGTATTCAACTAGATGTCCTCACGGAAAAAAAAGTGATTGAGCCGCCTCTGTTGGATATTCTTGAGAAAGACGAAGGTTTATACGGTATCGACGAGATTTTAGCATTATCGATTGTAAATGTGTACGGATCAATCGGCTTTACCAATTACGGGTATATTGATAAACAAAAGCCGGGTATTTTAGAAAGATTAAACGATAAATCTACTGGAGAGTGCCATACTTTCTTAGATGATTTAGTAGGCGCAATTGCTGCCGCTGCTTCTAGCCGGTTAGCGCATCGGGCTGCCAGTCAAGAATAGGTTTTAAAAACAAAAAAAGCTGTCAATTGACAGCTTTTTAAATTCGCTCCATCCACTCTTTTAGTGAATCTACTGTATAAGTTGGCTTTTTCTCATATCCTTCTAGTAACTCTCTTGTTGTTACCCCTGTATGGACTAATAATGTATCTAAGCCTGCATTCATCCCTGCTAAAATATCTGTATCATAGTAATCACCAATCATGATTGTTTCTTCTTTTGGCGTACCGATGACTTCAAGGGCTTGCTCCATAATAATACTTTCTGGTTTACCAATAAATACTGGATTTGTTTGAGTAGAAACCGTAATAACGGACGTAATAGATCCATTACCAGGCAGTAAGCCTCTTTCAGTAGGAATCGCAATATCTCCGTTCGTTGAAACAAAAAAGGCGCCGTTTCGAACGTTTAAACATGCTTTTGCCAATTTTTCATATGTAATTTCCTGATCCAAACCAACAACTACAAAATCCGTATCTTCCTCTTCAATGGTAAATCCTTTTTCAAGCAATGCATGTCGGATTCCTTCTCCACCAATTACATAAGCTGAAGCGTTTGCTTTGCGTTCATGCAAATAATTAGCTGTTGCCTGACTCGTTGTAAAAACTTGCTCTTCTGTTGCAGGAATGCCAAATGCCTCTAGCTTTTCAGCTACTTTATCGGGCGTTTTTGTTGAGTTGTTTGTTACAAATAAATAAGGAATTCCTTTTTCCTTTAATTTAATAACAAAATCACGTGCCTCGGCAATTAGCTCTGTTCCTTTGTACATTGTTCCATCTAAATCAATCAAATATCCTTTATATTCCTTCATGTTATGTGTGATCTCCTTTCAAGTCTCATACTTGAAATCATAGCTTATTTTTTATACAACTACAACTTGCTTGCCTTTAGTTACGAAAAGCAGACACAGGCCCTAACTCTGTCTCTAGATATGTCCTTACGCGCTCTGAAAATGCTGCCAGTACGTCTTTATGCTGCATCACTTTTTGATAAATATCCTGATGATTAACATCCACATATTCTTGAACAAGGCTTTTACGCAATTGAACGATCTCTTTTAATGGCGTTTCTTCCTCTTTTTTAACCACTTTCTCATCAACTAAAATGTCAATAATATCGTCGTAACTGCCGGGATCTCTCATAATAAATCCATCAATCATTGCATTTCCTACATCTAAAACGTTTTCAATTAAAAGATGTACAATTCTCTCTAATGCCTTTTTCTCTATTTCTGTGTTCCAGCTCGAATGCTCAGCAAACAAACGAACGTGCTCATCAAAAAAAACAAGCGTGGCTTCTATTTTTTCACGATCTACAAAGTACATATTATTTCCTCCCTAGTTGTCAGCTCTCTATAAATCTTTTTTCATAAACAAACGGGGTTCCTGTTCTATTTTATCATGACCCATTATCCATTTGATAAATTCATTTTTGTTTTTGACCTTATTTGATATGATACAAATACAACCTATGAAAGGAGTATACCTATGAGCGAACGCTTTTATCTATATGACGATGTCGTATCTACAAAGACCCGTTTTGTCAGCTTTATGGGCGAAAATCAACGATTTGATTTAGCTATTATCCAAACCGACCGTTATTATGGCAAACAAGTTGTTCTTGATATTCAAGGAGGACGCTTTGCCATCATTGGACAAGATGACCTTGAAGAACCAAACTATCTTGAAGAAGTATTTAAATTAAACAGTGAAGACGGTCAGGAACTTCGCGAATTTTTATATGAAATCATCTAAAAAAAAAGGCAGCGTGAAGGACAATTAGTGTCTTCGGCTTGCCTTTTTTTACTTATGGACTTTTTTTAAGACAAAATACGCACAGCCAAAATTACAATATTCATGTAAATAGTCTTGAAGCGTACTAATCTTCGTATCATACGTTGCCTTTTGATTCCGGTCATCAAAAAAGCCTTGCAGTCGAAGCTGATTGTATCCCCAATCTCCCACAATATAGTCATAGCGGCTCAACACGTCAATAAAGCGACCTCTAAACGCCTCTTCATTAAATGCTTCGCGCTCATCTTTTAATACTTCATAACAAATATTATTGATACAGACCATTGCTCACACCTCTTCTCTTAAAATTTACCATACCATAATTATGATGATGAAACCATCAATTAACATGAAATTTTTCACGTATAAGCAGCACTCTAATCCTGTAGGAGTTTTATCGGTATACCTACTGATCTTTTATGCTCCCCATGAGGGTTCGCCGGTTTACCTGGCGTACGATATTTAACTACAGGAGGTGGAAATGGTGAAGAAATCTATTCTTGGAATCGCTTTGATAACAAGTATTTTAACCATTGGCTGTCAAAATAAAAATACAGCTGAAAATGAAAATTTATCACCAAACAACCCAGATGCCATTAATGTAAACGAGCCTAATCATTATTATAATCCAAATAATAATAGCGGCACAAATTATGGATATGTCCGATACACTAAAAACACAAATGAACAAAATTCCAATATGAACCAAGTAGGAACATTTAATCGAGAAGAAGCAGCCGACAATATTAGTAAACTGAGCACCGCTATCCCAAATATTAAACAAGCCGCTACGCTAGTAACGGATAAAGATGTGCTTGTTGCTTATAAAACAGATGCTAAAAATAGGAATAACGCAGCCGATCAGGTAAAACGTACAGCTATGTCTGTAGTCCCTCGTTATTATCATGTATACGTCTCAGATAATCCGAAACATATGGACCAAATCGAAAATATCAGTGAATTGAATACACAAACAAATGATGCTAGAAAACGAATCGATGCCGTTATTCAACAAATGCTAAAATCTCCCCAAGGGCGTAAAATGAACGGCGGAGAAGATGCAAATGGAAGAGAGAAAAACGAATTGAATGAACCGATGACGGACAAAGATATGGTAGAATAAACAAAAAAGTTGAGACGTAACTAAAAGAATGTAATCGAAAGACGAAGAAATGAGACACATGAGCTGAACCGCTTGTGACACCGCAGTTGATTTCCGTGCAAGGCTTCTTTCCGCGGGCGGCCGCTGTTCCCGCAGGAGTCTTCGCCTTGCCCTCCAATCAACTGCTAGAAGGAACAAAACAGATAAATTTTACGTTAACCGTAACAAAAAAAAACGAACCACTAATCAAACAGTTTGATTAGTGGTTCGTTTTTCACTTCGGCTAAACTACTTTTGTTCCAGCCTCTTTTTACCTTATTTGCTTTCTTGTGCTTTGTTTTTTGCAGCAGCGTTAACTTGCTCATCTGCATGGTAAGAAGAACGTACAAGAGGACCTGCTTCGACATGGCTGAATCCTTTTGATAATGCAATTTCTTTTAGCTCTTCAAACTCATTTGGATGGTAATATTTTTGAACTTTTATGTGCTTTTTAGTTGGCTGTAGATATTGGCCTAGCGTCATAATATCTACATTGTTCGCACGCAAATCATCCATCGTTTCAATAATTTCTTCTTTTGTTTCTCCTAGACCAAGCATGATACTTGATTTTGTAGGGATATCCGGCTGCATTTCTTTTGCACGGCGAAGGAACTCAAGAGAACGCTCATATTTAGCACGAGCACGAACACGAGGCGTAAGGCTGCGTACTGTTTCAATATTATGGTTTAAAATATCAGGACGTGCGTCCATTACAATACGTAAGTTCTCTTCCACACCGCCCATATCAGAAGGCAATACTTCAATTGTTGTGAATGGATTTTTACGACGAATCGCACGAATTGTTTCAGCTAATACGCTTGCTCCTCCGTCTTTTAAATCATCGCGAGCTACTACTGTAATAACCGCATGTTTTAAGTTCATTAGCTGAACAGAATCCGCTACGCGTTCTGGCTCTTCTAAATCTAATTCTGTTGGTAAACCTGTCTTAACCGCGCAAAAACGACAGGCACGTGTACATACTTCTCCCAAAATCATAAAAGTTGCCGTACGACGAACAGCCCAACACTCATGAATATTCGGACATCTTGCTTCTTCACAAACTGTATGAAGGTTTTTTTCACGCATCATTTTCTTTAAGCCTGTGTAATTTTCGTTTGTGTTTAGCTTAATCTTCAGCCACTCGGGTTTGCGGACATGCTCTTCTTTTGTTGCCATATTATCAACTCCACCAATCTAGAAAATGTCTATAACCTATATGCTTAATTTTAACTACATATTAAAAACATAACTATATGTCACTTTATCATAAAAAAGTGAGATTCGACAAGTTGTCTGCTCTTTATTTTCCTGAGTTTTCTTCTATTTTCCATCCGAATGTGTGCGTTTTCATCCTCCGTATAATTTCCATTTATCTTCTGAATAAACTTCTTTAAAAAAGTTTTGGAGCGATTTCCATTAATTAATATTTATGAAATCTTTTTTCTCGCTGCAAACTAGTGTTACACACTATTTTTAGAAAGGGGGAAACACGATGCGCAAAACGATTATCTTACTTTTTATGTTCATGTCTATATTCACAGGATGGCACCACGTAACAGCTGAATCTTCAGCAGATCAAGAAAAAATACTTATTCAAAAGAGATTAGAGCTGTATAAACAAATGGAAGCCGCTACTACGATTCCTTGGTATTATTTTGCTGGGATTGACCAGTATGAACGAAATATTCGACGCTCTCATAAAGATATTCCAAGAGAAAAAGGCGCGATCGCCATTTATTATCCTCCAGAAAAATGGTCAGGTTCTCTAAATCCAAATTTGGAAGATACAAACCCACTTACTATTTCTCTGCTCGGGGGAATGGGCAAAGATGGGAATGGAGATAAAAAAGCAGACCAATTTAATGATGAAGATATGCTTTTTACAATGGCAGATTATATTCGGACGTTCGGGGTGTCCGAAGACTATATTAAAATTGCCCTTTGGAACTATTATCACCGGGCTAAAGCAGTTGATATTATTTTAGGGAATGCCAAAATTTTTCGCCATTATGGACGCATTGATTTAAAAGGTTCTTCATTTCCGGTGCCTCTGCGTGCGAACTACAGTTATCGCAGTACATGGGGAGATGCGCGCGGCTGGGGTGGCAAACGAATTCATGAAGGAACAGACATTTTTGCAGATTACGGAGTTCCAGTAAAATCCCCTTGCTATGGCATTATTGAGCTTAAAGGATGGAATAAATATGGAGGCTGGCGAATCGGTATTCGTGACCTTCATAATAACTATCACTATTTAGCTCATTTAAGCGGATTTGCAAAAAATTTAAAAGTAGGACAAATTGTAGAACCAGGAACACTCATTGGCGGAGTAGGAAGTTCCGGTTATGGACCTCCTGGAACTTCTGGGAAATTCCCTCCTCACTTACATTATGGAATGTATAAAGATAATGGTAAAAATGAGTGGTCGTTTGACCCATATCCTCAGTTAAGAACGTGGGAACGAAATGATCGTTTAGAACTAAAGAAAAAATAAAAAAACAGGAAGCTGATGCTTCCTGTTTTTTATCCTGATGTTTTGCTTTCCTTTGCTTTTTTCACAGCATGAGCAATACTCGCGGCCAATCCGCCCCATATGATGACCATCCCTACAACCATCATTGTTATTGAACTTCCATCCATTATTTGGAAACCCCCTTCTCTTTAACTGACAAACGAATCGTCCCATCTTTCCATCGTGCAAAAGAAAAAGCAATTCCTAAAATAACTGCCAGAGCTGCCACGCCCCAACCAAAAGGACCTACAAAAGTTGTTGCATACTGCTCGTAATTTTCCGAAATATTTTTTCGGAAGTTATCAAACATCATATACCCAAGTACAAGTGGTGTAACCACTCCTAAACATATTTTCCACCATGAACCGATTCGGATATCAGAAACTTCGTTTGCATGCTGCTGAAGGCTGCTCAACTTTTTAAATACCCAAGCAACTAATACAACTTCTACTAAGCCTGCTAAAGCAACTCCAAAGTTATTAATGAAATAGTCGACCACATCTAAGAAATAAAGTCCGCCTTGTGTTGCAAATAACAGCGAACAAATTGAAGCGATTCCTCCGCCTATTAATACAGATTTTGTACGTGAGATAGTAAATTTATCTTGAATGCCCGCTACAAAGGTTTCAATGATTGAAATAAGTGACGTTAATCCTGCTAATGTTAAGGAAGCAAAGAATAACATTCCAAACAGCTGTTTAAAGGCCGGAAATTCATTAATAATTTGCGGAAAAACAACAAAGGCTAGTCCTACTCCTCCCTGAACCACCTTATCGATTGGGATACCTTGCTGAGTAGCCATAAAACCTAGTGCGCTAAACACACCGATTCCCGCTAGTAATTCAAAAGCGGAATTACCGAATCCAGTAATAAACGCATTATTAGTTAAATCAGATTTTTTAGGAAGGTAACTGGAATAAGTGATCATAATAGCAAAACCAACAGATAAACTAAAGAAAATTTGACCATATGCTGCAATCCAAACCTTTCCATCTCCAATTGCGCTCCAGTTTGGTTTAAAGAAAGCGTGCAGACCTTCCATTGCTCCGTCCAATGTTACTGCTCGAATGACAATGATTAAAAATAGAACAATTAGTGTTGGTAAAAAGATTTTGTTTGCCGCTTCAATTCCTTTTTTGATTCCCTTTAATAACACACCCAACGTGACAATCCATACAAGTACAAGCGGAATTAAAACATGTAATACAATGCTTCCTGTTTGTCCTGGTGCTTCAGCTAATTTTAAGTAATCTCCATATAAAAACGCTTCCGTATCCTTTCCCCAGCTTAACTTAAATGAAAAGATAAAATACGACATCGCCCACGCGATAATAACGGAATAGTAAATTGAAATAAAAAAGGAAATAGCTACTTGCCACCAGCCTAGCCACTCAGCCTTTGGACTTAGTCTCGCTAAGGATAAAGGAGAAGAACCTTTATATTTATGACCTATAGCAAACTCCATGATTAAAATAGGAATTCCCGCCGTCAACAAAGCAAATAAATAGGGAAGAAAAAATGCTCCTCCTCCGTTTTCATACGCAGTAGCTGGAAACCTCCATATATTCCCTAGTCCAATTGCTGAACCTGCTGCTGCTAAAATAAACCCTGCTCTTGATCCCCACTGCGGCCTATTTTCCACTGTAATTCCCCCTTCTGTTCTCTCCCTACTCTCTTTTTATCGTAGATCAGCGAGAATTTTTATAATTTTTAGATTATTCTTTCTATAACTTCCTATCTCAAATTATAGAAGGGAGAAGATAGTATGTCAAAATATTTTTTATAGAAAATTCAGACAAATTATCCAAGGAATAAAAGCAAGTATGAAAGTCTTTTTGAACTTCCGCACCTGCTTTTTTAGTAATACTTTATCACGTTAATATAATATTGTTAATTTTTCTTCGGAAGTTCAATCGCCGGAGAAGACGAGTTTCCACCGTTAAAATAGTCAGGAACGTTTCCAGGAATAACGGTGCCTCCGACCGGGATTGTAGCCGTAACGGTTGTTTTTTTAGTTGCAAATGGGATAATAATTTGCATGTTTACTTTTACTTTGATAGATACTTCAAGAAACGCATTATTTATTCCATACTCCTCGATTTTTCGCACTACGTCTGTTTGAACGTCACCAATAGCATGAAATTTAACCGGAATCAGCGGACCTAGATTTCCAAGCAGCGCATTATTAGTCGCTTGCCCAAGCGGAACTTGGTATACAATTCCTTGATTCCGCAACTTTTCACTTTTTTCAATACGAATATCTGTTGGAAGTTCAAGTGCATCTAAATTCCCTTTCTCTGCTTCTTTTAAGTTAGCCTGGACAAATGACGTAGTTTGAGCTCTAACCCGATTTACAAGCGCTGTGTCAATTTTAGCTACTTGACCGTTAGGTGTAGATTCCACTTTAATAACATCTACGTCCAATTGATCAAGTACCTGTTTATTCACCGCTTTATTAATAACTAAAGTTGCAATCTCTTTTGTTTGTGCTTCAGCATATTTCATTAACGTCGGTTCAATCCCTCTATTAATTAGCCATAATCCTACCCCTGTAGAAAGCATAAAAAAAAGAAAGGTGAGCAACAGAACGTAACGAAAAGGAAGCGGGCCTTTTCTTGTTAATTTCCGACGAAGTTTAACCAAAAAAAATCCCTCCTTACAAGCTATATGTATGCATGTATAAGGAGGTTCACGCTTCTTTTAAAAAGTTTTATCTTAAATTCTCGACTATATTAAAGCATTTTCAATAAAGCATCTTTGCCAATTATTCCTTTAAAAATCCCTCTTTTTTCAGCTTCAAGCGTTACAGATTCAAGAGGCGCTTCAAGAAGCTGCTCAATTGTACGTACACCTACAGCTCTTCCAGCTATTATTTGACGATCAGCTAATTTATCATTTAATAGACCTACGTCTAGTGCTCCGCACATAATGTAACCTTTATCTGATGAGATTGTTAACAAAGTTGTTTTTGGCAGTAATACGGTAACTGCATTAAACGTATGACCTTCAATTACGATAGGCGCTAAGGTAATCATAGTAACTCACTCCTTTCTTAATCAATTTATGATTTTGAAAGAAAAAAGTGAGGTTTTACATATACTTTTCTACCTATTTGACGTTTATATTCCTTCTTCCTTATTTATATAAACTTTTATAGGACTCAGTGCTAAAATTCATTAAAAAAATCTAATTGTTTAGGAGCTAAATTCTCATATTCAATATTTAATAAACTCATAAGCTGTTTGGCATTATGTACAGCATCTCCGCCCGAGTTATTATTAAATAACAGGTAAATGTCCTTCGTTTGTTTTTGCAGCTTTTCAAGCCGTTCTTTCCACTCTAGGAGCTCTTTTTCATTGTAACGATACAAAAACCTTACTGCTCGCCAATTGCCTTCTGCGGGCTTATTCCAACCGTGTACGTTTCGTCCGTGAAAACGGATAAGTGTTTTCTGTTTATCTGTAGCATGAATCACAATAGGAATAGAGCCTTCTCCTGCCTGCGGTTCATCACAAATACCGTGAATCCACTTCTCTTGTTCCATAAACGTCAGCGTTTTATCGTAGAAAAATGGCTTAAACCAAGATTGATTTCGAAACTCAAGCGCTACTGGCAAATCGCCAAACTTCTCGCGGCTATATCTCAAATAGGCTACATTTTCTTTTGTACAGTCAAACCAGGGCGGCATTTGAAATAAAATCATACCAAGTTTATTCGATGTTACGTAAGGCTTCACTGATTCTAAAAACGCATGAAACATTTCTTCTTTGCTATCAAACGGATTTCCTTCTCTCATATGCCCTGTCATACCTTGATAGGCTTTTACTACAAAACGAAAAGATTCCGGTGTATCGTTCACCCATTTTTCTACATTTGATGTTGGTTGAATTGCATAAAAAGATGAATCGACTTCAACAATTGGAAAATGGCCTGCATATACGGCAAGCTTGTCTCTTGATGAAACCCCCGCTTCATATAATGAATCATGATCTCCCCAGCCTGTAACTCCAATATAAATCATGCCACTCCTCCTCTATGTTCTTAGCTTCGCTTTTCTTTATTTTAATACAAACGATACAAAAAAACTCGTTTGCATAAAGAGCAAACGAGTTTTGATCTATTATTAACCGATTGAACCTTCCATTTCAAATTTGATTAGACGGTTCATTTCTACTGCATATTCCATTGGAAGCTCTTTTGTAAATGGCTCAATAAAGCCCATTACAATCATTTCTGTTGCTTCTTCTTCAGAAATACCGCGGCTCATTAGATAGAATAATTGTTCTTCAGATACTTTCGATACCTTCGCTTCATGCTCAAGTGAGATGTTGTCATTTAAAATCTCATTGTACGGAATTGTATCAGAAGTTGATTGATTATCCATAATCAGCGTATCACACTCAATGTTCGCACGTGCACCTTCTGCTTTACGGCCGAAGTGTACGATACCGCGGTATGTTACTTTACCGCCTTGTTTTGAAATTGATTTTGATACGATCGTTGAAGATGTGTTCGGTGCTAAGTGAATCATTTTTGCACCAGCATCTTGGTGCTGTCCTTTACCAGCAAGGGCAATAGATAATGTCATACCACGTGCACCTTCACCTTTTAAGATAACAGCTGGATATTTCATTGTTAACTTAGAACCGATGTTTCCATCAATCCATTCCATTGTTGCGTTTGCTTCACAAACCGCGCGTTTTGTTACAAGGTTGTATACGTTGTTCGCCCAGTTTTGAATTGTTGTATAGCGGCAATACGCATCTTTTTTGATGATGATCTCTACAACGGCACTGTGAAGAGAGTTTGTTGTATAAACAGGTGCTGTACAGCCCTCTACATAGTGAACGTGTGAGCCTTCATCAGCAATAATTAACGTACGCTCAAACTGTCCCATATTTTCAGAGTTAATACGGAAATAAGCTTGTAATGGTGTGTCTACTTTTATGCCTTTCGGTACGTAAATGAATGATCCACCAGACCAAACCGCTGAGTTAAGAGCAGAGAATTTGTTATCCGTTGGCGGGATAACTTTTCCAAAATGCTCACGGAAAATATCTTCGTTTTCTTTTAGCGCCGTATCCGTATCTTTAAATACGATACCTTGCGCTTCAAGATCTTCTTTCATATTGTGATAAACAACTTCAGATTCGTACTGAGCTGATACACCCGCAAGATACTTTTGCTCTGCTTCAGGAATACCAAGTTTATCAAACGTTTGTTTAATTTCTTCAGGAACTTCATCCCAAGAGCGTTCAGACTTCTCAGATGGTTTTACGTAGTACGTAATTTCATCAAAGTCTAAGCTTGCCATGTCTCCGCCCCACTGTGGCATTGGCATGTTGTAGAAGTGCTCTAGAGATTTCAAACGGAAGTCAAGCATCCATTGTGGTTCCTCTTTCATACGAGAAATTTCTTCTACGATTTCTTTTGTTAAACCGCGTTTAGAGCGGAAAATTGATACGTCTTTATCGGAAAATCCATATTTATAATCGCCGATTTCTGGCATTTTTTTAGCCATCTTTTATTACCCCCTACTTGATAGGATTGGGAATGAATGAAGGTCTTATTTTTGTTCGTTAAGACCTTTTTCCATCGCTTTCCACGCTAGTGTTGCACATTTAATACGCGCAGGAAATTTTGCTACACCTTGAAGTGCTTCAATATCTCCTAAATCTATACTATCATCATACTCTTTACCTTGCATCATGTCAGAGAAGATATGGGCCATTTTAAACGCTTTGTCTACTTCTTGACCTTTAATTGCTTGTGTCATCATTGAAGCTGATGACATTGAAATTGAACATCCTTCACCTTCAAACTTTGCATCCACCACTTTGCCGTCCTCTACTTTTAAGGAAAGTTCAATGCGGTCTCCGCACGTCGGGTTATTCATATGAATGTTCACAGTATCTTCATTCAACGTTCCACGATTACGCGGGTTTTTATAATGGTCCATAATTACTTGACGATAGAGAGTATCTAAATTATTAAAAGCCATTTGTAAAATACTCCTTCGTTTTTATTAATGATGACACCAATTTATCTACTTCTTCTTCCGTGTTATACAGATAGAAGCTTGCACGTGCAGTAGAAGATACGTTTAAATATTTCATCAGCGGCTGCGCACAGTGATGACCTGCACGAATCGCAATTCCATCAGCGTCTACTACTGTCGCAACGTCGTGCGGATGCACATCTTCAATATT